>NZ_NSFW01000009.1:0-320209 GCF_002294905.1 Mesorhizobium sp. WSM4308 | reverse complement strand
GCCCCACGGGCCGCCGCCTCCGCCACTCTTGTCGTTCCAGGGCATGAACGTCCTTTCGCTTGGAATTCCCTCAAGCGCCGGAGTTACGGCGCAAATCCAGTGTTGTTCTTCTATAGGGACGCCACAGCACGCTTTCAACGCGATGCGCCGCCGACATCATCCGTTTTGGGCCGGTAGCGACCCTTTGTCGTCCTTCAATGCACTTTTTTTATCTATCAAAGTATCGGGCGGCGGCGCTCATAAACCGAATAGCGTGTTGCGTGGCTGTCCTTTTCCCCGGCCGGAACCCCTTGCGAACTGACCACGCGCCATGTCTCGGCGTCGATCGGCGGGAAATGCGCGTCGCCGTCGACGGCGGCCAGCACATGGGTGACGTGCAGCCTGTCGGCCAGCGGCAGCGCCTGGGCATAGATCTGACCGCCGCCGATCACGCAGGCCTCGTCGATGCCGGCCATGCAGCGCGCGCGCACCGTTGCCAGCTGAATCGCGGCCTCCAGCGTATGCGCCACCTCGACGCCCTCGGCGCGCCAGCTCTTGTCACGGGTGACGACGATGTTGAGCCGGCCCGGCAGCGGACGGCCTATGCCTTCATAGGTTTTGCGGCCCATGATGATGGGCTTGCCCATCGTGTCGGCCTTGAAGCGCTTGAGATCGGTGGAGAGCCGCCATGGCAGTCCGCCATCCCGCCCGATCACGCCGTTCTCGGCAATGGCGACGTAGATTGCCACATGCATCAGTTCGCGTCCCCGCCATTGCTGTCCGACGGTTCGAGCAGCAGGATATCGATGTCGTGCTCTGGGTAAAAATCGTTCGCGGTCATCTCGAAACTCGTCGGCCCGACCTTTTTGACATTGTCGCCGCAGAACGAGACCAAGTCTTTCGGATTGCCCTTGTCGACGGTCAGCTTGAACTTACCGATGGTGCCCGCCGCCCAGTTGCCGCCGGTGGTCAGTATATAGGCGATGCGGCTTTCATAATATTTGGGATAGCCTTCCGGATTGTCCTTCGCCGCCTTGCGCACCGCGTTCTCGAACGTGTCGTCCATGCAGTAGCGGGTCTTGTATGTCGCATATTGCCCCTGGAACTGGCCGTCATAGAAGAAGCTGACCGACGACGTGCCGCCGACGCTCGGCTTGTAGCGATGGGAAACGTGAACGTCCTTGTTGGCCGGGAAGGTCGAGCGCCACCAGTAGGTCGAGCGCAATTGCCAGAACGGCGCATAGGAGGATTTCATGCCGCTGCCGTCATCGGCGGTGTCCTCGATGATGATGCCGCGGTTGACCCAGTTCTCGGCCACCGCTTGCGGCAGCTTCGCCAATGCCGCCTTGGCCGCATCGCCGAACGGGTTGAACGGCACATTCTGCGCCTTGAGATCGGCACCGATGTCGATGCCGAGCGCGAACACCTTCTGCTCGAGTTGAGGCTTTGCCGCGACACCATCAATCGTCACCTCGAAGCCGAGGAAATTGTCGCTTTGGTTTTCGGGGATGGCCGGCATTTCTTCGGGGTCACCCGAAATATCGGGCATCGGGAAGGCGACGATCGCGTCGACATCCTTGTCGGTGTTGTTGTGAAAGACGTAGTCGACCGTGACCTTGTCGGGCGAGATGAAGAGATCCTCGCTTTGCATCGCGACCGCATCGCTGCGCGACAGGATCAAGCCGCCTGTGCCAAGCTCGGCAACCGAATCGTTGGCCAATGCGGGTGCCGCCGAAAGCGCCAGCGCCGCAGTCAGAACATATCGCAACATCGAAGCCCCCTCGGCAAGAATGCCCCGACGACCCTAGCCGTTTCAATGCGGCGTTTCAAAGCCCTTCCACTTGCGTGACTACGCCACACCGGCCTGGACATGCCAGCGGTCTGGACTAACAGCTTCCGATCGGGCAGGAGTTCGGCCCATGCGCAAGCTTCTCGTCATCGGCATCGGCGCCGGCAACCCCGACCACATGACGGTTCAGGCCATATCGGGCTTGAACCGTGCCGATGTGCTGTTCATCCCCGACAAGGGCGCCAAGAAGAACGACCTTGCCGAATTGCGGCGCGAGATCTGCGACCGCTTCGTCAGCAACCCGAAATCGCGCCGCGTCGAATTCGGCGTGCCGGTCCGCGCCGAACCGACGTCTTCCTACCGCTCGACCGTCGACGACTGGCACGAAGCCATCGCTGCCATCTACGAAGCCCTGATCCGCGACGAGATCGCCAAGGATGGCTGCGGCGCCTTCCTGATCTGGGGCGATCCCTCGCTTTACGACAGCGCGTTGCGCATCCTCGAACGCGTGCGCCTCAGGAACAATGTCGCCTTCGAACTGGAGGTCATCCCCGGCATCACCGCCATCCAGGCGCTTGCCGCCAGCCACAAAATGGCACTGAACCGCATCGGCGATTCGTTCCTGGTCACCACCGGCCGCAGGCTGACCGAAGAAGGTCTGGCCAGCAATGCCGGCAGCACAGTCGTCATGCTGGACGGCAAATGCGCCTTCAACACAGTCGCCGACCCGGATGTCATCATCCATTGGGGCGCCTATCTCGGCACGCCGGACGAGATCATCGTCTCCGGTCGCCTCGGCGATGTCGGCGCCGAGATCGAAAAGGTCCGCGAGCAAGCCCGCCGGCAAAAGGGCTGGATCATGGACACCTATCTGCTGCGCAAGCCGGAAGAATAGGCAGTAGGCAGTGAAATTCTAACTTAGACGCGCGTTAAGGCAGATTTGGAAACGAAAATCTCCGACGGCGAAGAGTTGGGCCGCAATCCCTACTGCCCTACTGCCCTACTGCCCTACCGCCCCCGCCTCTCAGCCCGCATCGATCTCCGCCTGCAGCGCATCCATATGCGTCCTCGCTGCCGCAGTGGCCGCACGTTCGATGGCGCGGAAACGGCTGACCACCGCCAGGCCAATGGCCGTCAGCTGCGCGCCGCCGCCCTTGCGGCCTCCGGTCTGCGCGGCGACCAGCGGCTTGCCGAACACCCGGTTCATGTCCTCCACCAGATCCCAGGCGTGCTTGTAGGACATCTCCATGCCGCGCGCGGCGGCCGAGATCGAGCCGAAGGTGGCGATCTGCTCCAGAAGCTCGATCTTGCCCGGACCGATCCGCCCGTCGGGATCGAGATTTATCCGCAAGCTCAGCGATGGCATCTTTGCTCCTCCGCGGTCGCCAGGACTCCTGCCGAAGCCACTTCAGCGATACCGTTATTCCAAAACAATATAGCGGCGAACGCCGCTTCTGTCAGCCATCGACCTCGAGCGGCAGGCCGGCGCCGGTGTTGGCCCGGTCGAAACTCACTGTCTTGACCACGGCGAAAACCTTGCCGCCGAGCCGCAATTCCAGCGCCTGCCGCGACTGTTCGGTGATGCGGGCGAGCACCGTTGCGCCATTGCAATCGATGTCGACCTCGACCGCCGGCCCTTCGCCCGGGCGGATCGCAACGATCGTGCCGGGCAGGATGTTGAGCGCACTGAGGCCTGTCGGCTTCTCCGCGGCGATCATAACATCACGGGCCCGGATGCGGACACGCACGGGAGCCCCGGCTTTCATCGCCAGACGCGGCACGCGGATCTCTCCGGCGGCCGAGACGAGCACGGTCATGCCGAAAATCTCGTCGTGGCGCAGCACCTTGGTGTCCAGCACCGCACCGCCCTCGCCGCGCTCTTCCGCCGGCAGCAGGTCGAGCCTTTGCATCACCGCATCGGTCGGACCGCTGGCAACAACCTTGCCTTGCGCCAGCATCACCACGTCGCTGGCCAGCCGCGCCACCTCGGCGACCGAATGGCTGACATAGACGATCGGGATCTTCGTCTCATCGCGCAGCCGTTCGATATAGGGCAGGATCTCGGCCTTGCGCGCCTCGTCGAGCGAGGCCAGCGGCTCGTCCATGAGCAACAGCCTGGGGCTGGCGAGCAGCGCCCGGCCGATCGCCACGCGCTGCTTCTCGCCGCCCGAGAGCTTCACCGGGCGCCTGTTGAGCAGCGGGCCGATGCCGAGCAGGTCGACGACGGCATCCATGTCGGCGTAGCGCTCCTTGGCCGGCGTGAACCAGCGGCCGTAACGCAGATTGCCGGCCACGCTCATATGTGGAAACAGGCGCGCGTCCTGGAACACCATGCCGATACGGCGCCTGTGCTTCGGCACGAAAATGCCGGCATCGGTGTCGACCAGTGCACGACCCTCCACCTCGATGCGGCCCTTGTCGGGCCGGATCAGCCCGGCGATCATGTTGATGAGCGTGGTCTTGCCGGAGCCTGACGGCCCGAACAGCGCGGTGAGCCGCCCGGCGCTCTCGAAGCGTGCCTCGATGGCGAAATCGCCGAGCCGGTGGCCGATGTCGACGCGGACGCTCATTCGATGTCCATTTGCCGCCCGACCCGCAGCGCCAGCACTTCCGAGGCGACCAAAGCCGCCATCGAGATGACGACCGAGATCAATGTCAGCCGCAATGCCCCCTCATCGCCGCCCGGCACCTGCGTGAAAGTGTAGATCGCCGAGGGCAGCGTCTGCGTTTCGTTGGGGATGTTGGAGACGAAGGTGATGGTCGCGCCGAACTCGCCCATCGCCTTGGCGAAGGCCAGGATGGCGCCCGCGATCAGCCCGGGCAGGATCAGCGGCAGCGTGATGGTGGCGAACACCCACAAAGGATTGGCGCCAAGCGTTCCCGCGGCCGCCTCCATCTTGCGGTCCACCGCTTCGATCGACAGCCGGATTGCCCGCACCATCAGCGGAAAGCCCATGACACCGCAGGCCAGCGCCGCACCCGTCCAGCGAAACGAGAAGACGATGCCGAAATGCTCGGCCAGGAAGGCGCCGACCGGGCCGCGCTTGCCAAACGTCAAAAGCAGGAGATAGCCGGTCACGACAGGCGGCAGGATCAGCGGCAGATGAACCACGCCGTTGAGCAGAGTCTTGCCCCAGAATTGTCCGCGGGCAAGCAGCAGCGCGATGGCTATGCCCGGCGGCAGGCTGGCGAGCATCGCCACGGTCGCCACCTTGATGGACAGCCGGACCGCATTCCATTCGTCGGGAGTGAGGTCCAGCAGCCAGTTCATATTGCGCTATCAGGCCCTGTTCAGTTGCTCGGCGTGAGCACGGTAAAACCTTGTTCCTTGAAGAGCGCGCCGGCCTTGGCGGATTTCAGGCATTTCAGGAAAGCCGTCGTATCCTTGTCCTTCGAATCGGCGGTCTGGGCAACCGGGTAGATGATCGGCGGATGCGAATCCTCCGGGAAGGTGCCGATCACCTTGACGCCCTTTTCGGCATGCGCGTCGGTGGCATAGACGATGCCGAGAGCGGCCTCGCCTGTCGAAACCAGCTTGAGCGCGGCGCGCACGTTCTCGGCCTGCGCCACCTTGCCCTCGACCGAGGACCAGACGCCGAGCGATTCCAGTGCCGCCTTGCCGTACTTGCCGGCCGGCACCGCCTTGATGTCGCCCATGGCGAGCCTGCCGTCGCCGACCAGCTTAGCGAGGTCGAAACCCTTCTCGATCTTGGCCTCGACCTTCGAATCCTTCGGCGCCACCAGCACGATCTCGTTGCCGAGCAGCTTCACCTCGGTGTCTGGCTTGGTCAGCTTCTTGTCGGAAAGATATTTCATCCAGTCGAGATCGGCCGAGATGAAGACGTCGGCCGGCGCCCCGCCCTCGATCTGCTTGGCCAGTGCCGAGCTTGCCGCATAGGAGACAGTCGCGGCCTCACCGACATCGGCCTCGCAGGCCTTGTTCACCGCATCGAGCGCGTCCTTGAGGCTGGCTGCGGCAAACACCACGACCTTGTCTTGCGCATGTGCTGCCGGCACCGCAGCCATCAACGTCGCCGCAAGACCGCCGATGGCGATCGCCCTCAACCCGAAACCTTTGCGCGTCATCGAAAACTCTCCCTGGTTTGAAATCCGTGCGGCGCGAGGCCTGTCGATCGATATATCCGCATGAATATAACAAGGGAAGGCCCGACGGCTTGCGAAAACGCCATGCCCCGTCGATTGTTCTGGTAAGACGAGCGGCAAACCCTGATGCATGTTGCCCAAAAGCGACCTCGGTTTTGCGAGAACGGCATGCATAAAAGCAATGGAGAGCCCGATGAAGGTCAGCGCCCGCAATGTGCTCAAGGGGACGAT
Source organism: Mesorhizobium sp. WSM4308 (assembly GCF_002294905.1). Classification (NCBI taxonomy): domain Bacteria; kingdom Pseudomonadati; phylum Pseudomonadota; class Alphaproteobacteria; order Hyphomicrobiales; family Phyllobacteriaceae; genus Mesorhizobium; species Mesorhizobium sp. WSM4308. The sequence continues at coordinate 314,106 of NZ_NSFW01000009.1, read as the reverse complement.
CACCGAAATCGTCAAGGGGGCCACCACTTCGCATGTCAGGATCGACATTGGCGGCGGCGCCGTCGTCACCGCCTCGATCACCAACGAGGCGGTCGCCGATCTCAAGCTCGAAAAGGGCAAGCCGGCCTATGCCGTGGTCAAGGCCTCGGACGTGATGGTCGGCATCGACTGACGGGGGTCGAGCTCAAGGCATGTTGAGCTCCAGATGAGGTCGGCATCACCTGAATATCGAGATCCCTCAGACGGCGATCGGCGCCTTGATCGAGGCATCGGCCACGTAGTTTTCCAGGCGGAAATCCTCGAAGCGAAAGGCGAACAGGTCCTTCACCTCCGGATTGATCCACATTGTCGGCAGCGCCCTCGGCGTGCGCCGCAATTGCTCGCGCGCCTGTTCGAAATGGTTCGAATAGAGATGCGCGTCGCCCAGTGTGTGGACGAAATCGCCTGGCTTCAGCCCGGTCACTTGCGCCACCATCAGCGTCAGCAGCGCGTAGGACGCGATGTTGAACGGCACGCCGAGGAAGATGTCGGCCGAACGCTGGTAGAGCTGGCAGGACAGCCGGCCCTCGGACACGTAGAACTGGAACAGGCAGTGGCAGGGCGGCAGCGCCATCGCCTCCACTTCGGCCGGATTCCACGCCGAAACGATCAGCCGGCGCGATTGAGGATTGCGGCGTATCTCCTTGAGAAGGCCCGCGATCTGGTCGATCGACCCGCCATGGCCGTCCGGCCAGGAACGCCACTGCTTGCCGTAAACGGGGCCAAGGTCGCCATTCTCGTCGGCCCATTCGTCCCAGATGGTGACGCCGTGGTCGGTCAGGTATTTGATGTTGGTGTCGCCGGCCAGGAACCACAGGAGCTCATGGATGATCGACTTCAGGTGCAACTTCTTGGTCGTGGTGACCGGAAAGCCGCGCGCCAGGTCGAAACGCATCTGGTAGCCGAAGACGGAGCGCGTGCCGGTGCCGGTGCGGTCGGCGCGATCGGCGCCATTGTCCAGCACGTGCTGCAAGAGGTCGAGATATTGGCGCATCGGTTCCAGCTCGATTCGAGTGTGCGCATATTATAGCGACCAGTCCGGCGGTCGAACACAGCAAAACGGCGCTAATCGGACCTGCGCATTGCGTGAGCGGGGAGAAAGTGGCTGGCCGCAACGCCGGCGCCGGCCTTCGCAAATTGACGCGCGATCGTCAGAGCGCGCCGAGTTTGCCCAGATCCTTGGCCACCAGGTAGTAAAAGGTCACGCGGCTCTTGGTGTTGTCGGCGTGCATCGCCTTGCAGGTCTTCTCGATCGAGGCGTCGGCCTTCGCCCCGTCGCTGACGCCGAGCTTTTTGGCCACCCAGCTCTCCTTGACGCGCTCGAGCTCCTTCGGGTCGGTGCAGGATACCAGCGAGGAATCGCGGTTCCTCAGCGCAATGCCCAGATGCTTGACGATCTTTTCGACCGCGTCGGAGCTGGCGCCCGCGTCGTATTTCTTCACATCCGCAAGATAGTCGGCCATCAAAAATTCCCCTCGTCGGCGCCACGGATCCGATCGATGAGGGCTGTGGCGCGCTTCGCAACTTGTGCGCTAGGTCGGTAACTCCTCACCGCTCGCAAAGCTTCCGTTGAGACCGCGCCCAAGTCAACCCTTGCCGTCGCGATTTGACACAGGGGCAAAGCCTCACTCCGGCCTTTCATTTCCGGCGAACGCCCCCTATATTCGATTTGTCGGCTTGACCGACTATGGCGATAAATGGGCGATGAAATAAGCCGTTCGGACCCGGGGGCGGTACCCGGCGCCTCCACCAAAAGCCGCTGTTGACGACAGAGCGGTTTTTGCTGGGGGCGAAATAGGATCGACGAAGGTGTAAAGATCGTACTTTTGCCCGGCATTGTACCACCGTCATCGGGCTAAACTTATAGTTGCCAACGACAACTATGCGGAAGCACGTCTCGCTGCTTAATGCAGTGCGATAGCTTCAAATCAAGCCCTAGGGGTTCGCACTTCTAGGCGGGGTTCGGAGGTACCTGGCAACAGAAACCTCCACTTCTCCCCCTGCCTCAATCCACGTCACGCGCAACGGCCGCCTTTTGCCGTCCGGACTTCGTACGGCCCATTTGCCGCGAAGCCGCATCGCGTGCCTCTTTCTCCATGGACAGGAATGCAAAACGATTCCGATCGATTCTTCGTGCTGACCGGTGGCCCGGGCTCCGGCAAGACCACTTTGATCGAAGCCCTGCACCGGGTGGGCTTTGCGACTTCAGTCGAAGCCGGGCGCGGCATCATCCGCGACCAGTCCTCGATAGGCGGAACCGCCCTGCCCTGGAGCGACCGCGCGATGTTCGCCGAACTCATGCTGTCGTGGGAAATGCGCTCATATCGGAACGAGGTCGAACAGAAGGGACCGGTCTTCTTCGATCGCGGCGTGCCGGACACGCTCGGCTATCTCAGGCTGAGCGGCCTGCCGGTGGCAGAACACATCAGCACCGCCGCCAAGCGCTTCCGCTACAATCGGCGCGTGTTCATCGCCCCGCCCTGGCCTGGCATTTTCACGCAGGATCAAGAGCGCAAGCAGACATCAGACGAGGCCGAGCGCACTTACCATGCGCTGGCCGGCGTCTATGTGGAGCTGGGTTACGAGCTGGTTCCGCTGCCCCTGGCGCCGGTCGAGACACGATTGCGTTTCGTATTGGCCGAGGCAGGGCTGAAATGAAAAGGCCAGGGAAACCCGGCCTTTTCATGCGCTTGCGAGCAATGCCTATTCCGCCGGCGCTTCGACCGCCTCGCGCGAACGGCCAAGCGTGACCTTGGCCAGCGTGAAGGAAATCACCGCGCAGAGCGTGATGCCGGCGACCATCGGCAGCGGCGTGCCGTCGAAGAACACGCCGGCGACGCCCATTGCGAGCGCGCCGATGGCGAAGTGCAGCGTGCCCATCAGCGCCGAGGCCGTGCCGGCGATCTCGCCATGTTCTTCCATAGCCAGCACCGAGGTGGTCGGGATGACCAGGCCGAGGAAGCCGTAGCCGACGAACAGCAGGGCCGCCATCACGTCGAGCCGGTCGACGCCCGTCGCCATGATCGCCAGCAGCACCACCATCGTCGAGGCGTAGCCGGTGACCGCGACGCGCACCACGCGCCGCAGCCCGAAACGCTCGGCCAGCAGGCCCGTCAGCTGCGACATGCCGATGAAGGCCACCGCGTTGATCGAGAAGAACACGCTGTAGACCGAAGGCGACAGCCCGTAATGGTCGATCAGGATGAAGGACGAGCTCGACAGGTAGACGAAGAAGCTCGCAATGCCGAAGCCGGCGATCGCCACCAGGCCGAGGAAGTTGCGGTCGCCCATCAGGAAGCGATAGCCGGCAAGCGCGGTGCCGAAGGAAGAACCGACGCGCTCCGCCGCCGGCCGCGTTTCCTTGAGGGAGGTCGCGAGCAGGATGGTGGCAAGGGCTGCCGCAGCGGTCACCGTCCAGAACACGGCGCGCCAGCCGAAATTCTCGATGATCTGGCTGCCGGTCAGCGGCGCCAGGATCGGCGACACCGAAAACACCAGCATCAGCAACGACATCAGCTTGGCCGCCTCATTGCCGGTGTGCAAGTCGCGCACGATGGCACGCGGCACGGCCATGCCGGCGCTGGCGCCAAGGCCCTGCAGGAAGCGGAAGGCGATCAGCCACTCGATGGTCGGCGCCATTGCCGAACCGATGCCGCCGACCATGAACAGCGCAAGACCGCCATAGAGCGGCAGCTTTCGGCCGACCATGTCGGAGATCGGCCCGACGACGATCTGGCCGAAGCCCATCGACAGGAAGAAGATCAGCAGGCTCATCTGCACGGCGGCGGTGCCGGCGTGCAGATCCGCGCCGATCGACGGCAAAGCGGGAAGATACATGTCGATCGCGAACGGGCCGATGGCGGACAACAGACCGAGCACGACCGCGATGCGGAGGAATTTGGCACTCATGATATTGGCTTCTTTCGAAATCTGGTTGCCGCCGCCAGGCGACGTCTGACCTAGGACGTTCCATCCCGTGAGCTTCCGACACTCCAGCAGCGAATCTTGTCGTCTCCCGGCGCGAAATCTCTTAATCGCATGTCCATAAATTTAGACAGTCTTGTCTAAATCGTCAATCACCTCTATATAGATTTTGATGAGAGCCAGCGTTTCTCCTGACACTTCCCCGCCACGCGGCCATGAGGCCAAGCGCCTGTCGATCGTCGACGCCGCCGCCGGCGTGTTCTGCCGCGAAGGCTTTGCCGGCGCCAATATCGATCTGATCGCCGCGGAGGCCGGCGTCTCGCGCCAGACCGTCTACAACCACCATGGCGACAAGGAAAAGCTCTTCATGGCCGTGGTGCGCGACCTCACGGATCGCTGCAATGTCGGCATCTTCGCCACCATTGCCACCTTCCCTGACCAGCCCGGCGATCTCGAAGCGGATTTGATCGGCTTTGCCGTGCGCCTGAATCAGAACTGCATCTGCAACCGCGACGGAAAATTCCTGCGCAAGCTGATCCAGACCGAAGGCGAACGCTACCCCCAACTGTTTGCCGAATGGCGCGAACAGGGTCCGGGCACGACGTGGCCGGCAATCGCCGCCCGCTTCGCCCGCCTCGCCTATGGCGGTTACCTCACCATCGATGACCCCGACGTCGCGGCGCGCCAGTTCTTCGGCCTGGTCAATGCCGAACTGCAGACCACCTTCATGCTCGGCGGCACGCCGCGTGAGGACGAAGTGGTGCAATCGGCGACGAATGGCGTGCGCACCTTCCTGCGCGCTTTTGGCAGGCGCCCTTCCCCGGGCAACGTCAAAAAGCACACTGCGCTGGCCAACGCATAACATTTGCGGTTGCCGCAAAGCCGCCTTGCCGATCAAATCGTTGGCAATAGTCCTCGCTTCGACGTGACGGTGGGCTATATCAGGTTTACGCCGCGCTCAAGCTTGATTACAGCTATGCGGACGATTCAACGGAACCCGACCACCACATGGCCGACGACCACATCCGCTACGACATTCTGGCCCAGGAGGCGTTGCGCGGCGTCATGCGCAAGGTCCTGGCCGAGGTCGCACGCACCGGCCTCCCCGGCAACCATCATTTCTTCATCACCTTCCTGACCGGCGCGCCCGGCGTGCGCGTGTCGTCGCGCCTGCGCGAGCGCTATCCCGAGCAGATGACCATCGTCATCCAGTTCCAGTACTGGGACCTCAAGGTGACCGACACCGGCTTCGAGGTTGGCCTGTCCTTCTCCGACGTGCCGGAGAAACTTGAAATCCCGTTCTCGGCCGTGCGTGGCTTCTATGATCCCTCGGTGAATTTCGAGCTCGAGTTCGACGTCAAGACCGATGCGCAGCCTGAAGAGGAACCGGCCCAGCCGGCGTCCGAGCCGCTGACCATCGTTTCCGAGAAGAAGCCGAAGGCCGAGAAGAAGGCTGCAGCCGAGCCGGAGAAGAAGCCCGCCGCAACCGAGGCCGGCGCCAAGGGCGCCGAAGTGGTTTCGCTCGACGCCTTCCGCAAGAAATAGCTTCGCGGTCCGCGCCATGGCCGACATCGTCAATCTCCGCCAGGCTCGCAAGCAGAAGGCGCGGGACGAGAAAGCGCGCGTCGCCGAACAGAACCGGGCCCTGCATGGCCGTTCCAAGGCGGACAAGCAACGCGACCGGCTGAATGCCGACAAGGCCGAAAAATTTGTCGCCGGCCATCGCCTCGACCCGTCCGGCAAGGACAAGCAGTGAGTCTCCGGCAGTGAGTCTCCGGCCGTGAGCGTCGTCGAAAAGCGTTCGGTGACCATTCGCGGCCATCGCACCAGCTATTCCCTCGAAAAGCCCTTCTATGACGACCTCGTCGCCATCGCGGCGGCGAGAAAGCTGACGCTGGCCGCACTCGTCGCCGAAGTCGATGAGACGCGGCCCCGCGACACCAACCTGTCCTCGGCGCTGCGGCTTCATGTCCTGGAATGGGCGAAGCGCGGAACTGGCTTGGGCTAGACGCCTTCGACCGCGTCCGCCTTTCTCCCGCGCCTGGTGCCGAAGCCAAGCAAGGTCGAACGGTCGCGTTCCTCGGCCTGTTTCCTCGACCGCACGCGCATCAGGTCCTTCCAGCCGACATAGCCGATCAGTTGCAGGCTTTCGCGGGTCACGACCGGCAGATGCGAGACATTGGCCATCAACAGCTTGTCGGAGAGGCCTTCGAGATACTCGTCGGGATAGGCAAGCGTCACCTTGCTTCCAGCAAGCAGGTCGCCGAGCGTCGTCGTCCTGTGCTTGCCGGCACGGCGCCAGCGCAGGATCGCCGGCGGATCGATGAGGCCGAGCACCCGCCTGTTCTCGTCGATGACCGGGAAGCTCGGATGCCGGGTTTCCGGCGCGGTCAGGAACGCCGCCGCGCCATGCAGCGTCATCGTCGCCGGCACGCTCTCGACCTGCGCCGTCATCACCTCGCGCACCCTGGTCAGCGCGAACGGGTCGACGCGGTATTCGCGCACGAGGTGGTGCCCGCGCCTGGCGATCTTCTCGGTCAGGATCGACCGTTTCATCAGGAGCACGGTGACGGCGTGCGCCGCGGCACAAGCCGCGATCAGCGGCACCAGCACATGCGTGTTGCCAGTCAGTTCCACGGCAAAGAACGTCGCCGTCAGCGGCGCCCGCATCGTGCCGCCCATGGTCGCCGACATCGCCAGCAGGGCCCAGAAGCCCGGATCCGCCGCGGGCAGGATGCCGGCGAGCACCGCCCCCATTGCGCCACCCATGATCAACAGCGGCGCCAGCACGCCCCCTGATGTTCCCGAACCGAGCGCCACCGACCAGATGATGGCCTTGACCACCAGCAGCAGCAGCGCGGCGGCCGCGAGCGTGCGGCCATCCAGCATGTCGGCGATGTTGTCGTAGCCGACGCCGAGCGCCCGCGGCTCGATCAGCCCGCCAATGCCGACCACCAGGCCGCCGATCATCGGCCACCACATCCAGTGGATGGGCAGTTTCTGGAAGGCGTCCTCGCAGGCATAGACCATCTGGGTGAGCAGCCCTGACAGCAGGCCGGCGCAGATGCCGACCAGAACCCAGCCGCCAAGCCCGGTGAACGAGACCGCCATGCCGCCCTGAAACGGAAAGATCGGCCCAGGCAAATGCAGCACGGTGCGCTCGACCTCGGCAATGATCGCGGCAACCGCCACGGGAATGAAGGAGCGCGGCGTCCATTCGAACAGCAGCAGTTCCACCGCCAGCATGATGGCCGCGATCGGCGTGCCGAACACGGTGGTCATGCCCGCTGCCGCGCCAGCCACCAGTAGCGTCTTGCGTTCATTGTCGGTGACCGGCAGCATCTGCGCGATCAGCGAGCCGATCGCGCCGCCGGTCATGATGATCGGGCCCTCGGCGCCGAACGGCCCGCCTGAGCCGATCGAGATCGCCGACGACAGCGGCTTCAGGATCGCAACCTTGGCATCGAGTTTTGAGCGCCCGAGCAGGATCGCCTCGATTGCTTCGGGAATGCCATGGCCACGGATCTTCTCGCTGCCGTAGCGCGCCATCAGCCCGATGATCAGGGCGCCGATGACCGGCACCACCACCGCTGCAAGCCCAAGCGGCGTATCCTGCAATTTCAGATCGGCGAACGTGAACTGGCCAAAATGGGCAATGTTGGTGGCAAGCCGGATCAGTTTCAAAAGCACGATGCCGGCGAACAGCCCAGCCGTGGCGACCACCACGGCGATGGTCGCGATGGTCAGCACCCGCGCGTCGGTGGTGAAATCCCTGAGATGGTTGTTTTCGGAGAGCTTCATGGCGGGCTTTCTGGCGACGGCCGGATCTCGAATACGCGGCACGGCGAAGACGCCGTCCGGTTCTGTCGGCTCGCTATGTATCGTAACACGATATAAATTCAAGCTGGTTCTCCATCAAAACCGTTTGAGCCTTTGGCCGGAATGGAACAAATGTCGGGAATGACGCAGCCCAGGAAATCTCGCCCCACCATCGAACTGGCCGACTACCAGCGGCTGTCGGAGTTTCGCTATCTGATCCGCCGCTTCCTCGAATTCAGCCAGCTGCAGGCGGAAGACGCCGGGCTGACGCCGCGCCAGCATCAGGCCTTGCTGGCGATCAAGGGTTATCCGGGCGGCGGACCGATGACGGTCGGCGATCTGGCGGAGCGCCTGCGCATCCGACATCACAGCGCCGTCGAGCTGGTCAACCGCCTGAGTGAAGCCGGCATGGTCGTGCGCGATCAGGACAAGGACGACCATCGCCGCGTGCTGCTGCGGCTGACCGAACGCGCCGACGATCGCCTGGCCGAACTGTCGGCGGCGCATCTCGACGAGCTTTCGCGCATCGAGCCCATGCTGAGGCGCTTGCTCGATCAGGGCCGCGAGTGACGCTTCGGCATCCTGCGCTGAATGGCAGCTTTTATTTTTCGGGCGCCCGCATCTTTTGGCTTCCCGGCATCGTCTAGGCGATGAGAGGCCCAAAGGGCGCGCAAGGCAATCGAGAGGAAGACCAGCGATGAAACGCCATCTGATACGCTACAAGATGAAGCCCGAACGAGCCGATGAGAACGAGCGGCTGATCCAGGCCGTTTTCCGGGAATTGCGCGACAAATCGCCGGACGGCGTCCGCTACCTGACGTTGCGCGCCGCCGATGGGACATTCATCCATCTGGTCGAAACGCAAACCGATGCGCATTCTGATAGCATCACCGGCCTGGCCACATTCAAGGCTTTTCAAAGCGGCTTCGGGGATCGCTGCAGCGAATCTCCGCAACGCGACGAGATGGCCGTGATAGGCAGCTACCGGATGCTGGATGCCTGATCGAGGCAGACGAGGCGCAGAACGGACGCTCATGAACATTCCCATTCCCGGCGGGCAGCATGGGCTCTTCGAGCGCCTGTTTGGGGAATTGCGCCCCAAGCTGCACCGCTACTGTGCTCGCATGACGGGCTCGGTCTTCGATGGCGAGGATGTGTTGCAGGAGGCGCTGGCCAAGGCGATCGAGGCCTTGCCCGGTGCCGGCCCGATCGCCAATCCGGAAGGCTGGCTGTTTCGCATAGCCCACAATACGGCGCTCGATTTCCTGCGCCGCCGCACCCGCGAACAGGCCTATTCCGACGAGGATTTGGACATGATCGTCGACCCGGCGAATCCCACCATCGATCGCCAGGCCGCTTCTGCGGGGCTGCATACCTTCATGCGCCTTCCCGTCACGCAGCGAAGCAGCGTCATCATGATGGACGTTCTGGGCTACTCCCTGCAGGAGATCAGCGCCACGCTCGATACCAGCATCCCCGCGGTCAAGGCCGCGCTGCATCGCGGCCGCGACCGGCTGCGCCAGATTGCGCACGAGCCCGACGACCGCCCTCTCCCGAGACTGAGCGCTGCCGAACGTCAGTTGCTCAACGCCTATATCGATCGCTTCAATGCCCGTGATTTCGACGCGGTGCGCGATATGCTGGCTGAAGAGGTGCGGCTGGAACTGGTGGCCAGGGCACGGCTCAACGGCAGCAAGGAAGTCGGCACCTATTTCGGCAACTATTCCAAGGTGCAGGATTGGCATCTCGTACCTGGCTTCGTTGAAGACAGGCCGGCAATCCTCGTCCGCAATCCCAACGACCCGACGGCGCGACCCGCCTATTTCATCCTGCTGGCCTGGCAGGACGGCAGGCTTGCCGCCATCCGCGATTTCCGCCACGCCCGCTATGTCGCTGACAGTGCCGAGATGCTCGTTCTCTGACACGATTTCGGAACGGGAAGGCTTCGCGCAACCGCCCTACTGCAACGACTTCAACAAATTATCGATCGTGAACGGATTGGACTTCGGCTTGACTGGCGGCGGGTTGTCGTTGGTTTGCGGCAACGGCGCAGGCTCGACCTTGGGCGCCTGTTCGGCTGCCTTGCGTTCGGCTTCCAGCCTGGCCTTTTCCTGCGTGGCGATGCGCATCGCCTCTTCCGCCTTCTGGCGCTCCTGCTCGGCCTGCGTCTTGGCTGCTTCGTCGGCGGCTTGCCGCTCGGCCGCGGCCTTGGCGTCGGCATCGGCTTTGGCCTTCGCGTCGGCATCAGCCTTGGCTTTCGCTTCCGCGTCGGCCTTCGCCTTGGCATCCGCTTCAGCCTGCGCCTGGGCGTCAGCCTCCGCTTTCGCCTTGGCATCGGCCTCGGCTTTCAGCCGCGCCGCCTCTTCCTGCTGGCGCAGTTCCTCGGCGGCCTTGTCGCGCGCGTCCTGCAGTGCCGCATAGTAGCGCACTTCGCGCCGCAGGCGTTGCTTCTCCAGCAACGCCGCCTGCATCGCCTCGACGCGCTGCTGCTCCTTCTCCAGCGCGCGCTGGGTCAGGAACTGCGCCAAAGGCTCGCTGTCGAACTGCCGTTTGACGGCGCCGAACGGCCCCTCGGCGGTGAAATTGACGACCGGCTCGGAACCGACCAGCGCCTCATCGCCGGGCCGATAGGTAATGGCGCCCTTGGCGGAGACCGTGCTGGTATTGAGATCGGCCGTGACATCGGCGGACAAGGTCGCCTCCGGGTTTTCGAGGCTGATCGGCGGTGCCCTCAGCGTGCCGCCAGCGATCGTGAAGGCGATGTCGGCATTCCCGGCGGGGAAATTGCCATCGGCGGCGATCCCGGGCGCGAAATCAGCGGTCTTGGCCGCATCGATGTCGCGCCCGATCGCGTCCGCCTTGGCCAGCAGAGCGTTGAACGCGTCGGGATTGACGCCCGCCACCTGCAAACCCCTGAGCGTCGCCGTGCCGGAACCCGAGAGGGCGGCGATCATCGCATCGACCGACTTGCCGCTGGTCGACAGCGTCGTCGAGAAATCGCCGACGCCGCCAATGCCGGTATCTGGCAATACGGTTGCCAGATCGGCGCCCGCCAGCTTCATCTGGCCGGTGAAAAGCCCGGTGCCCTCATTGTTCTTCAACTCGAACAGGCCAGTCAGCGCCCCACCAAGAAATTTTGCCTTCAGGTCCGAAACGCGGATGCCTTCCTGGTCGAGCTTCAGCGAAAAAGCGGCGTCATAGGCGGTGGCGAACGGTCCGGCGGCAAGCGCCGCCGTCGTCAGGTCGAGAGCGGCGGTAAACGGCAGGCTGGACTTCTGGCTGAAGGGTGCTGCCGGCCAGGAGCCGCCCTTCTCGCTCGCGCTTTTGTCGGCGCCATTCTTCTCGACAAGGAAAGCGGAATCGCCGAACAGCGCCACGGCCATCGGATCGAGATCGAGCTCGTCGAGTGCCAGCGCGCCCGCCAGATGTGGCACGCCGTCCTTGGCGTCGATGTTGACGTCGCCGGACACCGCCGCCTCGTTGATCGCGCCGCTGACATTGTCCAGCACGAGCAGCCCATTGCCATAGTCGCCCTGCGCCGAAAGCGATGTCGACATGCCTGCCCCCATGCCCGGCAGGCCGATGCCCGACGTCATCAGCCACGGTTCGATGTCGGCCGCATCCAGATTGATCTTGCCCTTGGCGGCAGGCCCTTGCGGCGTGTCGGCAACGGTTCCCTCGAAGCTGGCCTTGAAGTCATTGCCGGCAAGGCTGAAAGTCGTCGCCAGCCCGCCGCCCAATGTGCCTTTGGCCTGGATGTCGGTCGTTGCCTCGCCCAGCATGCCGAGCGGCAGCGCCGGCAGGCCGTAAAGCGCCAGCAGCGCCGTCGCATCCGGGTTTTTGGCGTTGAAGGTCAATGTCACCGGCGCCTCGAGAAGCTTGTCCGGCGCGCCCTTCCCCGACAGCGAAGCCGAAAAGGCCGAGCCGCCGGCGTTGCCCTGTCCGCTCACCGCCAGGCCCGTCGTGCCATCGCCATTGTCGGCGGCACTTGCCACGAGGTCGACGCGCGCATCCTGGAACAGGTCGGGATAGGCGGCAGCGCGGCTCGCCAGTCCCTTCAGCACCGCATTGTCGGGATAATGCTGCGCGGCGACGTCGATCAGCGGCTTGAGGTCCACAGCGACAACCGATGCGTCGAGCTTGCCGGTCGGGCTCGCCGGGAAATCCTTGATCCGGCCGGTGGCGCTTATCGAGGCGCCGGCCAATCCGCCGACCGACAGCCGGTCGACTTCGAGCAAGCCGTCACGCAGCCTGAGCGCGGTGTCCACCGTATCGGCGGTCAGCCCGCCGGCGCTGACGGGCCCGGCCCTGATCTGGAAATCGAGATCGCGGTCGGCAAAGCGGTTGGCGCCCTTGTCGCTGACGAAGATCGAGGCGAAGGCCGCCAGCCCGTCGACGTCGAGCTCACCGCCTTCGAGCCGCATCAGAACCGATGGCCTGGCTTCGTCAGGCTGGCTGGAATCGATGCGGCCGGAGAATTTCGCCTTGCCCAGGATCAGCTCGAGATCGCTGAAGGCCTGGCGCTTTTCCGTCAGGTCGACCTTGGCCTTGAAGCCGGCGGCGGGCAGACGGCGGATCGCCTCGTCGACATCTTTCGACAGCCAGGCGGCAAAACCGGATGGCTGCGCCACAGCCAGCAGCAGCGAGCCGGTGAAGCCGAAATGGCCCTCGACGCTGAGCATGCCGTCGGCTTCCAGCGTGGTGCGTCCGGGCAAGGTCGCAGCCAGCGATTTGACCGACCAGCCGCCCTCGGCCGGCTCGGCGGACAGATGCACGTCACGCACGGTGGTGTCGCCGGCCACCACAGCCGGCAGCTTCACCTCGACGGTGCCGGGGATGGTCGGCTTCGGCAGAGCGATCAGCGCCTGCTCAAGCCCGGCAATGCGCTGGTCGAGCGTCAGGCCGGCGCCGGCTTCTGCGCCCACCGCCTCGTCGAACTGCACCTGCGCGCCATTGGCCTCGATGGCGAAATTAGGCTTCTGGCCGAGATCGACAGAAGCCTTGCCTTCGGCGGTGTAGGGATTGTCCAGTGGCCCGGTTTCGAAACGGAATTCATCGACGCCAAGCTTCTGGTGGTCGAGCGAGAACTTGCCGTTCAGGCGAAAGCCCGGATCGGGCTTGCCGGCGCTGACCTTCACCGTCTCGCCATCGGTGCCGCGCAATTGGGCTGAATTCTTATCGGCGCCGGAGATCTTGAACTGGCCGGAATAGACGGCGGCACCATTGGCGATGCCGGCATTGCCGTCGGTTTCGAGGACCAGCGGATAGGCGTCGGGATCGGCCTTCAGCCGCAGCCGCATCTGGCCGGTGCCTTCGGCCTTGCCGGTCGATGCCGCGACAGTGGTGCGCAATCCGTCAAGCCGCAATGTGCCGTCCATGCGCCACGGGCCGGCCAGAGACTTGGCCGAAATGGTCGAATTGATCTCGGAAAAGATATGGCTGCGTCCACCGGCGGCATGGCGCAGTTCGATCTGCCCTTCCGTCACCGTCAGCTTCTCGATCGAGATCTGGTTGAGGTCGAAGGGCGAGGACGGCCGCATCGCCCAGTCGACGGTGCCGTCATTGGCAATATCGATGGTCGCCTTCGGGTGCACCAGCCGCATGTCGAAGATCAGCACCTCGCCGCGCAGGAATGGCGCCAGTTCGGCATCCATCGAAAACGTCTCGACGGTCATGGCCGGCTGGCCATTGGGGCCGCCGGCGACGGCAACGTTGGAGAAGGTCACCGACGGGAACGGCAACAGCCTAGCCGTGGCGTCGCCCTGCACGGTCACCTTGCGGCCGAGGATGGCGCTTGCCTCACGCTCGAACTGGGCGCGGTAGCCGGTCCAGTCGACAAAGTACGGAACCACCAGCGCCGCGCACAGCACCAGTACGAACAGGCCACCGAAGATCACGAACAGGCGTGCGAGCATCAGCTCCGAACAGGTTGATTGAAATTCTGCCGCACTCTACCCGCATCCGCGTGTCGATAAAGAGGCAATTCATCCAGTATTGCGTCATCCCAGGCGATCTGAAACAAATCCGGCAAAAGCGGAGATTTTTCAGATGTCAGGCAAGAACTGGGACCGCGTGCCGATCGACGCGCAGAGCGTCGATGCGCCGCTTTCGCAATCGGCGATTTTTCTTGTCGTCACCGTCGCCGGCGAACAGCCCGCCCTGGCCAAGGTCTGTTCCGTGCTCGGCGAGCTTGACGATCTGGTCAAGACTGTCGGTTTCCGCGATCTTGGCGGCCGCCTGTCGTGCATTGCCGGCATCGGCCGCGATCTCTGGGATCGGCTCAGCCCCGGCCGGCGGCCGCAGGAACTGAAACCGTTCGCGCCGATCAAGGGCGCGGTCCATTCGGCGCCGTCCACACCGGGCGACCTTCTGTTCCACATCCGGGCCGAACGGTCCGACATGTGCTTCGAGTTCGAGCGTATCCTGCTCGACCGGCTTGGCCCTGATGTCACCGTCGTCGATGAAGTGACCGGCTTTCGCTATTTCGATGCCCGCGACCTGCTCGGTTTCATCGACGGCACTGCCAACCCGACCGGCCTCGACCTGCCGGCCTCGGCGCTGATCGGCGACGAGGATGGCGACTTTGCCGGCGGCTCCTATGTGGTCGTCCAGAAATACCTGCACGACATGCAGGCCTGGGCGCGCATTCCGACGCCTGAGCAGGAGGCGATCATCGGCCGCACCAAGATCGACAACATCGAGATCGACGATGACGAAGCCCCGCGCAAATCGCACAAATCGCTGGCCACGATCGAGGATGCCGAAGGCAACGAATACGACATATTGCGCGACAACATGCCGTTCGGCCGGCCCGGGCAGAATGAGTTCGGCACCTACTTCATCGGCTATTCCAGGTATCTCTGGGTCACCGAAAAGATGCTGCAGCGCATGTATGTCGGCGATCCGCCGGGCGCCTACGACCGCCTGCTCGATGTCTCGACACCGCAGACCGGCACGACATTCTTCGCGCCGACCCGCCCGATGCTGCAGGCCCTTGTCGAGGGCGTGCGACAGCAGCTTCCCGCAGCACGGTAAAGCGGCTGCCGACAGCCCTTGTCGCAGGAATCAGCGTGCGTCGCGCTTGGCTTGCGCCACCTTGCCTGCCTTGCGCTGCCGGCCCAGTTCCGCCGGCCGGACCAGCTTCGGCGCCCGCTCGTTGGCGACGGCCCGCATGCCCTTGTGAGCCGTGCGTGAATTGTGCGCGGGACCGTCCGCCGGCGCCCTTTGCTTCATCGCCAGCGCCTTGCGTGCGTTCCCGACCAGTGAAACGCGGGCCGCCAGTTGGCGCCGCCGTTCGGCCTCGCCATTGAGCCGCCGCATCGCCATCGCCAGCACCGCCAGCTTGACCTGCGAGCCGCCATCGGCCTTTGAAGCGGCAGCGCCCTTCGGCGCGCCCTTGCCGCGTATTTCACGGCGGCGGCGATGTGCTTCGGCCTGCGCCTTGTCGCGCCGCCCGCGAAGCAGCTTGACCAGTCCGGAAAGGTCGACGTCGGAAAGCTCCTGCACCACCGGATGATGCGACTTCTCCACCAGTTCCTTCTCATCGGCACTCAGTGCGCGCGCTTCTTCCTTGCGTGAAATGGCCATGACAGTTCTCCTCCGCTGGCAACGCCTGTCTTGTCAGACCTGCCGCGCAAGGAGCCTCGACCCGAATGACGGCGCGGTCAAGACGACGCTTTTGTCCTGACGCGTTCGGGTTGTCTTCACTAGGCCGGGCTTAAATATCACGCATGACGAGCTTGCGAGACCTCCGCCTAGAGAGGTCAGGGGCCCTCTCCGGCGGCCTCCATCAGCGCAGTCAAGACCGCTCCCTTGCGAAGGCTTGTCGAGAAACTCTTGGCGACGAACTCCAGCGTCGAATCGTGGAACGTCAAGATGAAATGCCGATAGTCTGAAAACAGTTCGGCTGTATGGGACGAATGAACCCGATTTGCCTTTTCCAGGGAGGCTATCCACGACGAGTTGCAGACCTCAAATGCCTCGTAGGCCCGCAAGCCCGACTGATAGAGACGATGGCCACTGACGGCCTCGTCATTCGGCGGGCCGAACTGAAATGCCAGGTAAGGCTCTGCCGCCAGGATGGCGACTGACGGGTTGCATGTCAGCGGCGAAACCGAGCGCGGTTTCGTGCCATCGAAAGATGTTTCTGGAGCATTGGCGAGGTAGGCGACGAGCAACCTGCCTTCATCTGCAAACACATGAGGCAGCGGCGCGCCTGCGGACAACAGCGGCACCTCGATCGGCAGCAAGGTCTCGGCAATCGACATCTAGTGGTCGCCGCCCGGCAATATCTTGCCAGGATTCATGATGTTTTGCGGGTCCAGCGCCTGCTTGATGGTCCGCATGATGTCGACGCCGTGACCGAGCTCGCTGCGCAGGAAACCGATCTTGCCCTGGCCGATGCCGTGCTCGCCGGTGCAGGTGCCGTCCATGGCGATCGCCCGCAGGTTGAGCCGTGCGACGAATTTTTCCGACAGCGCGATCTCGTTGGGATCATTCACATCCATCAGCACCAGCACGTGGAAATTGCCGTCGCCGGCATGGCCGACGATCGGCGCGATCAGGCCCATCTCGGCGATGTCGGCTTCGGTTTCGGTGACGCATTCGGCAAAGCGCGAGATCGGCACGCAGACGTCGGTCGACAGCCCCTTGGCACCCGGCCGCAGCGTCAGCGAGGCCCAGTAGGCGTCGTGCCTGGCCTTCCACAGCTTCGTCCGTTCCTCGGCGACGCTGGTCCACAGGAACGGCCCGCCGCCATTTTCCTCGGCGATCATGCCGAAGGTCTCGGCCTGTTCGGCAACGCCGGCATCGCTGCCATGGAACTCGAGGAACAGGCACGGGCTCTCGGGATAGTCGAGCTTCGAATAATTCTTCATCGCCCGCATCTGCAGCGCATTGACCAGTTCGATGCGCGCCACCGGAATGCCCATCTGGATCGTGGCGATGACGGCGTTGCAGGCCGCCTCGACGCTCGGGAACGGGCAGACGCCGCCGGAGATCGCCTGCGGAATGCCTTGCAGCTTCAGTGTCAGCGAGGTGATGATGCCGAGCGTGCCTTCCGAGCCGACAAGCAGCCGCGTCAGATCGTAGCCGGCCGAGCTCTTTTTCGCCCGCTTGCCGGTCGTCACCGTCTCGCCATCGGCCATGACGGCGGTCAGCGACAGCACGTTCTCGCGCATCGTGCCGTAGCGCACCGCATTGGTGCCGGACGCCCGCGTCGCCGCCATGCCGCCGAGCGAGGCATTGGCGCCGGGATCGATCGGAAAGAACAGGCCGGTGTCGCGCAGATGCCGGTTGAGGTCCTCGCGCGTCACGCCGGGTTCGACCGTGCAGTCGAGATCCTGCGGATTGACCGCGAGGATGCGGTTCATCCGCGACGTGTCGATCGAAATGCCACCGCCCGGTGCGTTGGTGTGGCCTTCCAGCGAGGAGCCGACGCCAAAGGCGATGACCGGCACACGATGCGCGGCACAGGCCCGCACGATTTCCTGCACCTCGGCGGCCGTCTCCGGGAAAGCGACACCATCGGGCGCCTGTGTCGGAATATACGTAGTGGTGTGCGCGTGTTGCGAGCGGATGGCCTGGCCGGTCTGAAAACGCTCGCCGAACTGCTGCTTGAGGATGCCGAGCACCGCCGCGATGCCTTCCTCGTTGCGTTCGACCGGATTGAGGTCGCTCAGAGCCATGAATTCCTCCGCGAATGGACCAGCGCCCACGCTTGTTATGCAGCTATGGATGCCTAAAGCAATTCCAGGAAAAGTGTGAAGCGGTTTTCCGTCCGGAATTGCGTCAGAACAAAAAAGTCTTCGCAGCCACAATTTGTCCAGCACCAGAACAAGGAAGTTTCGATGTCCATCCCTGCCCCCTTCGTCTCCAGGCCCATGGAAATCGAGAAGGACTGGATCGACTACAACGGCCATCTCAACATGGCCTATTACAACGTGCTGTTCGACCGCTGCTCGGACGAGGCCTTCGAGGCGATGGGCATGGGGCTGGACTATGTTAAGGGGCGCCGTCTGACCATCTACACCGCCGAGGTCCATGTCTGCTACGTCCAGGAACTGCATCTCGACCACAAGGTCCAGGTGTCCTTCCAGCTCATCGACCATGACGAGAAACGGCTCCGGGCCTTCCAGGAAATCCGCCATGTCGACGGCTGGCTCGCCGCCACCTCCGAGACGCTGTCGCTGCATGTCGACATGTCGGGGCCGAAGGTCGCGCCCTTCCCCGCCGATGTGATGGCCAAGGTCGAAGCCATGCGCGCCGCCCATTCCGTGCTGCCGATGCCGGAGCGTGCCGGCCGCTCGATCGGCATCAAACGCAAATAGGGCGAAGCCGACACCGCTCCGAACAGAGTGACGGAACCTCAAAGCCACACCGGCGATCCAAAATCGCCGCCCCCTCAAATCGGCCGGTCCCAGTGCTTGAAGCCGCCCGGCACCCGCATTAACCTTACCGAGGTTTTAACGGGAACAAGCCAATTGAGCCGTTGAACGACTCAGCGGAGCGGTCGAAAACGATCCGCATCGAGTTGCGATACGGACGGCGGGGCGAAGCCGGTTCGAGGGACGTGCATGAAAACCGACATCAAGATCGAGGTGGACAGGCTGGCCGCTGATCCGCGCATCACGGACTATGATTTCTGGCGTTCGCTCAAGAACGTCGACAACGAGATCTTCCACATCGCCAACAACAATGAGCCGATCCCGTTCGACATGATTCGCTGGCGCAGCATCCTGAAGCGCGCCCGCCTGAAGCGCGGCCACGCATAGGCCGGCGAGACGGCTCGCGAAAACACCGGGCAACCAATCAAACCGCCGTTTACGGCGACCGCTTCACCGCCGCCAGCGGCGAGCGCGCCACCACCGGTGACGACTGGATGATGGCCGTATTCGTCATCGCATAGGGAATGATGCGGTCGATCACCCGTTCGAGTTCGGCCACCGAGCCGACATGCGCGAGCGCGATGAAGCAATCCTCGCCGGTCACCCGGTCGCACTGCGCGATCTCCGGCGTTTCACGGATGATCTCGGCCACGACGGACAATTGCCCCGGCACCGGCCGGACGCGAAGCCATGCCGACAGTTTCAGGCCCAGCGCGGCGGGATTGATCTTGACGCAATAGGCCTCGATCACACCGTTTTCCTGCAGCCGCTTGATGCGCTCGGCGACACTCGGCGCCGACAGGCCGACCGAACGGGCAAGCTCCGCCGTGCTGGCCCGCGCATCCTTTTCCAGCAGGCGCAGGATCTTCATGTCGGCCACGTCGAGATCGATATTTTCAGTTCCAAGGCGTTTCACGGACAAATCCTTGCATTCGACAGAGATATGATCCGGTTGATCGATCATCATCCATGTAGGTTGCGGAAAATGCCTGCGATACTGATCCGATGGACGATCAAGCGCAAGCTCCCACGGCAGGCCCTGCGCTTGCCGGCACCGGCTCTGGCCTTGGCGGCCTGGCAACAAAGTTGCCGCCGCATGTCTGGTTCGGCGTCAGCGCCATCTTCCACTATCTCGGCCCGGCCTTCGCCGTGCTGCTCTTCCCCCATGTCGGCGTGCTCGGCATGGCATGGCTGCGCATCGCCACCGCCGCGTTGATTTTCGCACCCCTGACGCGCCCCTGGCGCAGCTTCGCCCGCGCCGATCCCCAGACACGCTTGCTGTTGCTGGCCTTCGGCGCTTGCCTCTCGGTGATGAACTGCTCCTTCTACCTGGCCCTCGACCGCTTGCCGATCTCGCTGGTTGCGGCAATCGAATTCGTCGGCACCATCGGCGTCGCGCTGGTCGGTCTCAGGAGCCTGCGCAATCTCGCCGCCCTTGCCGTGGCCGTCACCGGCACCTTGCTCCTGATCGACGTCAGATGGTCCATCGATCCCGTCGGCCTGTTCTGGGCCTTCCTCAACGGCGCGCTCTTCGTCGGCTACATCGTGCTCGGCCACCGTGTCGCCCGTTCCGGCGCCGGCGACGGCATTGCCGGCCTGGGTGCCGCCATGGCGGTCGCCTTCGTCGTCGTACTGCCGATCGGCTTCCGCGACGCGCTGCCAGCCTTTTTCTCACCGCCGCTGCTCATCGCCGCCATCGGCGTCGGCATCTGCTCCTCGGTCATTCCCTACATCTGCGACCAGCTTGCCATGTCGCGATTGCCGCGCTCGAGTTTCGCGCTGATGCTGTCGCTGCTGCCGGTCACCGCGACGTTGATCGGCGTCATCGTGCTGCGCCAGATTCCAAGCCTCGGCGATTGCCTGGGGATCGCATTGGTCGTCGCCGGCGTTGCCTTCCACAAGCCGGCGCGCTGAAACAACGACTCTAGGCTAGCTTCTCCTTCAGGAAGGCGATCGTCCTGCCCCAGGCGAGATCGGCCGCTTTCCTGTCGTAGCGCGCCGCCGACGTATCGTTGTTGAAGGCATGGTTGGCGCCTTCATAGACATAGAACGTGTATTCGACATGCGCGGCATCGAGCGCCTTCTTGAACGCATCGATGCCGGCATTGGTGCGATCGTCCAGCCCGGCATAGTGCAGCAGCAGTGCGGCCTTGATCTTCGAGGCATCGGCGGCATTCGGCTGCATGCCGTAATAGGCGACGCTGGCGGCGAGGTCGGGCGCGTTGACGGCCAGCATGTTGGCCGTGCCGCCACCCCAGCAGAAGCCGATGGCGCCGACCTTGCCGTTGCCGTCCTTGTCGGCCTTGAGGAAGGCGACGGTCGCCACGCCGTTGGCGACGGTCTGCGCCGGATCGAGTTTGGTGAACATGTCGCGCGCCTTGTCCTCGTCATCAGGCGTGCCGCCAAGCGGCGACAGGAAATCCGGCGCCAGCGCCACGAACCCCTCCAGCGCCACGCGCCGGGCGACGTCACGTATATGCGGGTTGAGCCCCCGGTTTTCGTGGATGACGATGACGGTGCCGAGCTTGCCGGCCTGGTTCGCCGGCTTGACCAGATAGCCCTTCATCTCGCCGACGCTGCCGGGATAGCTGATGTCCTCGCCTTTCACGCGGGCATCGTTTTCGGCAACGATCGCCGCCTGGGCGGAATTCGCCGCCAGCATCGGCGCGATCGCGGCCGCTGCCGCACCCGATCCGGCAAGCCTGGTCAGTTGTTCCATGAAGCGGCGGCGATCGAGCGTCAGATGCGTGTATTCGTCATAGGCATCGATCATCGCCTGCGTGATGACAGGTTTGTCGGCGATGGTGGATCTGGTCACGGGGGCGCTCCTCGACTTTGGTGTCCTTGCGTTCGCAAGATAGGGGCGAGGCCCGCATCGTCCAGTCACGGCTCGGTGTCGCTTCCGTTCCCTGGCAAGCTGCGGCAACCATCATCACGATTTTGTCATCGGCGACAAATCTTGATGGCGCTGCCACAATAGTGGGGGAAACTGACTATCCGGCCGGTCCATGACATGGCCGCGGTTCTGAAGGGCCTGAAGGAAAGGAAAACTGATGACCATGACCTCGCCGATCCTGGCAACCGCCTCCATGCTTGCCGCGGCCGCCATTCTGGCGATGCGCGCAACCATTGTGGCGGCGAACCGGAAGTCCATGGTCAAGGTCCCCAGCCGCCAGCGCCATCCGGCAAACACGAAAACCCAGGGTTGAGGTGAAGTCATGGACGTACAGGATATCGTGAACACCGTCTCGCAGAAGGCCGACCTTGACCAGGCAACGACCGAAAAAGTCGTCGGCACCATTTTCTCGGTGCTCGAGCACGAGGCGGAAGGCACCAGCGCCTCATCCTTCTTCGCCAAGATTCCCGGCGCCAATGCGCTGGCGCAGAAATTTGACGTCATGGCCGCGGCTCCTGCCGGTGGCGGTGGCGGCTTCCTGTCCTCGCTGCAAGGCGCGCTTGGCGGGGTTCTCGGCGAAAAGGCGGGCGCGCTGGTCAACGGCCTCGCCGCGCTGAAGGCATCCGGCCTCGATCTGGCGCAGATCCAGAAGGCCGGCGAGACGTTGGTCCAGCAGGCCGAAGCCGCCGCCGGCCCCGATTTGACCAACCAGGTGCTGGGCTCGGTGCCCAGCCTCAAGAGCCATCTCGGGCTCGGCTAGAGCATTCCAGGAAAAGTGTGAAGCGGTTTTCCCGGGAAAAGCGCGTAGCGCTTTGCCTTGGGAATTGCGTCAAGACAAAGGGTTAGAGCAGTTCGCCGTTTCCATGAAACGGTGAACTGATCTAGCGCCGAGAGCGCTTTCGGCTGGCGCGGCCCAGCTACTTCGGCAGCGCGTACGCCATCACATAATCCCCGGGCTTGGTGCCGACCGAGCCGTGGCCGCCGGCGACGATGACCACGAACTGGCGCCCGTCGGCGACCGTGTAGGTCATCGGCGTCGACTGGCCGCCTGCAGGCAATCGGGCCCGCCAGAGCTGCTTGCCTGAGGTCAGGTCATAGGCACGCAGATAATCATCGACCGCCGCGCCCAGGAAGGCGACACCCCCGGCGGTGATCATCGGCCCGCCAATGCCGGGCACGCCGACCTTCAGCGGCAGCGGCAATGGCGTCATGTCGTAGACGGTGCCGTTGCGGTGCTTGTAGTTGATCGTGCCGGTCCTGAGGTCGACGCCGGCGACGTAACCCCAGGGCGGCGCCTGGCAAGGGATGCCGAGCGGCGACAGGAACGGTCCCATCACCACCGCATAGGGCGCGCCCTCATTGCGGTTCAGCCCCTGCTCGCTGCCCTTGGTGTTGTCACCCGGCGGCGACACGTCCGCGCGGGGAATGAGTCTGGACGTAAACGCCAAGTAGGTCGGCATGCCGAACATCACCTGCCGCACCGGATCGACCGCCACCCCGCCCCAGTTGAAGGTGCCGAAATTGCCGGGATAGACCAGCGATCCCTGCAGCGAGGGCGGCGTATAGCGGCCTTCATAGCGCAATTTGTGGAATTCGATGCGGCAGGCCAGTTGGTCGAACATGGTGATGCCCCACATATCGACATCGGTCAGCGGCTTCGGGTTGAAGGAGAGATCGGAGACCGGCTGCGTCGGCGACGTGTGGTCGCCCTCGATGGCACCGCCGGGCGCCGGCACTTCCTTGACCGCGATCACCGGTTCGCCGGTGCGCCGGTCAAGCACATAGAGGTCGCCCTGCTTGGTCGGCCCGACCAGCGCCGGCACGACCGAGCCGTCGGCCTTGGTGATGTCGATCAGGCTCGGCTGCGCCGGCACGTCCATGTCCCAGAGATCGTGGTGCACGGTCTGCCGCACCCATTTCAACTGCCCGGTGTTGAGGTCGAGCGCGGTGATCGAGGAGGAGAATTTCTCGACATTGGCGCTGCGTCCGGCGCCGAGTTGGTCCGGCGTCTGGTTGCCGAGCGGCACGTAGAGCAGGCCGAGCTTCTCGTCGGCGCTCGGCGTCGACCACATGTTGGGCGAGTTGGCGGTATAGGTCTGGCCGGCCGGCAGCGGCGTCGTCTGGTCCGGATTGCCGGAATCCCAGTTCCAGATCAGTTTGCCGGTGCTCGCATCATAGGCGCGGATGACGCCGGACGGTTCCTGCGTCGAATAATTGTCGTTGACCGCGCCGCCGACGATGATCTTGCCGCCTGATATCAGCGGCGCCGAGGTCGAGTAGTAATAGCCCGACTTCGGGTATGGCATTCCGGTCAACAGGTTGAGCGTGCCGCCTTCGGCGAAGGCGGGACAGACCTGCCCGCTGGCGGCATCGAGCGCGATCAGCCGCGCATCCGAGGTCGGCAGGTAGACGCGGGCAGCACAAGGCTGGCCGGCGGCGCCGGTGGCATCGGCATAGTAGGCTACGCCGCGGCAGGTCTGGTGCTGGCGGTCCTTGTCGAGCTTGACCTTGGGATCGTAGCGCCATTTTTCCTTGCCGGTCGCGGCGTCCACCGCGATGGCGAAATTGTGCGGCGTGCAGATGTAGAGCGTGTCGCCGATCTTGAGTGGCGTCACCTGATAGGTGGTCTCGCCGATGTCGTCAGGCCCCTTCACGTCGCCGGTGCGGTAGGTCCAGGCCGGCTGCAGATTGGCGACATTGTCCGGCGTGATCTGGTCGAGCGGCGAATAGCGCTGGCCGAACTGCGTGCGCCCATAGAAGTGCCATTCGCCCGCCGGCACGTCATTGCCCAGATTGGCGTTGGGAATCACCTTGTCGGTATCGAGCGCACCGGCAATGTCCTTCGGGTCCGTCGTCATCGAATAGCCGGCCACCGCCAGCGATGCCAGCACGGCAAGGATCAGCGGCGCGCGCCCGTCGGGCCCGGCAAGGCCCCGCCTTGCCCAAGGCGTCAGCAGCCACAGCGCCACCAGCACGATGATGCCGCCGCGCGGGCCGAGTTCCCACCAGTCGAAACCGATTTCCCAGACCGCCCAGGCCAGCGTGCCAATCACGATCGCCGCATAGAGCCAGAGCGCCGTGGACCGGCGTCGGTAAAGCAGCCAGGCGGCGATCAGGAAGGCGAGGCCGACGACGATGTAGTACCAACTGCCCCCCAGCGACGCCAGCCAGATGCCACCGCCACCAAGCGCCAGACCGAGGAGAAAGAGAACGAGAGAGGTGATGGTGACAGCCAAGATGATACTCCTTCGACTGTTGCGCGCTCACGCGGCCATGGGCAACCCGGTGCACCGCTCCTGCCCTGCGCACAGCTTTCTCCCGCCTGCCCCGCCTGTCAAGCTGCCCACACGCCAAGGTGGCAATCCATCTTGCCTGCGTCAGGGTTTTCCCGCAGTCTCCATGGATCGTCTTTCCCGTGGAGCAAGCAAAATGCCGTCACTCGTTCCGCCGCTGACGCGCATGGCGCTGATGCTCTACTGCCTCGTCCCGCTCTTTGCCGGCACTGTGGCCGCGCCGGCGCAGACAATCAGCGAGATCAACAAGGCGAACGGCTTTCACGAGATGCTGATGGGCATTGGCCCGGGTTTCACCGCGGCCGTGAAATCGGCGCCGGGAACGCCGCCGCAAAAGGTCCTGGACGCCCTTGCCGCCGCCATGGAAGGTGCCTTTGACCCGGAGAAGATGGAAGCGGCGATCGAAGCCCGGATGGCGGACAGGCTCAGTGCCAAGGACCTGTCCGAACTGGCCTCGTTTTATGCTTCACCCCTGGGCAAACAGGTCACCGCGCTCGAGATCCAGGCTTCGTCGCCGCAAGCAAGGGAGGCCAAGAAGATCGAGGGCGCCAAAATCCTCGGCGAGCTTCCATCCAGGGATCCGGCCAGGTTCGCATTGTACAGGAAGATGATGGACGATATCAGCGCCGTCGACACCGGAGAAGCCGTCGCCTTGAACATGGGCTACGCCATGCTTTCCGAAATGCTGGGCGCGGCCGGAAAGCCCCTGCCCGACGACCACGTAATGGCCCTGCTGCGCAAGCAAACCGAAGGGCTTCGCCGTGACATCGACA
The DNA here is from genome assembly GCF_002294905.1 of Mesorhizobium sp. WSM4308. NCBI lineage: Bacteria > Pseudomonadati > Pseudomonadota > Alphaproteobacteria > Hyphomicrobiales > Phyllobacteriaceae > Mesorhizobium > Mesorhizobium sp. WSM4308. The sequence continues at coordinate 288,977 of NZ_NSFW01000009.1, read as the reverse complement.
GCGAGGCCATGGAATCTGCAGCCTATGTCTACCGGAATATGTCCATGGCCGACCTGAAGCTCTATGGTGCCTTCCTGGCCTCACCCGCCGGCAGCCGCTACTACGACCAGATGCAGGTCGCCCTGGGCGCGGTAATGACGGACGAGGCGCGCTCCTTCGGCCATCGATTCTTCGTCGCCCTTGGTTACCGCAAGACGTGAGCTAAATGGCTGGCGATAATCGATACTCACCCATCCTAGTGGGCATCTTCCTGTTACAGATGCTTATCGGCACACTGGTCGTGGCCGTTTTCCTTTGGATGGGCAAAGCCATCATCCCGAAGCATGGCGGCGGTCTATATGTGCTTGATCGAGTGCAAGACCCCTACCTCTATTGGGGTCTGCTGGCCGGAATTTTGTTCAGCCTCGTCTCCTTGCCCGTCAGGTATCTCTACCAAGGCCCACCGAAGCGTTAAGCCCTGCCCATCTCGCGGGGCCGCCATCCGAAGCTACATTCTTGCCGCGCCGCCACTTTTACCCGGAACAAAACGTAGACAGTTCTGGTCTTTCCCTGCCGAATCACTACATTCGGGGGGAAGATGTCCGGCTTTTCCGAAGACATGCCCTTTTTCGATGAACCCAATGCGCGGCCGACGGCCCCGTCGGGCATTGCCGCGCGCGCCATGGCTGCCCGCGGCGGCCAGAGCAGTGCGCCCGATTATCTCAAGGGGCTGAATCCGGAACAAAGACTGGCGGTGGAAACCACCGAAGGCCCGGTTCTGGTGCTGGCCGGCGCCGGCACCGGCAAGACGCGTGTGCTCACCACCCGCATCGCCCACATCCTTGCCACCGGCAAGGCCTTCCCGTCGCAGATCCTCGCCGTGACCTTCACCAACAAGGCCGCGCGCGAGATGAAGCAGCGCATCGGCATCCTGATCGGCGAAGGCAATGTCGAGGGCATGCCCTGGCTCGGCACCTTCCATTCGATCGGCGTGAAGCTGTTGCGCCGTCATGCCGAACTCGCCGGCCTGCGTTCCGACTTCACCATCCTCGACACCGACGACGTCGTGCGGCTGATCAAGCAGCTGATCCAGGCCGAGGGCCTCGACGACAAGCGCTGGCCGGCCAAGCAGTTCGCCCAGATGATCGACGGCTGGAAGAACAAGGGGCAAGGTCCGGCCGATATCGCCGAGGGCGACGCGCGCAGCTTCGCCAACGGCAAGGGCCGCGAACTCTACAAGGCCTATCAGGAGCGGCTGCAGACGCTGAACGCCTGCGACTTCGGCGACCTGCTCTGCCACCCCATCCGCATCTTCCGCGCCAATCCGGACGTGCTGAAGGACTACCACCGGCGCTTCAAATACATCCTCGTCGACGAGTACCAGGACACCAACACCGCCCAGTACATGTGGCTGCGCCTGCTGGCGCAGCGGCCGGACGCCGGGCGTTCGACGACGTCAACGGATCCGCGATCGGCCGAAGGCCGCAAGCCCGACCGGGCGTCGGCCGGCCAGGCCGCCGCCGCGGAGGCCAGCGAGCGGAGCTCGCGTGCGGCCGTGAGCGAAAACAAAGTCAACATCTGCTGCGTCGGCGACGACGACCAGTCCATCTATGGCTGGCGCGGCGCCGAGGTCGACAACATCCTGCGCTTCGACAAGGATTTCCCGGGCGCAACCATCATCAGGCTGGAGCGCAACTACCGCTCGACCGCCCACATCCTTGGCGCGGCTTCGCATCTCATCGCCCATAATGAAGGCCGCTTCGGCAAGACGCTGTTCACCGACCGCAACGACCCCGAGGATGGCAAGGTCAATGTCCACGCCGCCTGGGATTCCGAGGAGGAAGCCCGTGCTATCGGCGAGACCATCGAGGCTTATCAGCGCCAGAAGCACAATCTCAACGACATGGCGATCCTGGTGCGCGCGTCCTTCCAGATGCGCGCCTTCGAGGACCGCTTCATCACGCTCGGCCTCAACTACCGCGTCATCGGCGGGCCGCGCTTCTACGAGCGCATGGAAATCCGCGACGCGCTGGCCTTCTTCCGCGTCGTCGCCAACAGCGGCGACGACCTCGCCTTCGAGCGCATCGTGAATGTGCCCAAGCGCGGGCTGGGCGAAGCCACCATCCGCCAGATCCACGACACGGCGCGTGCGCTTCGCATTCCAATGCTTGAGGCCGCCGGCAATCTCGCCGAGAGCGACGAGCTGAAGCCGAAACCGCGCGCCGCGTTGCGCGAAGTGGCCGCCAATTTCGAGCGCTGGCAGAAGGCGCTGGAAACCAAGCCGCACACCGAGCTCGCCGAGACCATTCTCGAGGAGAGCGGCTACACCGATATGTGGAAGAACGACCGTTCGGCCGAAGCGCCGGGCCGGCTGGAGAACCTCAAGGAACTGATCCGCTCGATGGAGGAGTACGAGTCGCTGCGCTCCTTCCTCGAACATGTGGCGCTGGTGATGGATGCCGAGCAGAATGCCGGGCAGGACGCCGTCTCCATCATGACGCTGCATTCTGCCAAGGGCCTCGAATTCGAGACGGTCTTCCTGCCCGGTTGGGAAGAAGGCCTGTTCCCGCACCAGCGCGCGCTCGATGAAGGCGGCCGCTCCGGGCTGGAGGAAGAGCGCCGGCTGGCCTATGTCGGTCTCACCCGGGCCAAGAAGAACCTGCATATCTGGTTCGTCTCCAACCGCCTGATCCACGGGCTCTGGCAATCGACCATCCCGTCGCGCTTCCTCGAGGAGCTGCCGGAATCCCATGTCGAGATCGCCGAAAGCGGCAATTCCTATGGCGGCTACGGCAATCCCTATGGCGGCGGCTCCTTCGCCTCCGGCCGTGGCGGTGGGCGGCAGAACCCCTACGGCGCCTCGCGTTTCGACAGTGTCGGCGCCAACACCGAAAAATCAGGCGCCTTCTCCAACACCTATTCGACGCCCGGCTGGCAGCGCGCGCAGGCCAACCGGACCGAAGCGACCGACCGCAACTGGGGCACGCGCTCCGGCCACCAGGTCGAGCGCATCGGCTATGGTGAGACCGACTCGGGCTACGGCGCCGGTCGCACGAGCGTGAAGGGCCGCACCATCGACGGCGAACTGGTCGCCAAATCCGTCGCCGACAAGCCGTCGCCCTTCAGCGTCGGCGACCGCGTCTTCCACCAGAAATTCGGCAACGGCAACATCTCGGCCATAGAAGGCAACAAGCTGACCATCGACTTCGACAAGGCCGGCCAGAAACGCGTGCTCGACGGGTTCGTCGCGACGGTGTGAGCTGCCCTTCCGAGCAGCTCTCGCGCCGTTCCAACAACGGCAGTGCTTCCCTCACCGATACCGTGCCTGGTTCCACTTATGCCCGAGCAGCGACAGGATGATGATCAGCCCGTTGAAGAACTGCACGTAGAAGCCGCTCAGGCCCGCCGCCACGACGCCGGTCTGGATGAACGACACGGTGACCGCGCCTATGGCGCCGCCAACGACCGTGCCGATGCCGCCCCAGGTTGGCGTGCCGCCGACGAACACCGAGGCCAGCACCGGCAGGAGATAGCCGTCGCCGGCCGTCGGCCACCAGGTGAAGTTGATCATCACCGAAAACGTGCCGGCGATCGCAGCCCCTATGCCGACGAAGACGAACACCTTCACCCGCACGCGCTTGACGTCGATGCCCATCTGCTGGGCGCTGTCGGGATTGTCGCCGACCACCCTCACCTGTGCGCCGAAGCGATGCCTGTTATAGAGCATTGCCGACAGCACGACGAAGGCGATGGCCCAGAAGATCTGCACCGGAACGCCGTAGATCTGGCTGGAGAAGATCTTGTAGGCCCAGCTGTTGCTGAGGCTGGTCAACGACATCGACTTGCCTTCGTTGATGATCTGGATCAGGCCGCGCAGCAGGAAATTCATCCCGAGCGTGGCGATCAGCGAGGACAGCCCGCCATAGACGACCAGCGAGCCGACGAGGAAGCCGAGCAGCATGCCCGTCACGAGTGCGGCCGCAATGCCGAGGAACGGGTCGTAGCCGGCCCGCACCACCAGGGCGAAAACCCAGGCGGCAAACCCCATCGTCGCCGGAAACGACAGGTCGATCTCGCCGCAGGTGACGACGAAGACCAGCGGCACCACCACGAACAGCGCCACGGGCAGCGTCGTCAGCACCGAGCTGTAGAGATACCAGGTGGTGAACACGGTCGGGTTGGCGACCATGAACACCGCCATCATGACGATGAACACGGCGAGCGTGCCGAGCGAGGCGCGGTTGTCGAGGACGAAGCCGCGAAGCCAGTGGTCGGATGGATGTTTCCACTCCTGGCGGGCGGACCCGGCGTGAGGGCGCAGAGGGCTTTCGAGATCGGGTTCCATGGTCTTGCTCATCGCGCCTGCTGCTCCGCTTCGCCGGCCTCGCGCAGCCCAGGCAATCCGCCGGGATGCGCGACGTCCTCCATGAAATTGATCAACTCCTCCGCCGACTTGACCGCGCTGCGGTCGGCGGTCAGCGCCACCTTGCCGCGATCGAGCACCACGAAACGGTCGGCAATGTCGAAGACATGATGGATGTTGTGGCCGATGAACAGGATCGAGCGTCCGCTCGCCCGCACCTGGCGCACGAAGTGGAACACCTTGGCGGTCTCGGTCAGCGACAGCGCCGTGGTCGGCTCGTCGAGGATGATCAGCTCGGCCTGCTTGTAGATGGCGCGCGCGATCGCCACGCCCTGGCGTTCGCCGCCCGACAGCTGGCCGACGATCGAGTGCGGCGTGAACACTTTCGAGGTGAAGCCGATCTCGCGCATCAGCCGGCTCGCCTCCTCGATCTCCTTGTTGACCTTCAGCCAGCCCATGAAGCCGGTCAGTTCGCGGCCCATGAAGATGTTGCGCACGATGGTCTGCTGCACGGCCAGCGCCCGGTCCTGGAACACCGTCTCGATGCCGGCGTCGCGCGAGCGCGCCGCGCTCCAGCCGCTCACCGGCTTGTCACGCACGAGGATGTCGCCGGTGGTCGGCCTGACCACGCCGGACAGGATCTTGATCAGCGTCGACTTGCCGGCGCCATTGTCGCCTATGAGGCCGACCACCTCGCCGCGGTCGACGCTGAGATTGACGCCGCCCAACGCATAGACCTGACCGTAGGATTTCGTGATATCGCGCAGTTCGATGATGCGTTCGGCCATCGGATCCTCGCTTTCATTGTCGCATGCCGGCCCTTTGCCGGCGGTCCTGCCGGCCGGGTCCAACCCGGCCGGCAGCCTTGGGAGGTCAGCGCAGCGCCTGCTTGGCGAGCTCTGAGACGATCTCGTAGTTCTGCGGCGTGACGAAGCCGGCACCGGTGTCGACATTCATCGGCGCCAGCCCCAGCACCACTTGCTGGCAGAGGCTGAGGATCGGCAGATAGCCCTGCATGAACGGCTGCTGGTCGGCCGTCAGCTGCACCCAGCCGCCCTTGAAGCCCTCGACGATCTGCGGGCTGGTGTCGAAGCCGAAATTGAAGATATCGCCGGGCTTGCGCCCCGCGGCCTGCATATAGGTCGGCACATTGCCCAGCATCTGCCCGCCGGGGTAACCGACCGCCTTGACGTTGGGATTGTTGAGCAAGGCCGCGGTGATCACCGGGATCGCAAGATTCGGATCGGCGGCCCACTCGGTTACGGAATTGATTTGCACGACGTCGACGCCGGCCTCCTTCAATGCGGCGACGGTCCCACGCTCGCGTGCGCCCCGGCTCTCATTGTCGAAGGGGCCGATCATGATCGCCTTGTCACCGGACTTCAGCCCGGCCAGCTTGAACGCCTCGGCGCCGAGCGCGCGGCCCTGCTGCTCCTGCTGCGCGCCGACATAGCCGCCGCCGAACGCCGCCGTCACCTTCGGCACCGGCACGTTCTGGTACATCATCTTGATGCCGTCCTTATGCGCCTGCTCGGCCAGCGGCATGATCGCGTCTTCGCCTGGATGGCCCATCATGGCGATGCCGTTGGGCTTGACCGCGACCGCCTCGCGCAATTGCTGCACCATCTTTTCGACGTCCCAGCCGGAGAAGATGTAGTCGACCTTGGGGCCGAGATCGGCCGCCGCCTGCTTGGCGCCATTATAGACGATGGTGCCGAAAGCGTCGCCCTCGGCGCCGCCGACGAAGAAGCGGATATGGACATCCTTGCACCACTGGGCGTCGAGCGCCCGTGCCGGCAAGGTCGAGATTGCGGCGCAAAGCGCCGTGGCGGCGGCCACGACGGTCGTGCGCAGAAGTGTCGTTCTGATCGCGATGCTCATGCACTTGTCCTCCCATTGTTTCCCTCGTCAGCCGAGGGGCTGTTGACGATTGTTTCGCCACTTACGAACCGGCTCCTCCCGCCGGCCGGGTCCTCACGTCGGATTTTGCAGGTAGCTGGCGCCTCCCCGGCATTGCTTGAGATAATCCAGCGCGCGGACCTGGCCTGACATCTCGAGATCGCCGCGATAGACCGGATCGTGCCAGCCCTCTATATCGATGGCTCCCTTGTAGCCGGCCAGCCGCAATTCGCTGATCACCCGCGTCCAGTCGCTGTCGCCGAAGCCGGGCGTGCGCATCTGTACGAAGGGCAGCCGGCCGAACACCCCGTGCTCGCGGATGACGTCCCAGCGCACGGTGGCGTCCTTGCCATGGACATGGAAGATGCGTGGCGCCCATTTGCGGATCTGCGGGATCGGATCGATCAGATAGACGAGCTGGTGGCAGGGTTCCCATTCGAGCCCGAGAGCGTCGTCCGGCACTTCGTTGAACATCAGCTCCCAGGCGTCCGGATTGTGGGCGATGTTCCAGTCTCCGGCCGCCCAATTGCCGTCCATGGCACAGTTCTCGAAGGCGATGCGCACGCCCTTGTCGGCGGCGCGCTTGGCCAGTGGCCCCCACACTTCGCGAAAGCGCGGCAGGCTGTCCGTCAGCTTCTTGCCGCGGATGCGCCCGGTGAAGCCGCTGACCATCGAAGCGCCGAACAGATGCGCATTGTCGATGACCGTCTCCCAGGCCGCGAGCACGCCGCGATCGACCTCGCCGCTCTCCAGCGGATTGCCGAACACGCCGAGGGAAGACACGACGACATCGGCATCGCCGATCGCCTCGCGGATTTCGCCGGCAAGGCGCGGAAGATCCTTGCCGCCCAGCGTCTGCCAGAAGAAGGGCTGGATGCTCTCGAAGCCGAGCGGCAGGATCTGCTTGATATACGCCGCCGGGTCGTCGAGGTTGGCCCGCACCATGGTGCCGATCCTGATGTCGAGAAGCGGGTTTGGCATTATCGTGTTTCCTGTGAAATCGCCACGCGGCGTCCGGTTTCGGCGCTCTCGATGGCGCTGAAAACCATGGCCAGGCTTTTGATGTTGTCGGTGCCGCGCGTCTCCGGCTCGGTGCCGGTCTCGATGGCGTGCATGAAATCCCTGATGATGCCGAGATGACCGCCGACGCGGTCGGCTGGATCGAGCGGCGGCACGTCGATCGGCTGGGTCTTGGCGAACAGCCCATCGCGGCCCGTCGCCACCACCTCCGCCGTCAAGAGGTCATGGCCATCCCAGATGAGGCTGCCGCGCTCGGCGACGATGCGCCAGCTGCCTTCCCAGCTGGTGCGGAAGCCGTCGGCGCACCAGGAACCGGCATAGGTGAAGACCTTGCCGTCGCCGAGATCGAAGACAGCACTTGCCGACGAGCCCTGCCGGTACCAGGAATTGGCCGGCTCCCATTCCTGGCAGTAGACGCCGGCCGGCTCGCCGCCGGCCATATAGCGGGCGGCATCAAAAGTGTGGATGGCCATGTCGAGTAGAAGCACATGCGCCATCTCCTCGCGAAAGCCGCCGAAATGCGGCGCGACGAAGAAATCGGCATGGACGCTGGTCGCAGCGCCAATGGCGCCGGAGTCCAGGAAGCGGCGGATGCGCCTGACATTGGCGACGTAGCGGCGATTCTGCACGACGGCATGGATGCGCCCGGCCTGGCGAGCCGCCTCGACGATGGCGCGCGCGTTTTCAGGACTGTCGGCCAGCGGCTTTTCGGTCAAGAGATGGCAATTGTGGGCGAAGGCCGAAAGCGCGACCTCACGCCGGGCAGCGGGAACGACGACATCGAACACCGCGTCGGGCCTGGTCTGGGAGAGCACCGCGTCAAGGCTGGTGCCGATGACAATGCCGGTGAGGTCGTATTCGTGCGCCCTCGCCTTCGCCCGCTCGGCGTCGAGGTCGACAAGGCCGACAATGGCAAGCCCATCGATCTGCCTCGCGGCATCGAGCCATTGCCTGCTCATCGCGCCGCAGCCGACGAGGACGACATTCATCATCCGGCGTTCCTCCTCCGCTCGGTCCCTCCAGACCGACCGTCACGGCATCCACGGCATCACCGTAAACGTTTTCCGTAAACGTTTACGAGAACACACCCGATAGCGTAGAATGTCAATTGGCCGCTCACGAAAATCGTCTTTCGCCTTGGCCTCGGCACCGGCCAATGCTAGCGAAGCTCGGGGGAGAAAGTCTTTGGCGTCCAGCATTCACGACCTAGCGCGTCACCTGAACATTTCGATCGGCACCGTGTCGCGGGCGCTGAACGGCCGCGCCGACGTCAATGCCGACACGCGCCAGCGCGTGCTCGACGCCGCCAAGAAGCTGAACTATTCACCCAACCAGTCCGGCCGCAGTCTCAGGCAAGGCGCGACCCACTCGATCGCCTTCATGCTGCAGCCGCATCCCGGCGACCAGCAATATGGCGAACCGTTCTTCATTCCCTTCCTGATCGGGCTGCAAGGCCGCCTTGCCGAAAGCGGACTCGACCTGACCGTGGTGATGGGCGCGCCGGGCGACTATCAGCAGGAGCGCCTGCGCCGCGTCGTCGAGACCCGCCGCGCCGATGCCGTGCTGCTGGCCTGGACGCGGCGCGAGGACGAACGCATCGATTATCTCACACAGGTCGGCTTCCCCTTCGCCACGCTCGGCCGCAGCCGCAGCGGCGGCAAGGCCTATCCCTCGCTCGACCTGGATTTCGAGAAGGCAGGCAGCGATGCGGTCGACCGCTTGGTGGCGCGCGGCCACCGCCATATCGCCGCCATCCGCCCTTCCCTCAATCTCAATTTCGGCCATCTGTTTCTGAACGGCTACCGCAAAGCCCTGAAACGGCACGGCATCGAGGCCGACCCCGCGCTGATCGCCGACGGCTTCATCAACGAGGCCGGCGGCTACCAGGTGACGCCGCGCGTGATGCTGGCAAAGGACCGGCCGACGGCCATCATCTTCAACAACGACGCCATGGCCCTCGGCGGCTGCAAGGCGCTGGCCGAGATGGGCATCCGGCCGGGCCACGACATCGCGGTGACCGTGATCGTGGACACGCCGCTCTGCCGGTATTTTTCCCCGGCGCTGACCGCCTTCCGCCCGGCGCTGGAGCCGATGGGCCGGCGCCTGGCCGAAATGCTGCTGGCCTCGCTTCCCGCCTTCGCCGGCCCGGAAGGCCCGCGTATCATTCACGAAGTCTGGCCGCTGGAATTGGTCGCGCGCGACAGCGATTGATGGCGCTCGTAAAGCCTATCAATCCACCTTCTTCTCGCCCCGCTCGCCGGCCTTGACGATGTCGCCAGTGGTGAACAGGATTTCCTTCAACTCCGCCCGCCAGTCCTTCTTCTGGCGCAGCAGGAATTCCAGGTCCATGCCGAAATGCTTGAACTCCTCGCCTTGCGCGTTCTGCATGATGGCCCGCGCTTGCGCATCCTTCTCCACCGAGATGCGCTGTTCGTACCAGCCGATCGCTTCCGCCTCCTCGATCAGCGAGGTGATCATGCGGGCAAAGGTCCGCACCTTCTGCGACAGTTCTTCAGGCGGTTCGTGATACTGGTCGAAACCCATGTCGTCCTCCGTGGTTCATTCCCATGAATGCCCGGGAATGCCGCCGGTTCCGCATCACCGCTGCAATTCCGCCAGCGCCCGCTCCAGCGGCGCCGGCGAAATCTGGATGGGTCCGGAGAACGGCACCGCTTGCCAATGACCCCGGCACCGATCACGCGGCGAAAGTCGCGGCAAAGGCCAGGTGTCTCGCGCGAAAGCTCGCCGCTCACGAAACCGGCGCCGCGCCGCCCTCTTGCGTGCGGCGCGCGATGAACTCGTCGAGCACTCCGGCGGTGGCCGCAGCCGAAGCGGGCGGCTCGAAATCGGCTAGGATGCGTTTCCAGATACCGGTGGCGCGCTCGCTGGCGGTCTTTGATCCGCTTTGCGTCCAGTTGCCGAAATTCGACCAGTCGGCCACCAGTGGCTCATAGAATGCCGTGCGGTAGCGCGCCATCGTGTGGCCGGCCGAGAAAAAATGGCCGCCCGGCTGCACTTCGGCGATGGCATCGAAACCGATCGCGTCGTCGTCGCCAGGCGTTGCCGCGCAAAGCTCGGCAATCGACTGCACAGCCTCGATGTCGGTGATCAGCTTCTCGAAGGAGACGCTCAGGCCGCCCTCCAGCCAGCCCGCGGCGTGGACGCAGACGGTGGCGCCGGCAAGCACCGAGCCCCAAAGGGCGAACTGCGACTCATGGGCGGCCTGCGCATCGGAAATGTTGGCGGCACTGCCGGCGCCCGAACGCCAGGGAAGGCCGATGAAGCGTGCCAATTGGCCGGCCCCCAGTGTCGCCTTGACGTGCTCGGGCGTGCCGAACGCCGGAGCGCCCGACTTCATGTCGACATTGGAGGAGAAGGAACCGTAGAGCACGGGTGCGCCGGGACGCACGATCTGCGCCAGTGCCAGACCGGCCAGCGCCTCGGCATGCTGCAGCGTCAGCGCGCCGGCGACCGTGATCGGCGCCATCGCGCCTGCCAGGCAGAACGGCGTGATGACCAGGACCTGCCCGGCGCGGGCGAAGTCGATGATGCCTTGCGCCATCGGAATGTCGAGCTGGCGCGGTGAATTGGTGTTGATGATGGTGTAGCAATGGGCGCCAGCGCGGAATTCATCCTCCGACAGCCCGCGCGTCAGCCGGATCATCTCGAAGCCATCCTCGACCTGCGGCGTGCCGCGCGCGAAGACAAAGGGGAACTTGTCGGACAGCGTCAACTGCGCGCGGTTGACGGCATAGTGGCGAAAACGGTTGTCGACATCCTGCGGCTCGATGCAGGGGCAAAGCATGTGCAGTACGTCGAAATGCTGGATGAGCTTGGTCAATTCCTCGAAGGCGCCGAGCGTTCCCGGCCGGCGGCCGCGTTCGAGATCGGTGACGTTCGGCGCGCCAGCGCCGGCGAGGAACGTCATCGAGCCGAGTTCGAGCAAAAGATCGCGGCTGCGGTCGCCCGCCAGCGCTGGAATTGATTTTGGCGCCGAGGCCAATGCCGCGGCCACGATGTCGCGGCCGATGCGCACCATGTCGGTGTCCGGCTCCACAAGCGCACCGGCGCGGGCGAAAATCTCCCGCGCCTGTGGCAAGAGCACCTTGATGCCGAGTTCCTCCAGCACGCGCAGCGCCGTGTCGTGGATGGAAGCCACCTGGTCATCCGAAAAGATCGGCTGCGGCAGGAACGGGTTCTTCAGCGACCGGTAGTTGGGCCGGCGGCTGCTTTCGCTGCCGGCTTCGCCCGTGCGTCCACGCCGGCGCTCGCGCCTGCTGTCTCGTGCCTCGATCATCGAAATCCTCCTCATTGCCGCATCGCCTTGCCCGAGGGATCGTAGGGCGCCGGCGCGACGACGCGAGCCGGCCGTTCGACGCCGACAATGTGCACCGAAAGCGCCGTCCCCTCCTCGGTAAAATCGGCGTCGACCAACGCCAGCGCGACGCTCCTGCCGATCGTGTAGCCAAAGCCGCCCGACGTGACGAAGCCGACGCGCCGGCCATCGCGCCAGACCGGCTCGAAGCCGCCGGCGTCGGCCCGATGACGACTGCGCGGTTGTGCGACTTGAAGGCCTCCCTCCCGGTCTGTCAGAAGCACACCATATGCACACTAGACATAAGTGTCCAGTACTGCGCTTGCGCACCCGAACGATGCGTGGGGATCATCCATTCTTCCGCCAGAGCGCGTGTTTTTCTCGGCCTGTGAACACGCCGGCGTTCAGGCATGCCGCACTGTCACGCAAGCATCATGTTCGCGCCGTAGACCGCTTTTCGGGGGCGGCGCGCGGCAGCATCGATGTACCGCCTCTTTCAGCTTTTTCGCTCTTCGGCCGCTCCGGCGCATCTGTCACAAAGAGGATCATCCATGAAACATCTGCACCGAACCGCCTGGATCGGCGTCGCTCTGGCCTTGTTCACCGCGCTCACGCCGGCGCTTGCCGACAGCACCGCGACAGTCGGCGGCCCGGTCAACAAGGGCCTGGTCGGCGTCGGCCGCATCCCGGCCGCACAGCGCGACAAATTCGGCGAGACGTTCGGCTCGGGTTCCGGCATGGCGATCGACACATCGAGCTGGAGGCGTGATGCGGGCACCTACCAGGGTTCGCTCTGGCTGCTGCCGGATCGCGGCTACAATGTCGCCGGCACCACCGACTACCGGCCGCGCCTCAACACGATCGGCATCGAGTTCACGCCGGCAGCAGCAGGCGCCGCTGGCCAGGAACAGACCGAAGTCAAGGCGACGCTCACCGACACCATGCTTCTCACCGACGACAAGGGCGCCGATGCCACCGGGCTCGATCCGCTGTCGGATGTGCGTGCCGCCGCAGGCGACATGCCGATGCTGCCCGCCGCCACCAATGGCAAGCTCGCCCTCGACAACGAGGCGATCGTGCGCCTGCCGGACGGCTCGATGTTCATCTCCGACGAATATGGCCCCAACATCTACCGCTTCTCGGCGCAGGGCCGCCTGCTGTCGGCGACCCAGCCGCCGGCGGCCCTGGTGCCGATGCGCAAGGGCGCGCCGAACTTCTCCTCGGACAATCCGGGTCCAGGTGCCGCCGAGCCCGATCCGAAGGATCCCGAGACCGGCCGCCAGAACAACCAGGGTCTCGAAGGCATGGCGATGACGCCGGACGGCAAGTTCCTGATCGCCGTGCTGCAGTCGGCGACCCGGGAGGATGGCGGCGATTCAGGTTCGACCCGGCAAAACACCAGGGCGCTGGTCTATGACGCTTCCGACCTCGCCCATCTCAAGCTGGCGCATGAATATGTCGTTCCGCTGCCGGTGTTCAAGGACGCCAAGGGCAAGACCAAGGTCGCCGCGCAAAGCGAGATCGTGGCGCTGTCGGACACGTCCTTCCTGATGCTGACGCGCGACAGCGGCAACGGCCAGGGCGTCAAGGGCGACAGCTCGCTTCTGCGCCAGATCTTTGTCGTCGACGTTTCGGCCGCAACCGACATCGCGGGCAGCCCTTTCGACGCCGCCGACAAGCCGGTCGCGCCCAAGGGCGTGCTCGATCCGTCGGTGACGCCGGCCAGGCTGACGCCGTTCATCGACATCAACGACAATGCGCAGCTCAACCGCTTCGGCCTGCACAATGGCGCGCCGAACGACCACAACAACCTGTCCGAGAAGTGGGAAGCAATGTCGCTGGCCAGCGTGCTCGATCCACAGCTGCCCGACGACTATTTCCTGTTCGTCGCCAATGACAACGACTTCCTCGCCCAGGACGGTTTCCAGGTCGGCGCCCCCTACAAGGCCGATGACGGCGCCAATGTCGACACCATGTTCCTGGTCTATCAGGTCACGCTTCCCGGCCTCGCCAGGAAATAATCAGTACGATCCAGGCGGACGCGCATGGCGCGTCCGCCTGAGTATTCCGGTCGAACCGTCGATCGTGAAGGTACTTACTTCAAGAACTCCGCGTCCTTCGGCACGCCGGCATCGATCGGCTCAGCCGTCCTGCTCGACACCGCCATGATCTTGCCGGCGGCCGACAGGTGGGGCCGCACGAAGACCTGCGCGGGACCGTTGACGCGGCTGTAGAGGTCGATGATGTCCTGGTTCATGAAGCGCACACAGCCCGACGAGGCATTCTTGCCGATGGAATCCCATTCTGGCGTGCCATGCAGCCGGTACATCGTGTCCTTGCCGTCGCGGAACAGATAGAGCGCGCGGGCGCCGAGCGGGCTCTGCGGGCCTGGCGGCATGCCGTCCTTGAATTTCGCCAGTTCCGGCCGGCGCTGGATCATTTCCGGCGGCGGCGTCCACACCGGCCACTTCTTCCGCGCCTGGACCACGGCGCTGCCGGTCCAGCCGAAGCCGGCCTTGCCAAGGCTGACGCCATAGCGGATGGCCTTGCCGCCGTCGCGCACCAGATAGAGGAAGTGCTCCGCGACATCGACGACGATGGTGCCGGGCTTTTCTCCGGTCGGGTCGGCCACGATCTGGCGGACGAACTTCGGATCGAGCTTGGCCACCGGGATCGCCGGCAGTTGATAGCCCTCGTCGGTGCGCGCCGCGTACATGGTTGCGGCGTCGCCGAGTGCCGGCTCGCTTGGCGCCGGCGCCACTGGCGGCGGCGGCGCCATATCAGTTGTGGTGCACGCCGAAACAACCACCGAGGCCGCGCTCAAAGCGGATGCCCCGAGAAAAGAGCGCCGGTTCAGGCGCTCGGAAAAAAGCGGAATATCGGACATGATCCCCCCGGCTTATCCATAAGATCTAGTAAGGAATGCGGGCCCCACGCCCCCGGGATCAATATCCCATTCCGTGAGCTTTGAGAACATGATTGGATCAAGGTCCATCACAATCCTGGCGGGCACGTTCCGCGCCCGTCCGCGATAGCCGCCCCGTGGACTACTGCTCCACGGCGCAGGGTGCATCTCGATCGGGCCTCCGATATCGTCGCGGGCCAGATTCACATTTGTCGAGTCGCCAGCCATGGACGAAAAAATGCCCGCGCGCCGGCGCACCGGCGACCTGACCAGCGGCCCGATCCCGCGCACGCTGCTGCTGTTTGCCCTGCCGGTGCTGGGTTCCAACGTGCTGCAGTCGCTCAACGGGTCGATCAATGCCGTCTGGGTCGGCCGTTTTCTCGGTGAATCGGCGCTGACCGCCACCTCCAACGCCAACCTCGTCCTGTTCCTGATCCTGGGCACCGTGTTCGGCATCGGCATGGCGGCGACCATCCTGGTGGCGCAGTCGGTCGGCGCCCGCGACCTGCCCGAGGCGCGCCGGATCGTCGGCACCAGCGCCACCTTCTTCTTCTTCGTTTCGGTGGTCTTCGCCGTCTGCGGCTGGATCTGGGTCGACGCCGTCCTGGGCACGCTTGGCACGCCGGCCGACGCCTTGGCGCTGGCGCGTTCCTATCTGCGCATCATCTTCGTCGCCGTGCCGATGATGAACCTCCTGTCCTTCGTCATGACGGTACTGCGCGGTGCGGGCGATTCACGCACGCCCTTCATCTTCATGGCGCTGGCGGTCGTCCTCGACATCGTGCTCAACCCGCTGCTGATCCGCGGCATCGGCCCCTTCCCCGAGCTTGGCATCGCCGGCTCCGCCACCGCGACGCTGATCGGCCAGACGGTGAGCGTCATCGCCATCCTCGTCGTGCTCTACGCGCGCAAGCACCCGCTGCGGCTGGCCGGCGCCAATCTCACCCTGCTGCGGCCCGACCCCGCCTTGCTGCGCATCGTCGTCTTCAAGGGCGTGCCGATGGGCCTGCAGATGATCGTCATTTCGGCGGCGGCCCTGACGGTGATGGGCATCGTCAATTCCTACGGTTCGCAGGTCGCCGCCGCCTATGGCATCGCCGCGCAGCTGTGGACCTACATCCAGATGCCGGCGCTGGCCATCGGTGCCGCGGTCTCCTCGATGGCTGCACAGAATGTCGGCGCCGGCCGTTGGGACCGGATCGGCCGCGTCGCCGCCTCCGGCGTCGGCTTCAACCTCGTCCTGACCGGCGCCCTGGTCGCGATGCTGTGGCTCTTCGACCGCCCGATCCTCGGCCTGTTCCTGAGCAGCGACAGCGCGGCGATCGACATCGCCGCCCACATCAACACGGCCGCGTCCTGGTCGTTCATCCTGTTCGGCATCACCATCGTGCTGTTCGCCACCGTGCGCGCCACCGGCGCGGTGATGCCGCCGCTGATCATCCTGGTGATTTCGGTGCTCATCGTGCGCACCGGCTTCGCCTATTTCATGCGCGGCGTGATCGGCGAGGAAGCGTTGTGGTGGAGTTTCCCGGCCGGCTCGATCACCTCGCTTGTGCTGGCCGCGGCCTATTACCGCTTCGGCGGCTGGCGCAGCTTGCACATGATCGAGAACAGGCCGGCGGCCGGCGAGCCGCCGGACACCGGGCTCGGCGTGCCGCGCGGCCGCGCCAACATGGCGCCCGAGACGCCGAATGGTTGAAGCTCAGCGGGTGAATTTCGCGCCGAACCCCACCGCCACCAGGGAGAAGACGATAATCATGCCGGCGAAAGCCAGGCTCGCCACCGTGGCGCTCGCCCAGCTCGACAGGATGCCGATGCCGATGACCGGCAGTGCATTGCCGCAGAAGCAGCAGATGAAGAAGGCCGACACCACCTCGGCCCGGCGGTCCGCCGGCGCAAGCTGGTTCACTACCTGCAGGCCGCCGCGATAGCCGAGCGCCGCCGCCACCCCGCAGAAGGCGGTGGCCATAATCATGGTGGCCACGGACGCGAAGAATTGCGCGGCCACGATCAGCGCCGCCGTCGGGATCATCAGCACCAGGGCCGCCAGCATGGTGAAACGGCTGGACAGGCTCGCCGTCACCACGATAGTCGCGGCAGCCACCAGCGACAATTCGAAAAACAGCGCGCCGGCTTCGGCATGGTTGGTCGCGTGCAGCTGCTGCGCCAGGATGCTTGGCGCCAGCGCAGCGTAGAAGCCGACCAGCGCCATGGCGCCGAAGCCCGTCACCGCGGGTGCAACGAAGCGCGTTCGGATGCTGACGGGAACCGAGAGGCGTGGCCGCATCGAGACATCGGTCAGCCGCCCCGGCCGCGACACGGTTTCCCGCGTGCGCCAAATCAGCAGCGTGACGAGGGCAAGCAAAGCCAGATAGACAGCGAATGTCAGCCGAAGTGGCCAGGGCGCGTATTGCGCCAGCAGTCCCGCCACAAGCGCGCCAAGCCCGAGCCCGACGAAATTGATGCTGGTGGCGATGATGGCCGCGCGCGATTTGTCCTCGCCTTCGATCAGCTCGGCCAGCCAGGCGGTTCCGGTTCCCGCGCCCACTCCGATCCCAAGACCGCTGAGTATCCGCGCAAGGTCGAGCCAAGCCACGTTTTCCGCAAACAGGAAAATCAGCGCACTGACCACGGCAACGGCCATCGCCGCCATCGCGGCTGGACGGCGGCCGACCACATCAGAGAGACGTCCGAAGAGGATAAGCGCGCCCAGATTGCCGATGACGTAGACGGCGTAGACCAGTGTCAGCGTGATCTGCGAGAAACCGAAGGCCTGCTTGTAGATGACATAGAGTGGCGTCAACGCCGTGCTGCCGGCGAAAAGGGCTGCAATCATGGCGGCGACGGCGGCCGTCGCCGCACGGCCACCGAGTTCGTTGTCGCGAGTCATGGTCTGAGCGTTGATGGTCATGCCGGCATCTTCTTTTGGGAAACTCTTGCCCAACGTCTACCTGGCGACGGCGGTTCCCGTTTCCGTCCAAAGCTCCTGACAAGATTGTCAGTATGGCGCGGCACCACATCCTCTCGTAACGTTCGCCTGTTCGAGAGGGAGAATCATGGGCAAAGGCAGGGTCGAGGCATTCACCGACGGCGTGGTGGCCATCATCATCACCATCATGGTTCTGGAGCTGAAGGTGCCGGAGGGCGAGAACTTCGCGGCCCTGGTGCCGCAATTGCCGGTCTTCCTGTGCTACGTGCTGTCATTCATCAATGTCGGCATCTACTGGAACAATCTGCACAACATGTTCCACACCGTGCAGCGCGTCGACGGCGGGGTCTTGTGGGCAAACCTGCATCTGTTGTTCTGGCTGTCCCTGATGCCTGTAACGACCGCCTTCATGGGCGAGAACCATTTCGCCACGGTTCCCGTCGCGGTCTACGGCTTCGATCTCGCAATGTGCGCGACCGCCTATGCCATCCTGGTCCTGGCACTGCGCCGGCTGCATGGTCAGGGCACCGCCTTCGCCAAGGCAATCGGCACTGACCGCAAGGGAAGGATTTCGCTTGCCGTCTATATAGCGGCCGTTGCGCTTGCCTTCCTCAACCGGTGGATCGGTGTGGGCCTCTATGTTGCCGTCGCCCTGGTGTGGCTTATACCGGACACGCGTTTTTCCCGCGTTCTCGAAAAATAGCTCCAAAAAGCCGCTCTATTTGCGCATCGCTTTCAGCTTTTCGGCGACCGACGCCGCAAGATCGGCGTAGCGCTCCTCCAGCCGTTCGGCTGCCTTGATGATCGAGAAATCATGGCCGAATTTCTCCAGCGCCATGCGCAGCTTCTCAACGAACTCGGCCTGTTTTTCCAGCGCGGAGAACAGTGTCTTCACTTGGGCTTCGCTGATATCAGGGTTGGCCAGCATCTGCGGCACCTCGCGCCCCATCTGGTCACCGGTGGCGGTCTGCTCTTTCAGAATTGCGATCCAGTCCGTCAATCGAAAATCTCCATTTGTGGGCAGCATGCGCAGTCGCGGCCCGACTGGTCAACCCGAACACGTGCTGACGAAGGCTTGCGCAAGCCCGTCCCGGCGCTAAGTTCGGCGCCATCGAGAAAAGGATGCTGTTGCTCATGATCACCGACGCTGAAATCCAGATCGCCCTGCCCGCGCTTGGCCCCGGCAACGCCGCCGTCATCACTGGCGCGGCCAGCGGCATAGGCCTGGCAGCCGCCAAGCGGCTTGCGCTGATGGGCATGAAGATCGTGCTCGCCGACATTGGCAGCGCGCGCCTTGACGATGCCTCCCGCGCCGTCTCGGCCATTGCCGGCGATGATGCCGTGCTTGCCGTCGCCGCTGATGTTTCGAAGGCCGATGAGGTCGATCGTCTCGCCGACCGCGCATTCGGCGCCTTCGGCGAGGTCTCGCTGCTGATGAACAATGCCGGCGTCGGCGACAATCCGGGAAAACCCTGGGAAAACCGCGATGGCTGGAAACGGCTGCTCGACATCAATTTCTGGGGCGTCGTGCATGGCGTCGAAGCCTTCGCGCCGCGCATGCTGGCGTCGGCCAAGCCGGGCCTGATCGTCAACACCGGTTCCAAGCAAGGCATCACCACGCCGCCCGGCAACCTCGCCTACAATGTCTCCAAGGCCGGCGTGAAGACATTCACCGAAGGCCTGGCGCACGCATTGCGCAACGAACCCGGCGCCCGCCTGTCGGCGCATCTGCTCATTCCCGGCTTCACCTATACCGGCCTCACCGAAGGGGCGACGGAAAAGCCCGCCGGCGCCTGGACCGGCGAACAGGTCATTGATTTCATGCTGGAATCTCTGGTCAGGGGCGACTTCTACATCCTGTGCCCGGACAATGAAGCAGCGCGCCCGCTGGATGAAAAGCGCATGGCCTGGGCCATCGGCGACATCATCGAAAACCGCCCCGCCCTGTCGCGCTGGCACCCCGATCACAGGGATGCGTTCGCGGCCTTCATCAAAGGCTGATCAGCAAGCTCTCAAGCCGCGTGCTTTTTCGGGCCTCGCTTTTGCGCGACGGCCTTCTTGGCGGCCATGGCGGCGATCTTTTCGTCATGCCGCCGCGCCGCCCGCTCGCACTTGTCGCGGATTTCCTCGACCTCGGATTCCGTCAGGTGCTCGATGCCGATGAAATGGTTGTGGCCCCTGCCGACCCGGATCAGTTCATCGAGCTTGGCCTGGATCGCGGCACTATCGCGATTCTGGGTGTTCTGGATCAGGAACACCATTAGGAACGTGATGATTGTCGTGCCGGTGTTGATCACCAATTGCCAGGTGTCCGAGAAGCCAAAGAATGGCCCGCTCACCGCCCAGACAACGATAATCATACAGCAGACGGCGAATGTCAGCGGCAGCCCCGTCATGTGGGCTACCCAATTGGCAATCTTGGTAAAGACCTTTTCCATCTGTCGAGATCTCTCAATGGCTGCGGCGATGAGAAACAACCGGAGACCCGCTCGGGTTCCAGTCGGCAACAAATACATCAGGTGCAATTGGACACACGCAAGGCGCGCATGCGGCGGAAAACACACCTTATCGGTCTAATGTCATAGTAACCGTGCAGGCAAAAGTGCCTGTTCCTTCCGCTCCACAGCGGTTTACCTCCGGCCCCTTCCGCCGCGCCACCCCCGCATGGCGGAAGGGGTTTCAGTCCGGAGCGCGGAGGGATGGTTCCCGAAAGCGCCGACCGGCATACG
This sequence comes from Mesorhizobium sp. WSM4308, assembly GCF_002294905.1. NCBI lineage: Bacteria > Pseudomonadati > Pseudomonadota > Alphaproteobacteria > Hyphomicrobiales > Phyllobacteriaceae > Mesorhizobium > Mesorhizobium sp. WSM4308. Next base: position 268,838 of record NZ_NSFW01000009.1, on the reverse strand, counting down.
GACAGACGGTCGCTTCACTTTCCCGCAGCCCGCTTGCCAGCGCCGCTCTCGGTCTGCTGATGGCCTGCGGCGGTGACGGCCAGGGCCAAACCGTTGTCAGCGGAAGCCTAAACGGCGTCGTTTTCCCAACGATCAAGGAAGGCCTCGATCGGCATGGACTGGATATCGGGAACCGCCCTGGCGAGTTTCTCGACCGGCCAGTCCCACCAGGCGAGCGCTTCGATCCGCGCCGCTATGTCGGGAGCAAAGCGCGCCCGGAGCGGCTTTGCCGGCACGCCGGCGGCGATCGTGTAGGACGGCACGTCCTGCGTCACCACCGCATTGGCGCCGATGACCGCGCCATTGCCGATCGTGACGCCGGGCATGATCACCGCGCCGTGGCCGATCCAGACGTCGTGGCCGATGGTCACGGCCTTCGCCTGCCGCCGCTCGCGGAACGCCGCATCGACACCCAGCCAGCGGAAATATTCGTTCGGCCGATAGCTGACCTTGTGCTGGGTCAACCGCTCGATCGGATGTTCAAGCGCGTTGATGCGGCTGTTGGCGGCAATCGAGCAGAATTTGCCGATGCTCGTATAGATCGCCTCGGCATGGCGCTCGAAATAGGAGAAATCCCCGACGCTCACCTCGCGCAGCACCACCCTCTCGCCGATCGAAGCGTAACGGCCGAGCTTGCAAGCCTTCAACTCCGCGGTCGGATGGATGCGCGGCTCGGGATCTTTCAGGACGAGGTTTTCGGTGCGGTCCATGCGCGCGGCTTTACGCCCGAGCAATTGCTCCTGCAAGGCAGGAGCAATGGTCCGTGGCGCCAATCAGCACAAAAAGACGCCCATCCACCTATTTCGGCTTGCCCTTGCTCCACACCACGTTCTGGCCATAGAGCGGCACCGTGGTCACCGACATTTTGGCCGAGCCGTTCTGCACCTGGCGCGAATGCGAGAGATAGATCAGCGTCTCGTTGGTCTTGTCGTAGATGCGGTTCACCACCTGCTTCTTCCAGATCAAGCTGAGGCCCTGCTTGAACACCTCCTCGCCGCCCTCGCTCATGTCGATGTCGCCGATGGTGATCGGGCCGGTCTGACGGCAGGAGATCGACGAATCGGAGGGATCCTCGAACCAGTTGCCCTTGTGCAGGCGGTCGATGATGCTGCGGTCGAAATAGGAGACATGGCAGGTCACGCCGTCCACCTTGGGATCCTTGATCGCTTCGACGATGATGTCATTGCCGACCCAGTCGACGCCGACCTTGCCGACTTCCTCGGCGACGGCGCCACCGGCGCCAAGCACGACGCACGCGGCCAAGGCGCCGCCGATCAGTTTTCGCCCAATCCGTTCGCGCCCAACCAGTTCGAGCAAAGGAGCCTCCTGCGGTTCGAGTTGCCGGTATCAGGTGGGACGCGGCGTGCGGCTTTGCAAGCGGATGCGTCAACACCACCACGGTTGCGGCATCGCGGCACTTTGCCTGCGCAGGGCCAAACCGCTAAGACTGTCGCACCGGCGCGGCATTGAGCCGGCGCGATGATTTCTGCGGACGGACTTTTGTGATGATGCGTTCTATCCTGGTCGGCATTCTCGTCCTGATGGCGGCCGGCATCGGCTGGCTGACCTTCGACTGGTATCGCGGCCATTATGGCGGCGAACCGTTCGGCGCGCCCTTCACCCTCGTCGACCAGAAGGGCGCGCCGATCACCGAAGCCGCATTCCGAGGGCAGCCCAGCGTCGTCTTCTTCGGCTTCACCCATTGCCCCGAAGTCTGCCCGACGACGCTGTTCGAACTCTCCGGCTGGCTGAAGACGCTCGGCGATGACGGCAAGACCTTGCATGCCTATTTCGTCTCGGTCGACCCGGAGCGTGACACGCCGGCGGTGATGAACGCCTATGTCAGCAATTTCTCGGACCGCATTACCGGCATCACCGGCGACCCTGACAAGGTCCATGCCATGGCCAAGTCGTTCGGCATCTACTGGAAGAAGGTCGATACAGGCGACGGCGACTATACGATGGACCACACCGCCTCGGTGCTGCTGCTCAACTCCAGGGGCGACTTTGCCGGCACGATCGCCTATGGCGAAAGCGCCAGCACGGCCGTGGAGAAGCTGAAGCGCCTCGCGGCCAAGGGTTGATAAGTATCCATATGACCCAGACGCGGCTTCATTTCACCACCGGCAAGATCGAGGCAGAGCGCGTCTTCGCGGCGCTTGAGCTGGCCTTCGAGGATGAAGGCCTGCCGATCGCCGTGCTCGAGGTCGACGAAGACCAGGACATCCACGAGGTTTCGCTCTACGCCGATGGCGACGTCGATGCGATTGAAGCGCGGGTGAAGGACATTCTCGCCGGGCTTGCTCAGTCGAAGCCGGTCGAGCGCGAAGTGCTGCCCGACATCGACTGGGTGGCGCGTTCGCTGGAGGGCCTGAAGCCGGTGCGCGCCGGCCGTTTCTTCGTCCACGGCGCGCATGACCGCAGGAAGCGCCACAGCGGCGAACTCGCCATCGAGATCGAGGCCGGCCTTGCCTTCGGCACCGGCCATCACGGTACCACCGCCGGCTGCCTGGAAATGCTGGAGAAAGTGGTGCGGCGCGAGCACCCGCGCAATGCGCTCGACCTCGGCACCGGCAGCGCCGTGCTGGCCATCGCCGTCGCCAAGCTGGCGCATATTTCGGTGCTCGCCACCGACATCGACCCGGTGGCGGTGAAGGTCGCCGCCGCCAATGCGCGGCTCAATCACGTCAAGGCGCTCATCGAAACGGTCACCGCACCGGGCTTTCACCATCCGATCTTCGGCAAGCGTGCCCCTTTCGACCTGATCGTCGCCAACATATTGGCGCGGCCGTTGATGCGGCTGGCGCCGCAAATGGCCGGACACATCGCGCTTGGCGGCTCGATCGTCCTGTCGGGCATTCTCGAGCGCCAGCGCGACGCCGTCATCTCGGCCTATGTCGGCCAGAATTTCCGGCACATCAGCACCTTGCGCCGCGAAGGCTGGGTGACGATCCACCTCAAGCGCTGAGATCGGCAACGCAACTGCCGATCCTCGACAGTCGCAACTTAGAACTTGATGGGCCGTGGCATGGATTTCGCCGGAAAGCTGATCGTGCCGCGGCTGGACCAGCCCCATTTGGTTGTCAGCCAGCCGGCGCTGTAGCAGTTTGCGCCAACCGGAAATCGATTCCGATTTCCGGACCCATAGGCTACGGTCACGCTGACATCAGGAGGCCCATCATGTTCCAGACCTTCGATTCCGCGGGCGACCCTTCGGTTGGCAAGCCGCGCGTGGCGCTGCTGCGCCAATGGCTGGCCGCCAATGGCCTCGACGGTTTTATCGTTCCGCGCGCGGACGAGCACCAGGGCGAATATGTCGCCGATCGATCGGCACGGCTGAAATGGTTGACCGGCTTCAGCGGCTCGGCCGGCGTCGCCATCGTGCTGCGCGACCGCGCCTTCATCTTCGTCGACGGGCGCTACACGCTGCAGGTGCGCAGCGAGGTCGATCTCGACATCTTTGCGGTCGAAAGCCTGGTCGACAACCCGCCCGCCGTCTGGCTCAAGGACAATATAGGCAAGGGCGCGCGGCTGGGCTTCGACCCATGGCTGCACACGATTGGCGAGGTCAAGGCGTTGCAGGCCTCGGCCGACAAGACCGGCGCGGCGCTCGTGCCGCTCGAGAGAAACCCGATCGACATCATCTGGAACGACCAGCCCGCCGCGCCGGTGACGCCGGTCGAGCTGCACCCGATTGGCTTTGCCGGCGAACTCGCCAAGGACAAGCTGGCGCGGCTGGCAACAGCGATCGGCAAGGACGGTGCCACCCATGCGGTGCTGACCGACCCCTCCTCCATCGCCTGGGCCTTCAACATCCGAGGCGGCGACGTACCGCACACGCCGCTGGCACTCGGCTTCGCCATCCTCGCGGCGGATGGATCGCACCAGCTGTTCATGGACAAGCGCAAATTCTCGCGCCAGGTCGCGGCCTATCTCACCCAGCTCGCCGATCCGCACGAGCCCGGCGAATTCGAAGCGGCGATCGCAGCGCTTGCCAAGGGCGGCGCCAAAATCGCGCTCGACCCGGTGCTGGCGGCCGACCGGCTGCGCATGCTGGTCGAGGACAATGGCGGTACGGTGGTTGCCGCGCCCGATCCTGCCCGCATCCCGCGAGCCACCAAGAACCAGGCCGAGATCAACGGCTCGCGCGCCGCGCACCGTCGTGACGGCGCGGCGGTGGCCAAGCTGCTGTGCTGGCTGGAGCGGCAAAAACCCGGCTCGCTCGACGAGATCGCGGTCGTCACAAGGCTGGAGGAGAGCCGCCGGCAGACCGGCGAGGAAACGCAAATGCCGCTGCGCGACGTGTCCTTCGACACCATTTCCGGCGCCGGCCCGAACGGCGCCATCATGCATTACCGCGTGTCGCGCGCCACCAGCCGCAAGCTGCAGGCCGGCGAGTTGTTCCTGCTCGATTCCGGCGCGCAGTATCAGGACGGCACCACCGACATCACCCGCACCGTGCCGATCGGCCAGCCGACCGAGGAAATGCGCGAACGCTTTACGCTGGTGCTGAAAGGCATGATCGGCATTTCCACGCTGCGCTTCCCCGCCGGCACGCGCGGCTCGGAAATCGACGCCGTCGCCCGCATGGCGCTGTGGAAGCATGGTTGCGACTTCGCCCATGGCACCGGCCATGGCGTCGGCTCTTATCTGGCCGTGCATGAAGGTCCGCAGCGCATTGCCCGCACCGGCACCGAAAAGCTGCTCGAAGGCATGATGCTGTCCAACGAACCCGGCTATTACAAGGAAGGCGCCTACGGCATCCGCATCGAGAACCTCATCCTGGTGACGCCGGCCGAACAGATCGAAGGCGGCGACATCGCCGTGCATGGCTTCGAGACGCTGACGCTGGCACCGATCGACATCAGGCTGGTGCGGTCAGAGCTGCTGACTCGCGAGGAACTGCATTGGCTAGACGCCTACCATGCCCGCGTGCTGGCCGAGATCGGACCGATGCTTGACGGCGAAACGCTGGCCTGGCTGGAAAAGGCGACAGCGCCGCTGCCGCACGACGCGAAGATTTGAGGCGAGCCTCTTTCTCCAAGTCACTATACGGGGAGTTGAGAAGCGGTCCGCGAAGCGGACGAAAAGCCAATTGCTTGGCTTTTCGAGTGACGAACGCCCGGCAGGGCAATGAGGGGCGGTGCCAACGCTCGGAAAGATCGCGGGCCAAACTACGCTGCGAACTGCCGCGCCAGGATGAGCACTGCCGCGCCAGCCAAAAACATCGACATCAGCCCGCCGCGCAGCGAGACCACGGCGGTGACGACCAATGCCGCCCATTCCGCCAGTCCGGCATTCAACAGCTCCGGCGCCACCAGCGTCGTCAGCACCGCCGCAGGCACGGCGTTGAGGCCGGCCTCGACGCGCGGATGGATGTTCTCGAAGCGGGAGATGACCAGATGCCCGCCGACGCGCGTGAGATAGGTGGCGACCGCGCCGGCGATGATGATCCAGAACGTCGTGCTCATGGCCTTGTCTCCACGCCGCTATGGTGCGGTGGCAAGATGACGGCGAGCAGCACGCCGGCAATGGCGCCGATCGAGACGTGCCAAGGCGAGCCGACAGTCTTGTAGGCAATGATCGAGGCGCAGGCACTGGCGACCACCACCGGCAGCCACAGCGGCCGCTTGCGGAAGCCCATCACCAGGCCGAGGAAATAGATCGGCAACAGGAAATCGATGCCCAGCGCATGCGTGTCGGGGATGAGCTTGCCGAACACAGCACCCAGCGCGCTTTCGGTTACCCAGAACACATAGACCGGCAGGCCAAGCCCCAGATACCAGGCGAAGCCGACCGTCTGGCCCGACGCCGCCCTCGCCTCGGCCACCGCGAACTGCGGATCGGTGAGGATGAAATAGCCGAGCGCCTGCTGGATCACAGGCCAATGCGCGATGCGCCGGCCGATGCCGGCGGAGTAGAGCACATGGCGGAAGTTGACGGCGAAGATCGACAGCACGATCAGCCATGGCGCGACATGCTGGCCGAACAGCTGGATGCCGACCATCTGGCTGGCGCCGCCATAGACCAGCGCGCTCATCATAAAGGCTTCGAGGACCGAGAAACCATTGTCGACGGCAAGCGCCCCGAACAGCACCGCGAACGGCGCCGACGCCACGACGACAGGCATGGAGAGCCGCACGCCTTGCCAGAAGTCGCTTCTGCCGCCGCTCTCGGAAATCACGTCCGTCGCCATCGATCGCTCCAGGGTCGAAACCGTCGATGTAGGTAGTGCAGCCCGCCTTGTCACACGAATTCGCTTGAGCCAAACGATCAGCGGAAATGATCATCGCCGGGCTCGAGATGGAACTTAGTCCTTCGCGATTTTGCCCTCGATCGCCCTGCCCCAGTCGAGCAGAGGCTTGGCGCGCATGGTGAAATCGACGAGTTCCTCGACCAGTTCCGGCCCGTGGATGCCCGCCGGATCGATGACGTGGCGGACGGCAAAATGCCGGTTGCGGATCGCAGCGACGAGATCCTTGTCCGTAACGTGCTCGAAGCCTCGCGGCGTGCGTTTCATGGCGTCTTCGGCGCTAAGCTCGAGGCCGTTCTTCTTCAACGCCTTAACCATGGCGCGAAACCTGTCCGGCCACGTCTCGATGGCGCGCCGCATCGCCAGCAGCAGCGCAGCCTCCGGCTGCCACCAGGCGACGCCGGCAAAGCAGCCCTCAAGCCCGATATGAATGTAGAACACGCCCTGCACGGCCTTGCTGCCATCGGGCGACAGGATCGCCGAGACATGCCGGTTGTAGGGCCGCTTGTCCTTGGCAAAGCGCACGTCACGATTGATGCGGAACAGCGACTTCTTGCGGTCGCCGCGCAAGCCGAGCCGCGCTTCCGCAAAGCGTTGGGTCAGCGTGTCGACGAGATCGCCAAGCGGATCGCGCAGTTCCTGTTCGAACAGGTCGCGGTTTTCCAAAAACCACTCCCGGCTCTGGTGGAAATCCAGCGCCTTCAGGAACGGAAGGGCCTTTGGGCCGAAGCCTTTGAACGCCATCACGCCTTGCCGACCCGTTGCAGCCAGGTGTCTTCGTCGATGACTTCGACGCCAAGTTCGCTGGCAAGCTTGAGCTTGGAGCCGGCGCCGGGTCCGGCGACCAGCAGATCGGTCTTGGCCGAAACCGAGCCGGCCACCTTGGCGCCCAGGCGTTCGGCCATCGCCTTGGCTTCCGAGCGCGTCATCTTCTCCAGCGTGCCGGTGAAGACGATGGTCTTGCCGGCAACCTCGCTGTCGGCCGAGACGGTGACGATATAGGGCTTGGGCCTGACCTGCTCGAGCAGCTTGTCGAGCACGTCGTCATTGCGTTCATTGCCGAAGAAATCGCGCAGCGCATCGATCACCGTGTCACCGATGCCGTTGACCGAAGGGAAGACGGTGTGCGGATCCTGCGCTGCCGCCGTTTCCTTGCCGACGCGGATCAGTTCCTCGATGGTGGAAAAGGTCTTGGCGAGCACGGCGGCCGTCGTCTCGCCGATATGGCGGATGCCGAGCGCGAAGATGAAGCGATCGAGTTCCGGCTCGCGGCGCGAGTCGATGGCCGCGAACAGCTTGTCGAGGCCTTCATAGTTGCGGTCCTCGACATTGCGCACATTCTTGCGCGTCTTTCCGGACGCCGCCTCACGCTGCCTGGCCTGCTCCTCGCGCCGCTCGGCCAGCGCCTTGGTGACGGCGGGACGTCGATCCCTGAGCGTAAAAATATCGGCGGCCGTCTTGATCAGTCCGGCATTGAAGAAGGTGTCGATGTTTTCGGCGCCCAGGCCCTCTATATCGAGCGCCCCGCGCGAAACGAAATGGCGCAATCTTTCCACGGCCTGTGCTGCGCAGATCAGCTCGCCGGTGCAGCGCCGGCGGGAATCCTCCTTGCCGGTCTTCTCGTTGATCTCGCGCGTCGCCGGCGAGCCGCAGACCGGACAGGTATGCGGGAATTCGTAAGGCACGGCATCGGCCGGGCGCTTGTCGATGACGACGCTGACGATCTGCGGAATGACGTCGCCTGCCCGCTGGATCACCACCGTGTCGCCGATGCGCACATCGATGCCGTCGCGGATCGGCAGGCCGTTGCTGTCGAAACCCTTGATGTAATCCTCATTGTGCAGCGTGACGTTCTCGACCACGACGCCGCCGACGGTGACGGGCGCGAGCCTTGCGACCGGCGCCAGCGTGCCGGTGCGGCCGACCTGGATGTCGATCTTCTGCACGGTCGTCATCGCCTGCTCGGCCGGGAATTTGTGGGCAACCGCCCAGCGCGGCTCGCCGGTGACGAAACCCCAGCGGCGCTGCAGTTCCAGCTGGTCGACCTTGTAGACGACGCCGTCGATGTCGTAGCCGAGCGAGGAGCGCTGCTCCTCGATGCGATGATAGTGCGCTATGAGGTCGTCGATCGACTTCGCCCGCACCATCAGCGGGCTGACCTTGAACCCCCATTCCTTGAACTTCTGCACCGAATCGAACTGCGTCGGCGCGGGGTCCGCCGTCGTGTAGCCCCAGGCATAGGCGAAGAATTTCAGGTTGCGGCTGGCGGTGACCGATGGATCTTTCTGGCGCAGCGATCCTGCCGCCGTGTTGCGCGGATTGACGTAATCCTGGCCGCCGGCCGCCGCCGAGCGCGCCTTCAGCGCCTCGAATTCCGCATAGGTCATGTAGACCTCGCCGCGTATCTCGATGACATCAGGCCAGCCGGAGCCTTTCAGCCTCGCGGGAATATCGGCGATGGTCCTGAGATTGGCGGTGATGTCCTCACCCACGGTTCCGTCGCCGCGCGTCGCGCCCTGCACGAACACGCCATTCTCATAGCGCAGCGACGCCGACAGCCCGTCGATCTTCGGTTCGGCGGTGAAGGCGATATCGAGGTCCTTGTCGCGGTCGAAGAAACGCCGGCCGCGCTCGATGAAATCGGCGACGTCCTCGTCGGTATAGGCCTTGGCGAGGCTGAGCATCGGCACGGCATGGCGCACCTTGGCGAAACCTTCGGCCGGCGGCGCGCCGACCCTGCGCGACGGCGAATCCTCGCGCACCTGGTCGGGAAAACGCTCCTCGATGGCAAGGTTGCGCCGGCGCAGCGCATCATATTCGGCGTCGGTGATCGTGGGCGCGTCCTCGGCATGGTAGCGCCGGTCATGCTCGGCGATCTCCTCCGCCAGGCGCTTCAGCTCGGCTTCAGCCTCGCTTTCGCTGAGCGAATCGACAGGTTTTTCGGCCATGCTTTTCTTCCCCGAACGGTGGCGCGCCACAATAGAGCATGATCCCGAAAAGTGGGAACCGGTTTTCGGAAAAGATCATTCCTGAACAGCAGGATGGAGCCATATCCTGACTCGCTGCCATATCCTGCCCCGTCAATGACGCCGGATGGCCTTACGCCGCGTTTGTATTCTCGCGCAGCAGCCGTTCGGCGGCGGCGCGCGCCTCGTCGGTGATCGTGGCGCCGGCCAGCATGCGGGCGATCTCTTCCTGCCGCGCCGGCCGGTCCATCTCGGCAATGCCGGTCGCCACACGGTCCGTGCTGCCCGATTTTGAGATCAGGAAATGCGTCGCCGCGCGCGCCGCCACTTGCGGCGCATGGGTGACCGACAGCACCTGCACGCGCTTCGACAGCCGCGCCAGCCTTTGGCCGATGGCATCCGCCACGGCGCCACCCACACCGGTGTCGATTTCGTCGAAAACCAGCGTCGGCGCCGAGCCACGGTCGGCCAGCGCCACTTTCAGCGCTAAAAGGAAGCGCGACAGCTCGCCGCCGGATGCCACCTTCATCATCGGCCCGGGCCGTGTGCCGGGATTGGTGCGCACCCAGAACTCGATCTGGTCGATGCCCTCTTCCATGCGGGTCTCGGCTTCGCTCTTCATCTCGACGATGAAGGCGGCGCGTTCGAGCTTCAGCGCCGGCAATTCGGCCATCACGGCCTTGGTCAGGCCGACGGCCGCCGCGTGGCGAAGCGAGGAAAGCTGCGCCGCGGCGATGTCATAAGCCTTGCGTGCCGCCGCGGCCTGCTTTTCCAACCCGTGCAGGCGCTCCTCGCCGGCATCGAGATCGGCGAGGTCGGCAACCATCGTGTCGCGCAGTTGCGCCAGATCGTCGACGGCGACACTATGCTTGCGTGAGGCCGCGCGCAGCGAAAACAGCCGCTCCTCCGCCTTCTCCAGCCGCTGCGGGTCATACTCCGTTGCGCGAAGGGCCGCTTCGACACCGGATTGCGCCGCGTCGAGCGACAGCATCGCTTCGTCCAGCGACTTGACCACGTCCTCGAGCAGGCCGGGCGCCTCCGTTGCCTTGCGCTGCAGCCGTCTCAGCAGACTGGCGAGCTGCGGCAAGGGCGAAGACGGGCCGGACAGCACATCCTGGGCGTCATGGATTTCGGAAGCGATCTTTTCGGCGCGCATCATGTGGGCGCGCAGTTCGGCAAGTTCCGTTTCCTCGCCGGGCTGCGGATCGAGCTTGGTCAGCTCCGCCACCGCCGCACGCAGGTAATCGGCCTCGCGCGCCGCTGCCGCCACCTTGGCGCGGTGGCGCGTGAGCTCCTGCTCGCAGGCGCGCCAGTGGCGCCAGGCCTCGCCGGTCGATCGGACAGCGCCGAGATGGCCGCCGAAAGCGTCGAGCACGTTGCGGTGGGCGCCCGGATCGACCAAGGCGCGCTCGTCGTGCTGGCCGTGGATCTCGACCAGAGCGCGCCCGACATCGCGCATCAGCGTCACGCTGGACGGCTGGTCGTTGACGAAGACGCGGGTGCGGCCGTCCGCCGTCTGCACGCGGCGCAGGATGATGTCGCCATCATCCTCGATGGCGTTCTCGACGAGCAGCGCGCGTACCGGATGGTTGCGGGCCACATCGAACACGGCAATGACCTGGCCCTGTGGTGCGCCATGGCGCACCAGAGAGGCGTCACCGCGCGCGCCGAGCGCCAGTGACAGGGCATCGAGCAGGATGGATTTGCCGGCGCCGGTTTCACCCGTCAGCACGGAAAGGCCCGGCTGGAAGTCGATATCCAGCTTCTCGATCAGGACGATATCGCGGATCGACAGTCTGGAAAGCATCAGAACCCGAACCTCAGGCAATTCCAGGAAAGGTGCGCAGCGTTTTTGCCATCGGAATTGCGTAGAACAAAAAGTTGGGACGGCTCAGCGCTTCAATCAAACCACTGAACCGCCGTGGAGCGGTGCGCGACCGATTGGAGTCGCAGCGCCGCACTATCTTTTTGTTTCAGCATCGGATCAATCCGAAAAGCGCGCTCGCACGCTTGCGCCTGACAGATCAGGCGCCGGTGATCAGCTTCCCGGCCTTGGAAATCCACGATCCGGCATTCTCGCGCGGCGAAAGCCCGTTGCTCTGCAGGAGCTTGTAGGAATCCTTGTACCACGGGCTGTCGGGATAGTTGGTGCCGAGCACCGCGGCGGCCGTCTGGGCCTCCGAGGTCAGCCCCATCGCGTAATAGCTTTCGGTAAGGCGGGCCAACGCTTCCTCGACATGACGCGTGTTGGAATAGTTTTCCACCACGGTGCGGAAGCGCTTGACGGCGGCGATGTACTCGCGGCGCTCCAGATAATAGCGGCCGATCTGCATTTCCTTGCCGGCGAGCTGGTCGTTGGCGAAGCGGATCTTCTCCTTGGCGTCGTCGACATATTCCGACGTCGGCCAGCGCGTGACCAGATCCTGCATCGTCTGCAGCGTCTGGCGCGCTTCCTTCTGATCCTGCGTCACGTCCTTGATCTGGCGATAGTAGCTCAGGCCGATAATGTACTGTGCATAGGGCGCGTCATCGGTGGACGGATAAAGCGCCAGATAGCGCTTGGCCGACGAGATCGCCTCGTCGTAGCTGCCCTTTCGGTAGTCGGCGAAAGCGCCCATCACCATCGACTTGCGAGCCCATTCCGAATAGGGGTGCTGGCGGTCGACGGCGTCGAACTTCTTGCTCGCCTCGTCGAGGCGGCCGGCATTCAAATTGGCGAGGCCCTGATTGTAGAGAACGTCGGCCGGCTCGGTCTGGTCGACGTATTTCGACAGATCGATGTCTTTCTCCGACGACATGCAGGCCGACAGAAAGAGCGATGGAACAACCAGCGAAAGCGCCAGGAGAACAGACCGCTTTGGCGCTTTCGATTGACCGACTCGCTTGAAGAACATGATTGGATTGCGCCCTTTCGGCGTTATTTTAATGCCTCTTGCATGCTGTTGTCCCAAAACTGGTCCCCACTTTTGAGCGACATGCACTAATCGACGGCAGCAGCCATAAACCATAACCGCCTTGCCCGGCAACGCTATCTCCGGGCAATGGCGCATTTTTGTGGCGGCAAGGCGGCGCTAGGGCATCCCTATGATTTCGCCGGTCGATGATGCATTCCTGCAACACCCAGCATCCCGCCACAAAGCGTGAAAACGGTGCGAAACCTAGATCATCCAAGGCGCGTAGAGCGGCGCATTGACGGCGCTCATCTCTGCCGCGCGGCCACGCTCGCGGCGTGTCGTCTCGACGATCTCGAAGGCCGTGCGGTCCGACAGCAGGCGCCGCAGCGCCGCGGCGTTCAGCCTGTGGCCGCCGCGATAGGAGCGGAAACAGCCGATGAAGCGGGCTCCGGCCAGAGCCAGGTCGCCCATGGCGTCGAGCGTCTTGTGGCGCACGAATTCGTTGGGATAGCGCAGGCCGCCCATGTTGATGACGCGATTGTCGTCACCGATCACCAGCGAGTTCTCGAGCGAGGAGCCAAGCGCGTAGCCGGCCGCCCACAGCCGCTCGACATCCTTCATGAAGCCGAAGGTGCGGGCGCGCGCAATATCGCGGCGAAAAATGTCGGCATTGATGTCCGACGCAAAGAGCTGACGGCCGATGGCCGGGCTTTCGAAATCGATCTCGACCTCGAAGCGGGTGCCGTCATAGGGCCTGAACTCCGCCCAGGAAGCACCGTTCTCGATGCGAACCGGCTTGACGACCCTGATATAACGCCGCTTGACCGGCAGCGTCTCGATGCCCGCCTGGTCGATGGCTTCCACGAAGGCCATGGCGCTGCCGTCGAGGATGGGAACCTCGTGGCCGTCGATCTCGATGAGAACATTGTCGATGCCGAGCCCGAACAGCGCGGCCATGATGTGCTCGACGGTGGCGATATGCTCGCCCGAGGGATCGCCAAGCATGGTGCACAGATCGGTGGCGCCGATCTCGGAAAACAGGGCACGGAACTCGCGGCCCTGCCCTTCGCCATTGATGAGCTGGAACACGATGCCGGTGTCGGCATCCGCCGGCAGGAAACTGATGGAAACTTCTTTGCCGCTGTGGACGCCGGTGCCCGTAAGCGACGCGCGCGTCTTCACTGTCGTCTGGTAGTCGTGCAAGACAATCCCCATAAGCCCGATATGCCTAAGTCCGCTTCTCCAGCCCAAGGGCGCGGCTCTTGTTAAATCGGCAGGCAGGGTCACTTCCCCGAAATCCCGGCAGACCGACTATGGTAGGCAGCGAAGATAATGTCCCGCCAGGGAGACTCCAAATCACGGTTTCTTACCCTCTGTAACCGCGAGCCGGAGCAAGCCCCATATCGTAACTGTTTGATTCTACAGCACTTAAAACGTTAACAGGCAAGCAATTCCTTGCTTGCCTGTTAACAATTGTTACGGTCCGTTAACCGCTCAGTTAGCCTGGCGGCGCAGGAACGCCGGAATCTCCAGCTGATCGTCGTCCTGAGTCGCCCTGGTCTGCGGCGTCAGGCGGCCCTGGTCGTCCAGCTGGCCACGGCGCGGCGCATAGAGCTGGGCGTCCTGGCTGGCGAGACGGCGCACTTCGGGGGCGGCCTGGCGCAGCTTCGGCTCGCGCGGTTGCGCCGGCTGCAGCCTTGCAGGTTCCTCCTCGCGGCGGGTCAAGCCGTTGGTAAGGCGCTTCAACAGGCCCATCGGTCCGCTGCTGTTCTCGTGGTCCACTGGACGGCTCTTGGCGTCGACCTCGGCCTTCACCACCGGCGGAAAGTCCTCGACGCGCGGCATGCGCTGCGGTGCCATCGCCACCGGCTGCTGGACCTCACGCAGCATTTCGCGCGGCTGCGGGGCCGGCTGTATCTGCTGGACGACCGGCTGCGGCATTGGCTGCTGCGGCGGCGCCTGGAAGATCTTGCTCTGCGGGCGGAAATCGTCCGCATGGGTGACAGGAGCCGGGCGGGCCTGCGCCATGGCGGCGGCGTTCGACTCGGCGAGTTGGATAGCCTCGGCGACCGGGTCCGCGGCGCGCGGTTCATAGACAGGCTGCTGGACCGGTGCCGGGCGGCTCTCCACGGCGGCCACGGCCGGACGGGCGGCCGGCTTCGGCGGGGCCGTACGGATCGAGATCGGCGCCGCGGCGATTTCAGCCGCCGACTTGTCGATGCCGGTGGCGACCACCGAGACACGGATGACGCCTTCGAGTTCCTCGTCGAAGGTGGCGCCGAGGATGATGTTGGCGTCCTGGTCGACCTCCTCGCGGATACGGGTCGCTGCTTCGTCAACCTCGAACAGGGTCAGGTCGCGGCCGCCGGTGATCGAGATCAGCAGGCCCTTGGCGCCCTTCATCGAGGTCTCGTCGAGCAGCGGATTGGCGATCGCGGCCTCGGCGGCGGCCATCGCGCGGCCCTCGCCCGAAGCTTCGCCAGTGCCCATCATCGCCTTGCCCATCTCGCGCATCACCGAACGCACGTCGGCGAAGTCGAGGTTGATCAGGCCTTCCTTGACCATCAGGTCGGTGATGCAGGCGACACCGGAATAGAGCACCTGGTCGGCCATGGCAAAGGCGTCGGCGAAGGTGGTCTTGTCATTGGCCAGCCGGAACAGGTTCTGGTTGGGGATGACGATGAGGGTGTCGACGCATTTCTGCAGTTCCTCGATGCCCAAATCGGCCGTCTTCATGCGGCGCTGGCCTTCGAAGTGGAACGGCTTGGTGACGACGCCGACGGTGAGGATGCCCTTCTCGCGCGCGGCGCGGGCAACGACCGGAGCAGCACCGGTGCCGGTGCCGCCGCCCATGCCGGCGGTGACGAAGCACATATGGGTGTTGGACAGGTGATCGATGATCTCGTCGATGCACTCCTCAGCAGCCGCGCGGCCGACTTCCGGCTGCGAGCCGGCGCCGAGGCCTTCGGTGACATGCGCGCCGAGCTGGATCAGCCGGTCGGCCTTCGACATTGTCAGCGCCTGCGCGTCGGTGTTGGCCACGACGAACTCGACACCGCGCAAGCCCGCGGTGATCATGTTGTTCACGGCATTGCCGCCGCCGCCGCCGACACCGAATACGGTGATGCGCGGCTTAAGCTCGGTGATGTCCGGCTTCTGCAGATTGATGGTCATTGTCTCCGTCCTTTGCCTTTCACGCCGCTTCGCCGCCGCGGCCGCCTATGGGGCTGTCCCCGTCAATTAGAAACTGTCTCTCAACCACTGACTCATGCGATGCAGTTTTCCACCCGTTCCGGTCATCCTGAGACCGGAAATGCCTTTTGCAGGATGGCTCTCGAAATTCGCCATCTGCGGATAGATCAGAAGCCCGACGGCGGCCGAGAAAGCCGGCCCCTTCGCCGCTTCGGGCAGGCCCGCCACGCCGAGCGGGCGACCGATGCGCACATTGCGCCCCAGGATGCGGCGCGCCGCTTCCGGCAGGCCGGCCAGCTGGCTGGCGCCGCCGGTCAGAACGACGCGCTTGCCGACCGCATTGCCGTAGCCGGACTTATTCAGCCGGTCGCGCAGCAATTCGAGCGTCTCGTCGATGCGGGCGCGCACGATGCGCGTCATCACCGAACGCGGGATCTGCAGCGGCACGTCGCCGTCGTCGCCGATCGGCTGGATCGACACCAGGTCGCGGTCGTCGGCACTGCCCGGCAGCGCCGAACCATGCATGACCTTCAGCCGTTCGGCGGCATCGAGCGAGGTCGAAAGCCCCTTGGCCATGTCGAGCGTGACGTGATTGCCGCCAATGGCGATCGCGTCGCCATGGACGAACTTGCCTTCCGAAAACACCGATATGGTCGTCGTGCCGCCGCCCATGTCGATGCAGGCGGCACCCAGCTCCAGCTCGTCATCGACAAGCGCGGCGAGCCCGCTGGCATAGGGCGTCGCCACCATGCGCTCGACCGACAGGTGCGAGCGGTTGATGGAAAGCTCCAGATTGCGCATCGGTGCCGCATCACCCGTCAGCACATGCATGTCGACGCCAAGCGCGTCGCCGACCATGCCGCGCGGATCGCGCACGCCGCGCTCGGCATCGAGCGAGAAGCCGACGGGCAGCGAATGGATCACCTCACGCTCGGCCTTGAGCGCCTGCTTGGCGCCGGCGCCGAGCACGCGCTTGATGTCGGCTTCGTCGGCCTCGTGGCCGCCAAGATTGATGGTCGCCGAGAAGCTTTCGCTCTTCAGCCGGCCGGCGGTCATGTTGACGATGAGCGAATCGACCGTCAGCCCCGCCATGCGCTCGGCGGCGTCGACGGACAGGCGGATGGCATGCTCGGCGCGGTCGAGATCGACGACCACGCCCGACTTCACGCCTTGCGACTTCTGATGACCGATGCCGATCACCTGGATCCGGTGCGAGCGGCCGCGCAACAGTTTGCCGTCATCGTTCGGCTTGAGCTTGGCCACCATGCAGCAGACCTTGTTCGAGCCGACATCCAGCACCGTCAGAGTGCCGGACCGGCGCGACGCGGCATCGCCCGAACCGCCAAGCCAGCTCATATCTTCGTCTCCGACTTGCGCTTGAGGGTCTTCGGCTTCTCGTTGAGCGCGGCCTCGCGTTGCGTCGCCGCTTCGGGCGTCAGCTCCACGACCAGCCTATCTGTCAGGCGCATGTCGACGGCAGCGATGTCGCGCGACAAAAGCCCCTTGTCCTTGTCCATCTTGACCAGATCGGCGAGCGCCTGGCCTTCCTCGTCCTCGGGCAGCTTGACGGTAATGCCGTTGTCGAGCTTCAGGTCCCAGCGGCGATCGCCAACGCGGACATAGCCTTTGACCCGGCTCGCGAGGTCCGGATATTTTTCGACCTTGGCCAGGAAGTCAGGCGCCTTGGCCGGCGCGCCCTCGCCGATCAGCAGCGGCAGCAGCACCTGCTTGCCGCCGGAGAACGGAGCGATGACCGCGCCATCCTTCTCGATGACCGAGAGATCATTGCCCTGCTGCCAGAGCGCGAAGGCTTCGCGCTCCTCGACGCGCACTTCCAGCGTGTGCGGATAGACCTTGCGCACCGCCGCCATTTCGATCCACGGCAGGCCGGAGATGCGCTCGCGCGCAGCCTCGGCGTCGAAGCCGATCAGCGAGGTCCAGCCGTCGAGCTCCAGCCTGTCGAGAATGTCGATCTCCGAGGTCTGGCGATTGCCGACCACCTTGACCTGATCGACGGCAAAGCCGGTACGGGCGGTGATGCTCTGGATGATGCCGTCGGCATGGCCGCCGAGATAGGCGCCATAGGCGCCGCTCGAAGCGAGCAGCACCGCCGACATCATCGCGGCGGAGAAGCGCGGCGCCTCGAATTCACCATCGCCCAGGCGCGCCAGGATGCGCACCGGGCGGCGAAGCACGCGCGGCAGCACGAAATGGCCTGATGACAACGACAAGCCGAACAGCGACGGCCCGGCCGCGCCCTTCCCCTTGCCTTGCCCCCATTTCAACGCAGACACGAAGCGTCCTCCACCATCCAACTCAACAACTCACCAAACGAATGCCCGGCATGGGCCGCGATTTCAGGCACCAGAGACGTCGGCGTCATGCCCGGCTGAGTGTTGACCTCGAGCCATACAACTTCGCCATTTTCGGAGTGACGATCGTCATAACGGAAGTCCGACCGGGAAACGCCCCGACAGCCGACAGCTTGGTGAGCCTTGAGCGCCAGTGTCTGTATTTTTTGGTAAATATTCGGTGAAACTTTTGCGGGGCATTCGTGTTTTGATCCGCCCGCGACATATTTTGAATCGTAATCGTAGAAGGAATGACCGGTCGGGATGATCTCGCA
This sequence comes from Mesorhizobium sp. WSM4308, assembly GCF_002294905.1. Taxonomy (NCBI): domain Bacteria; kingdom Pseudomonadati; phylum Pseudomonadota; class Alphaproteobacteria; order Hyphomicrobiales; family Phyllobacteriaceae; genus Mesorhizobium; species Mesorhizobium sp. WSM4308. The sequence continues at coordinate 250,868 of NZ_NSFW01000009.1, read as the reverse complement.
GACGCCGAGCGCCACATCGCCCATGACGGCGCAGGTCAGCTCGCGCCCGTGGATGTAGCGCTCGACCATGACGGTATCGCCATATTTCCACTCGGACGAGCCGACGACCTGCGGCGGATGCGACTGCCCCTCCGACACGATGACGACGCCAAAGCTCGATCCTTCATTGACCGGCTTGATCACATAGGGCGGCTTCATCGGATGCTTGTTCTGGATGGCAAAGCGATTGGCGACCTTCGATTCGGCGACGGGAACGCCGACCGATTTGACGATCTTCTTCGCCTGCTCCTTGTTCATGGCGAGCGCCGAGGCGAGCACGCCGGAATGGGTGTAGGGAATGGCGAGATATTCAAGGATGCCCTGAATGGTGCCGTCCTCCCCGAACGGGCCGTGCAGCGCATTGAAGGCGACGTCAGGCTTGAGCTCGGCGAGCACCGAGCCGACATCGCGCCCGACATCGACGCGGGTGACCTGATAGCCCTCACTCTCCAGCGCATCGGCACAGGCCTTTCCGGAGGACAGGGACACGGGCCGCTCGGACGAAAAACCTCCCAGCAGGACGGCCACATGCTTGCTTTTCATTCCCCGTCATCCCCTCTCACGGCGGACCAAAAACCAAGATTTCCGCAACATTGAGTCCGAGTCTCCCGGCAGGTTGCCCCCCCAGACGGAAAACGCGGGTAACGCGTCGAACGACTCAAATCAGGAAACGCTTTCCAGCAGAGAATCAGAGAGTTGATTCACTGGCAAGTGCTTATGATTCCGAGAGATTCACTTTCTGAGAAAATGGCTGCGAAAACCGTGTCGCTGAGTCCCCGGAGCAACGGTTTTGCGCGTTCTGCGAGCGCATTGACGTTCATGCATCACATGAACTTCATAGACAGCGAGGGTACGTTGAGGTTCAGGTCAGGCCGAGTCGAAAACGATGGCCTTCGAGAACCGGAACGGAGCGGACATTCGGGTCCGTGAGCACCGGAAGCGGAGAAGGCCGTCGTTTGCAGGCCGGCATCACCTGAATATCAGCGTACCTAGAGAAGCTGACCCAGAAACTCCTGGACGGCATGCCCGGGCCGGAAATCGCCGATGCGCTTGATCTCCCACTGCAGCCGGATGCCTGAGTGTTCGAGCACGCGGGCGCGCACCGTCTCACCGAGATATTCGAGGTCGTAGCCGGTCGCGGTGCCGGTGTTGATCATGAAATTGCAGTGCATGGGCGACATCTGCGCGCCACCGATCATCAGGCCACGGCAGCCCGCCTTGTCGATCTCCTTCCAGGCCGACGTGCCTTCCGGATTCTTGAAGGTCGAGCCGCCGGTCTTCTCGCGGATCGGCTGCACAGTCTCGCGGTGGTTCTGCACCGCGTCCATCGCCGCCTTGATAGTGGCCTTGTCCTCGGCAAAGCCTTCGAACACGGCCGAGGTGAAGATCAGTCCGGCAGGGGCGGACGAATGGCGATAGGCATAGCCCATCTCGGCATTGCTCAGCGTCTGGACATTGCCCTTGCGGTCGAGAGCGCGCACCTCGACGACGCGCTCGCGCGTCTCGACGCCATTGGCGCCGGCATTCATCCTCAGCGCCCCGCCGACGGCGCCCGGAATGCCGTGATAGAAATGGAAGCCGCCAATGCCCGCTTCCAGCGCCAGGGCCGCGACACGCTTGTCGGGCGTGGCGGCACCCGCCTTGATCCTGATCGGCGAAACGATCTCGGCCTCGCCAAAGCCCTTGGCCGAGAGCCGGATGACGAAGCCTGGAATGCCGCCGTCCCTGACCAGCAAGTTCGAGCCGACACCAACGACGGTAAGAGGTATCTCTTCGGGAACCGCGCGCAGGAACGCGGCAAGGTCTTCTTCGTCGGCCGGCTGGAACAGCACCTCCGCCAGGCCGCCGGCGCGGAACCAGGTGATCTTGTCCATCTCGGCATTCGGCGTGAGCCGGCCGCGCAGGCCGGCAAGCCGGTCGCCGAGTCTGTCGATCAGGGCCTGGCCGTGCATCATGAGGCGGCAAGCTCCTTTGGCAGAGCATAGGCCCATTGGGTGATGTTGCCGGCGCCGAGGAAGACGACGAAGTCGCCGGGCTTGGCCAGGTCGCGAATGATCGGCGCGATCGCTGCCGGACCCTCTATGTATCGCGCGTCGCGATGGCCGCCGGCGCGGATGCGCGACACCAGCGCTTCGGAAGTCACGCCTTCGATAGGCTCTTCGCCGGCCGCGTAGACCGGCGCCACAATCACCGTGTCGGCATCGTTGAAGCAGGTTGAAAACTCGTTGAACAGATCATGCAGCCGGGTGAAGCGGTGCGGCTGGGCAATGGCGATCACGCGCCCCTTGGTGGCGCTGCGCGCCGCCTTCAGCACCGCCGAGATCTCGACCGGATGGTGACCGTAATCGTCGAACACATCGACGCCGTTCCAGGATCCGGTATGGGTGAAGCGGCGCTTGACGCCGGCGAAGGACGACAGGCCCTTCTTGATCGCCTCGCCGGACAGGCCGAGCTCATGCGCGACGGCGATGGCGGCGGTGGCGTTGGAGACATTGTGGCGGCCGGGCATCGGCAGGCGCAGACCTGAAATCGTGCTCTGGCTGCCGGTCTTGCGGTCGCGGATCACCACGTCGAACTCGGAGGTGGCCCCCGCCATGCGGTGGTTGGTGAAGCGCACATCGGCCTGCGCGTTCTCGCCATAGGTGATGACCCGGCGATCCTCGATGCGGCCGACCAGCGCCTGCACTTCAGGATGGTCGGTGCACATCACGCCGAAGCCGTAGAACGGCACGTTCTCGACGAACTGGCGGAACGCCTCGCGCACCTTGTCGAAGCTGCCGTAATGGTCGAGATGTTCGGGATCGATGTTGGTGACGACGGCGATGTCGGCCGGCAATTTGAGGAAGGTGCCGTCGCTCTCGTCGGCCTCGACCACCATCCACTCGCCGTCGCCCATGCGGGCATTGGTACCATAGGCGTTGATGATGCCGCCATTGATGACGGTCGGATCGAGCCCGCCGGCTTCCAGCAAGGTCGCCACCATCGAGGTCGTCGTCGTCTTGCCATGCGTGCCGCCGATCGCCACCGCCTGACGGAAGCGCATCAGCTCGGCCAGCATCTCGGCGCGGCGCACGATCGGCAGCAGCTTTTCGCGCGCGGCTTTCAGTTCCGGATTGGTCTTCTTGATCGCCGTCGAGACGACCACCACCTCGGCATGGCCGAGATTCTCGGCCTTGTGGCCGACGTAGCATTCGATGCCCTTGTCGCGCAGCCGCTGCACATTGGCACTGTCGGCCTGGTCGGACCCTTGTACCTTGTAGCCGAGATTGTGCAGCACCTCGGCGATGCCGCTCATGCCGATGCCGCCAATGCCGATGAAATGCACAAGGCCGATGGTCTGCGGCATCTTCATGCTTGCGTCCCTTTCTTGAAATCCGAAACGGTTTTTTGGGACGCAATAGCCTCTGTGAGATCGGCGAGCAACCGTGCCGCGTCCGGCCTGCCGGCCGATTTCGCGCCCGCGGCCATCGCCGCCAGTTGCTCGGGATTGTCCATCAGCCCGCCAATGAGGGCCGCGATGCGCTCGGGCGACAGCGTCGATTGCGGGTGCACCTCGCCGCCGCCGGCAGCGGCAAGGGCCGCCGCGTTCGCCGCCTGGTCGTGGTCGAGCGCATAGGGATAGGGCACCAGCAGCGCGGGCCGGCCGATGACGGCGATCTCCGAGACGGTCGAGGCGCCGGAGCGCGAGATCACCAGATGCGCCGCCGCCATGCGCGCCGCCATGTCGGTGAAGAAGGGCGAGACCTCGACGGCGACGCCAAGCGCGGCATAGGCCGTCTTCACCCGCGCCACGTCATCCGCGCGCGCCTGCTGCGTGATCACGAGACGCTTGCGCTGTGCATCCGAAAGCAACGCGATGGCACCCGGCATGGCATCGGAAAAGAACTGCGCACCCTGGCTGCCGCCGAACACCAGCAGGCGGAAAGGCTCCTCCCCTGTCGATGCCGCATAAGCCGTCTTGGCCGCTTCCAGCACCGCCGGCCGAACCGGATTGCCTGTCGTTACCGTCTTTTCGCCGGTGGCGCTCGTATCCTGCGGCAGGAAGCCGCCGGCTATGGCATCGACACGGCCGGCCAGCGCCCTGTTGGCGCGCCCCATCACCGCGTTCTGCTCATGGATCAGCGTCGGCACCTTGCGCCGCGTCGCCGCGTAGAGCGGCGGCAGGGTCGGATAGCCGCCAAAACCGACCACCGCGTCCGGCTTGATCCTGCCGATAATGGCGGAGGCCTGGCGCACGCCGCGCCAGATTTTCCAGAATGCGCCAAGCACGGCAATCGGATTTTTCGAGCCCATCGTCGCCGACTGGATCGGATGGACGGCTGCAGCCGGGAAGTGGCCGGCAAACCGCTCGGCGCGATCGTCGGTCGCCAGATGCACCGTCCAGCCGCGCTCGTTCAGCTCATGCGCCAGCGCCTCGGCCGGAAACAGATGTCCGCCGGTTCCGCCCGCCGCGAGTAGGATGACGCCCCTCGCCATGTCACTCCGCCGGCAAAGCGCGCTGCGGCAGCGCAAAACCCATCTGCTTGCGCTTCTCCGGCCGCTTGCGCGTCAGCGCCAGCACCATGCCCATCGAAATGGCGATGGCGATCTGCGAGGAGCCGCCATAGGAGATGAAGGGCAGCGTCATGCCCTTGGCGGGCACCAGTTGCAGGTTGACGCACATGTTGATTACGGCCTGCAGGCCGAACACGGTGACGAGGCCGCCGACCGCATAGCGGGTGAAGTCGTCATGTTCCTTGAGCGCCGTGTTTAGGCCGCGCAGCACGATGAATGCGAAGATCGACATGATGAAGAAGCACATCATCAGCCCGAATTCTTCGCCCGCGACCGAGAAGACGAAGTCGGCGTGGCTGTCGGGGATGACCCGCTTGACCGTGCCCTCGCCCGGGCCGACGCCGAACCAGCCGCCATTGATCAGCGCGTCGCGTCCCATGTCGACCTGGAACGTGTCGCCTTCGCCGGTGAGGAACTTGTCGATGCGCAAGGCAACGTGCGGAAACACCGTATAGGCGGCAAAGACGCCGCCGACGCCGGCAGCACCCAGCACGATGATCCACAGCCAGGGCAGCCCGGCCATGAAGAACATGATGCCCCAGGTGCCGGTCGTCAGCATGGTCTGGCCGAGGTCCGGCTGCGCCACCAGCAGCGACACGACCAGCACCAGCAGCAGCATGGCGAACAAATTGCCGGGAATGTCGGGCTGGCGCTTGTGCTCGGCGAACAGCCAGGCGCACATGATGACGAAGGCCGGCTTCAGGAATTCCGAGGGCTGGATCGACAGGCCGGCGAGCGACACCCAGCGCCGCGCACCCTTCACCTCGACGCCGATATAGAGCACCGCCACCATCAGCACCAGCATGAGGCACAGCATGATCAGCGACATGCGCCGGATCTCCCTGGAATCGAGGAAGGAGACGGCCAGCATCACGCCGAGCGCCGGCACGGTGAAGATGATCTGCCTGGTGGCGAAGTGGAAACTGTCGAGGCCGATGCGCTCGGCGACCGCGGGGCTGGCGGCGAAGGACAAGACGATGCCCAGCCCCATCAGCGACAGGAACGCCGCCAGGAACCAGCGATCGATCGTCCACCACCAGGTTGCGACAGGACTTTTATCGAGACGGCTCTGCATTATCGTGCCCCTCCGATGGGTTTGACGCCATCTATAGCGCTCGCAGCTTGCCTGAAGGCTTCGCCGCGAACTTCGAAATTCTTGAACTGGTCGAAACTGGCGCAGGCCGGCGACAACAGCACCACCACCTCGCCACTGCCGTCCTTGGCCGCATCATGGGCGGCGTGCTCGACCGCGGCGGCCAGCGTGCCAGATATCTCGTAAGGCACCGCCTCGCCCAGCGTCGCCGAAAAGGCCGGTGCGGCCTCGCCGATCAGATAGGCCTTGGCGATGCGCGGGAAGAAACCGCGCAGCGGCTCGATGCCGCCCTCCTTGGGCAGGCCGCCGGCGATCCAGTAGATGCGCGGAAAGCTCGACAGCGCCGGCGCCGCCGCGTCGGCATTGGTCGCCTTGGAATCGTTGACGAACAGCACATGGCCCTTGCGGCCGACCTGCTCCATGCGGTGCGCGAGGCCGGGGAAGCTCTCGAGCCCCGACTGGATTTCGCCGAGGTCGAGCCCGACCTTCAGGCAAGCGGCGACCGCGGCAAGCGCGTTCTGCGCATTGTGCTGGCCACGCAGCGAACCGATGCCTTCGAGGAAGGCGACCTTGCTGTAGCGGCCGTGCACGGCCTCCATCAGATTGGTGCCGTCGGCGAAATAGCCGTCGGTCAGCGGCAGCCGCTTGGAAATGCGGATGACCTGCCGCCCTGCCCGCTCCAGCCGCTCAGCGATCTGCGCGCACCAGGAATCGTCGATGCCGATGATCGCCGTCTCGCTGCCCGCCACGAGCCGCTCCTTGATCGAGGCGTAGTGCTGCATGGTGCCGTGGCGATCGAGATGGTCGGGCGTCAGGTTGAGCAGGATGCCGGCGGTCGGGTTGATCGAGGGAGCAAGGTCGATCTGATAGGACGAACACTCGACGACATAGTGTCGATTGGTCTTCGGCGGATCGAGCGTCATCACCGCGCGGCCGATATTGCCGCCCATCTGGGTGTCGCGGCCGGCCGATTTGAGGATATGCGCCGTCAGCGCGGTCGTCGTCGACTTGCCGTTGGTGCCGGTGATGGCGATGAAAGGCGCCGTTGGCGCGCTGAGCGTCCGCTCGCGGCAGAAAAGCTCGATGTCGCCGATGATCTCGACGCCGGCGCCCCTCGCCAGTTCCACCGTCCAATGCGGCTTGGGATGCGTCAGCGGCACGCCCGGCGACAGCACGAAGGCCGAGAATTTCGCCCAGTCGGCGCCGCGCAAATCGGCGGTTGCGATACCGGTGGTGGCCGCCTTGGCGACACTGTCGGGATTGTCGTCCCAGGCCAGCACCTGCGCCCCACCCTCGATCAATGCGCGTGCGGTCGCGATCCCCGAGCCACCGAGCCCGAAGAGCGCAACGTGCTTGCCTGCGAAGGATGCGGCGGGGATCAAGGGAGGGCTTCCTATCTGAGCTTCAGGGTGGAGAGGCCGACCAGCGCCAGGATGACGGCGATGATCCAGAACCGGATCACCACCTGGCTCTCGGTCCAGCCGAGCTTTTCGAAATGATGGTGGATCGGCGCCATCAGGAACACGCGCTTGCCGGTCATCTTGAAGTAGCCGACCTGGATGATGACCGACAAAATCTCGACCACGAACAGGCCACCGACGATGACGAGCACGATCTCGTGCTTGGTGGCGACGGCGACCGTGCCGATCAGGCCTCCCATGGCCAGCGAGCCGGTGTCGCCCATGAAGATCGCCGCCGGCGGCGCGTTAAACCAGAGGAAGCCGAGGCCGGCGCCGATGACGGCGCCCAGCACGACCGCCAGTTCACCAGTGCCGGGAACGAAATGGATCTGTAGATATTCGGCGAACACCGCATTGCCTGAGAGATAGGCGATGACGCCGAACGACGCCGCCGCGATCATGATCGGCACGATCGCCAGTCCGTCGAGGCCGTCGGTCAGGTTCACCGCGTTGCCGGCGCCGACGATGACGAAGCACGAGAACGGGATGAAGAACCAGCCGAGGTTGATGATGAATTCCTTGGCGAAGGGAAATGTCAGCGACGAGGAGAACGGCGCCTGGCCGTTATGCATGATCACCCAGGCGGCGATGCCGGCGATGATGAATTCGAGCCCCAGCCGCGCCTTGCCGGAGAAGCCGAGATGCGACTGCTTGGTCACCTTCAGATAGTCGTCATAGAAGCCGATCGAGCCGAAGCCCAGCGTCACCAGCAGCACCACCCAGACATAGATGCTCGACAGGTTCGCCCACAGGAGCGAAGAGCCGATGATGCCCGACAGGATCATCAGCCCGCCCATGGTCGGCGTACCCGCCTTCTTGAAATGCGTCTGCGGCCCATCGGCGCGGATCGGCTGGCCCTTGCCTTGCCGTAGCCGCAGCGAATTGATGATGGTCGGCCCGAAGATGAAGACGATCAGCGCTGAGGTGATCAGCGCCCCGCCGGTGCGGAACGTGATGTAGCGGAAGACATTGAAGACCGAGATCTTGTCCGCGAAATCGACCAGCAGTGTAAACATGCGCTTTCGTCCCCCGACTTGACCTAGGTCAGTTTGCTGGTTGTCGTTTCAGCCGGGTACTTGCCCAGCAGCGCATCGACCAGTTTTGCAAAACCGATGCCCTTCGACGATTTGATCATCACCACGTCGCCAGGCTTCAGCGCGGCAAGCAGCACCGGCTTCAATTCCTCGACGCCGGCGCGGTATTCCGTCTTGATGTCGCCCGGTAGCGCTTCCGCCAGTGCCCGCATTTGGGGGCCGCCGAGAAACACTGTCTGCGTGCCGGTGCCAACGATGAGATCGGCAAGGGCGGCATGCAGCTTGGCCGAATGCTCGCCGAGTTCCAGCATGTCGCCGAGCACGGCGATGCGGCGCCCCTCACCCGTCACCGGCGTCGCGTTGAGCAGCGCCATGGCCGCCGCCATCGAGGCCGGATTGGCATTGTAGCTCTCGTCGATCAGCGTGATCGGGCCACCGGGGTGGCTCGAAGTCGAGCCACCGGGATGCCGCAACACATGACGTTTTCCACGACCACGCTCTGCCGAGAGATCGGCCAGGGCCAGGGCCACCTTGTCGAGATCGGCGCCGACCAGTTGCGCCGCGCCCAGCACCGCCAGCACGTTCTGCACCATGTGCCGGCCGGGCACACCGATGCGGGCGATCATGTCATGGCCGCCGATCCGGGCGGCGATGTCGGAATGGTCGGCATGCAACTCGCATTTGGTGAGCTTGAAGGTCGAGCGCGCATTCTCGCCGAAGCCGTATACATGCTCGACGCCGGCGGCATGCGCCATCTTGTCGAGCAGCTTGAAGCGCGCATCGTCGCGGTTGAGGACGGCCGCACCCTCGGGCTCCAGCCCTTCGAAAATCTCGGCCTTGGCCTTGGCGATCTCGTCCAGATTGCGGAAGAAGCCGAGATGCGCCGCAGCGATCATGGTGACGATGGCGACATGCGGCCGCACCATCTTCACCAACGGCCGGATCTCGTCGGGATGGTTCATGCCGATCTCGAACACGGCATAGTCGCAATCATCGGGCATGCGCGCCAGCGTCAGCGGCACCCCCCAATGATTGTTGAAGGACTGTGCCGAGGCATGCACCTTGCCGACCGCCGACAGCACATGGCGCAGCGCTTCCTTGGTGGTGGTCTTGCCGGCCGAACCGGTCACCGCGATGATCTTGGCCTGGGAACGGGCGCGCGCCGCGACACCAAGCTTTTCCAACGCGACCAGCACATCCTCGACGACGATGATCGGCGCCGTCAGCCGGCCGAGCGACGGCAGCTTGCCTTCCGCCACCACCAGCACGCCGGCGCCGGCCTTGATGGCCGCGGTGGCGAAGTCGTGGCCATCCATCGCCTCGCCCTTGATGGCGAAGAAGGCGTCACCCGGCTGTAGGCTGCGGCTGTCGATCGAAATGCCCGATATGCCCTCGGGCATAGGCCCGAGCGGCCGCCCGTCCATGGCGGCAACCAGCGCGTCGGAGGTCCACAGCAAACTCATGCGGCACGCTCCCGCAGCGCCGCGCGGACTTCCTCGTGGTCGGAGAAATGCAGGGTTTCGGAGCCGATCATCTGGCCTTCCTCATGACCCTTGCCGGCGACGATCAGCGTGTCGCCGGCATGAAGCATGCCGACAGCCTCGTGGATCGCCTTGCGCCGGTCGCCGATTTCGATGGCGCCGGGGGCAGCGGCCAGAATGGCGGCGCGGATCGTCTCGGGCACTTCCGAGCGTGGATTGTCGTCGGTGACGATGACGACATCCGCAAGCCGGGTGGCGATTTCGCCCATGATCGGCCTTTTGCCCCGGTCGCGGTCGCCGCCGCAGCCGAACACGACCATGACGCGGCCGGTGGTGAACGGACGCACCGAAGCCAGCACGTTTTCCAGCGCATCGGGCTTGTGGGCGTAGTCGACATAGACCGGCGCACCGCTGGCGGTGGTGCCGACCAGGTCGAGCCGCCCCGGCGCGCCCTTCAATTTTTCCAATGCGGCCAAGGCCTTGGCGACGGGTGTTCCGGTGGAAATGGCAAGCCCTGCAGAAACCAGCGCGTTCGAAATCTGGAAATCGCCGGCCAGCGGCAAGTCGATTTCGTAAAGCACGCCCTCGGCCTCCACCTCGGCGCGCTGGCGATGGCGTTCGTGCTCGACCCGCTTCAGCGTGAGGAAATCGCCATGGCGGCCAACCGTCAGCACATTGAGCCCGGCGGCCTTCGCCGCCTGGATCGTCGGTGCCGACCACGGATCGTCGGCGAAGATGACCGCCGGCGCGCCCTTCGGCAGCAGCGTGTCGAACAGGCGCAGTTTGGCGCGATGATAATCCTCGACCGTCGGATGGTAATCCATGTGGTCGCGGCCAAGGTTGGTGAAGCCGCCGGCGGCGAGCTTCACGCCGTCGAGACGGCGCTGGTCGAGCCCATGGCTGGAGGCTTCCATCGAAGCATGGGTGACGCCGGCATCGGCCAATTCCCGCAGCAATTGGTGCAGGGCGACGGGATCTGGCGTAGTCAGCGAGCCATACTCGTTGCGGCCTGGCGCCACCACGCCGGTGGTGCCGATCGAAGCCGCGGCGTAGCCCGCCTGCTCCCAGATCTGCCTGGTGAAGGCGGCGACCGAGGTCTTGCCGCTGGTGCCGGTCACCGCCACCATGGTCTGCGGCTGCTTGCCGAAAAAGCGGGAAGCACTCAATGCCAACGCCAGGCGCGGATCGTCGACCGCCAGCACAGGAACCGGCAGTTCGGCAACGGAACTGCCCTTGACTGTCACGATCGCCAGCGCGCCGCGCCTGGCCGCGTCGGCGGCATAGGCCGCGCCGTCCGCCTTGGTGCCGGCGAGCGCAAAAAAGACGACGCCCGGTTTTACCTGGCGGGAATCGGACGAAATCCCGGTAACCTCCAGATCGGCGGAAGCTGTTCCTTCGACTGGCAGGACACCGGCTAGATCTCTGAGCTTCATCGAGTTCCGTTCACCGCAATAAAATAGCGCGCAGTCGCCGGCGCGCCCTAAGAATCACTCGTAGGAAACCAACGTTGCACCATTTTCATGGCTGAAATCTGGTTTCACGCCAAGCATGGCCGCCGACCGCCTGATGATATTACCCGCTATGACCCCCGCATTCGCGGCCGCGACGTCGGTCATCCCAGGCTTTTCCGGGTGCGGGGCGTCGGCAATCGTGAACACCAGATATTGCGGATCGTCCATTGGAAATGCGGCGACAAAGGTATTGAAATTCAGGTCTTTGGAGTAGCGGCCGTTGATGACCTTCTCGGCCGTTCCGGTCTTGCCACCAACGCGGTAGCCGGGGACTCTGGCGTTTCTGGCCGAGCCCTTCTCGGCATTGAGCGAATAGAGGTAGCGCATGCCCTCGACCGTCTTTTCGTTGACGACTTTCTTGGCAATCGCCATCGCTTCCTGCTGCGTGCGCACCAGGAAGGTCGGATTCATCAAATAGCCGCCATTCATCAGTGCCGCGCAGCCGACAGCCGCCTGGAGCGGGGTCGTCGATACGCCATGGCCGAAGGCGATGGTGAACGAATTGACCTGTTTCCAGACCTTCGGTTCGGTCGGGCGGGCGACTTCCGGCAGTTCGGTCTGCATCCTTTCCAGGATGCCAAGACGATGCAGGAATTCCCGGTGACCTTCGATGCCCACCAGTTCGGCCTCCCTGGCCGACCCGATGTTGGACGAATAGAGGAACACCTCCGGCAAGGACAGCACACGATTCTTGCCATGGAAATCGTGAATGGCCTGATGGCCGACCCGGATCGGATGCGAAGCGTCGAAACGACTGTTCATCGTCGCCTTGCCGGAATCGAGCGCCATGGCCGAGGTGAAGCTCTTGAAGGTCGAGCCCATCTCATAGAGGCCCGCCGACATCCGGTTCAGCCGATCCTTTTCCTGTGCATTGTAAGGATTGTTCGGATCGAAATCCGGCACCGAGGCCATGGCCACCACTTCGCCGGTCTTGACGTTGAGCACGACGGCGCCGGCGCCGAGCGCGCGATAGCGCTCCAGGCCGGCGGCAATCTCGTCGCGCACCACATGCTGGACGCGCAGATCGATCGACAGCTTCACCGGCTTGAGATCCTTGGCCACCGCCAGGCCCGACGCCTGCAGGTCGCTCAGGCCCTGCTCGTCGATATATTTCTCCATGCCGGAGATGCCCTGGTTGTCGATGTTGGTCAGGCCGACAATGTAGGACGAGGTTTCGCCGCTCGGATAGAAACGGCGCTTCTCCGTGCGGAAGCCGAAACCGGGAATGCCGAGCTGCATGATGTCGGCCTGCTGCTTGGGCGTCAGCTGCCGCTGCAGCCAGACGAAGCCGGCGCCGCTCTTGAGCTTGTGGTAGGTCTGCTCGTAATCGATCTCGGGCAGCACCGTCGACAGCTTCTCGATGGCTTCGTCGGCGTCGACGATGCGGCGCGGCTCGGCGAACAGCGACGCCGTCTTGATGTCGGTCGCCAGCACTTCGCCATTGCGGTCGACGATGTCGGGCCGCGAGGCGGTGATCCGGCTCTGCGGCCCCCCCGACAGGTCAGGCGTCTGGAAGCCGAGATAGACCAGCCGCCCTGAAATGGTCGAGAAGATGCCGAAGAACACCGCCATCGTCATCACGATGCGCGCCTTGCCCATGCCGCCGGTCGCCTTGCGTGCGCCCTCGACGACGATCGATCCGTCTTCACCCGTCCTTGCGCGACGCTTCAGCAGTTTGCCGATCATTGGGCTATGCCTCCGGTCACGACGGGATCCTTGCCGTCCGCAGGCGCCTTGTCGGAATTGTCGGCCATGCTGCCCTGGCGTCCGTTCAGAATGTCCTGGATGTCCAGCGCCTTGGCCGGCAGGTCGCCCAAGCCGACGATCTGGCGGGCGCTGACCGGCTCGAGCGCGAGCTGTGACTTGTAGAGTTCGGCGAGCTTCTGCAGCCGCGACGGCTGCGTGAGCAGGCTCCAGTCCGCCTTGAGCAGGTCGATCGTCTCCTCCTCATAGCGTATCTGGTTGTGGATCTTCTGCACCGCCGCCAACTGGTCCTCGGCCTCGCGCTTGGTCTTGTAGGTCAGGGCCGCCGCCGAAACCATGACGGCGATCAGGACAATGTCGCTGGTACGGAACACGTGCTTACCTCTCCCCCGGCCGGTCGATGCCGGGAAGCTTTGGAAGGCCGAAAATCGAAAAATCGCCGGCGCGTGCCGGCGCCTCGGTGCGGATCGCCGCGCGCAGCCTGGCCGAGCGGGCGCGCGGATTGGCAGCGACCTCGGCATCATCAGCCGTCACGCCGCCACCGGCCTTGCGGAAGGTCGCCGTGCGCGCATGCGCCTCGGGCAGGTGACGTGATCCCGTGGCGACGTCGGCACGGTCGGCGATGAAGCGCTTGACGATGCGGTCTTCCAGCGAATGGAACGTCACCACGGCCAGACGCCCGCCGGGCTTCAATGCGCGTTCGGCCGCGAATAACGCCTTGGCCAGTTCACCGAGTTCGTCATTGACGAAGATGCGCAGCGCCTGGAAGACGCGGGTCGCCGGGTGGATCTTGTCCTTCGGCGCGCGGCCGATATGCGTTTCGATGGCGTCGGCCAGTTCCAGCGTGCGCTCGAATGGCTTCTTTTCGCGGCGCGCCTCGATCATGCGGGCGATGCGGCCGGCGTGACGCTCCTCGCCGAGGAAGCCGAAGATGCGGGCAAGGTCGCCCGGCTTGAAGCTGTTGACGACATCGGCCGCACTCAGGCCCGCCTGCGCCATGCGCATGTCGAGCGGCCCGTCGAGGCGGAAGGAAAAGCCGCGCTCGGCCTGGTCGAGCTGCATGGAGGACACGCCAATGTCGAGCACGACGCCGTCGGCGCTTTCGACATGCTCGTCCAGCGTCGAGAACGGCGCCTGCACCAGCCTCAGCCTGCCGCCCGATTGTGCCTCGATATCGCGCCCGGCGGCGATCGCGTCGGGATCGCGGTCGATGGCGACGACGGAAGCGCCGGTCGCCAGAATGGCCTTGGTGTAGCCGCCGGCGCCGAACGTGCCGTCGATGATGATGTCGCCCTCCGCCGGCGCCAGTGCCTTGAGCACTTCGCCAAGGAGGACCGGAATGTGGCGGACTGATCCGCCAACGGCGTGGACGTCATCGCCGTGGCCCGCCGTCATTCCGGTCGCTCCCCAGGCTTCGTCCCCTGCCGAAGCTGCAAAAGCCTGGCCCGCGCCTGCGCCCCATAGGCCGCAAGTCGTCCCGGCTCCCAGATCTGAAAGAAATTGCCGCGCCCGACAAAGGCCACTTCCGCCGAGATGCCGGTATGCTCGCGAATGAAATCGCTCATCGTGATGCGGCCGTCCTGGTCGAGTTTCAGGAACGCTCCGTCGCCATGGCAGAAGAACGACATGTCGTCCGCCGCCTGCAGAAAGGGATCTTCCTGCGCGATACGCTGCTCGTAACGGTCGAGCAGATCCAGCCCGCCGACATCCATCGCCGGCAGATCCAGGCAGCGCAATGCATAGAGTTCCGAATAGCCGCGCTTCTGCACGACGGCGCGGAAATGCGCCGGAACGGACACCCGCCCCTTCGCATCGATCCTGCTCACCGTGTTCGACAGAAACCGGTCCATTAAACGCTACAGCCGCTTGCGCCGCCGCACCCCTCTTCATCGTCTCGCACGCGCCGCCGCTGCGCGTTCCCTGCCCCGTATCAGCCTCGCGCGCACGGGCAAAAACCGGCAAACGCGCAGCCGCCGCGGCTGCCCGACTGGCGTACGCTTTACCCTGACGCGGAACGAAGGCTGTGATGTCTCGATGGGATATCATGGGGCACTATGGGCGTCAACGGGAATAGGCTTCATAAACACGCGCATCGCGACCAATCCGAGCAGCCGTTACGGCACGTCCCGTCTTTATGATCCATTAAGCCTAACGAAGCGTTTAGAGCCCGCTGGCCCAAAAGACCTGGCTTGCCGCCGATCACCCGCGCGCATAGCGTCGTGCGGCGTCTTCCGCCCAAAAAACAAGGATCGAGCTCATGTCCGAGACGGCAAAGTCACGCGCCGCCGAACTTTCCCATTTGCGCAGCCGCGATTTCGCCAGTGGCGATCCGATCCCCTTGCCGCTGACCATGGCTTCGATCTTTCACACGCCGGGCGTAGAGACCGGGGTCGATCAATATGGCCGCTACGACAATCCAACCTGGCGCGCCGTGGAACATGTGCTCGGCCATTTGGAAGATGCGCAATGCGTGAGTTTTCCCTCTGGAATGGGCGCGATTTCGTCGGTGTTTTTCGCGCTCCTGAAATCAGGCGATCGCGTGCTCCTGCCGGCGGACGGCTATCATGCGACGCGCGCGATGGCCGAACACTTCCTGAAGCCGCTCGGCATCACCTGCGATACCAGGCCGACGCCAACCTTCCTTGACGGCGGCTTCAAAGGCTATTCGCTGGTCTTCGTGGAAACCCCGTCCAATCCGCGGCTGGACATCTGCGATATCTCGGCGATTGCCAAGGCTGTCCACGAACAACGCGGGCTCCTTGTCATCGACAACACGACGATGACGCCATTCGGCCAGCGTCCGCTCGACTTCGGCGCCGATGTCGTCGTCTCCGCCGACACCAAGGCGGTCAACGGCCATTCGGACGTGCTGTTCGGCCACGTCGCCAGCCGCGACGCCGACATCATCACCAAGGTGACGGACTGGCGGGCAATGGCCGGCGGCATTCCCGGGCCGTTCGAGGCATGGCTGGTGCATCGCGGCCTCGAAACACTGGAAGTGCGCTTCGACCGCATGTGCTCGTCCGCCGAAACGATCGCGCAGCGGCTGAGAGAACATCGCGCGGTGCGTGACCTGCGTTTTCCCGGCCTGAACGGCGACCCCTCGCACAACCTCGCCCGCGCCCAGATGGAGCGCTTCGGCTTCCTCATCTCCTTCGAGCTCGCGTCCGAGAACAAGGCCGAGGATTTCATCAACAATTGCCCATTGATAGAGGCCGCGACCTCCTTCGGCGGCGTCCACACTTCGGCCGAGCGGCGCTCGAAGCGAGGTGATGCGGTGCCGCCCGGCTTTGTGCGCCTCTCGATCGGCTGTGAACCGGTGGAAGAACTCTGGAAGGCCATCGAGACGTCGCTGGACGGGATCAGCGCCTGACAGGCCGATCACGAACCGAGGTCGTCGGCCTCGATGTTGCGATGGCCGTGCAGCACGCGAAGAATTTCGATCGCGTCGTCGCCGACGCGATACAGAGTGAGATACTCGCCGACGACCAGATGACGGATGCCAGGCCCAATGTCGTCACGTGGCGCGCCTGAGGAGGGAAAGGAAGCCAGTTGCTGCCACCACGCCTCGAAGCGGTCGAGCAGCCGATCGGCTGCGGCCTCGTTGTCGCGCGCAACATGAAGCCAGATCGCGATCAGATCGTCTTCCGTGCGTTCTGGACGATGGGCAGAAAATTCATGCCGCGTCGTCAGATCGCAAGCGTCTCCGTGCCTCGGCCTTGATTTCATCCATCGATGCAAATCGTCCCGGCCCGCTGTCGATCCCTTCCTGCACCAACTTGCGTAGTTCCTCGATCGTATAGCCAAAGAGATCGCGACGGTCCTTCCACTGCCGCAGCGCATCGCGGATGACCTCGCTCGCCGAGGCATATTCGCCGGCGGCGACCACGTCGTCCACCGCTTGCGCCAGTTCCGGCGAGAGCGTGATGCTGCGCTTGTCGACCTGTCCCATGATAGGGCTCCCGATATCGTTCTCGGACCACAGTAGGATTTAATCGCACCAGCTTCAAGTGAGGCCGAGCTGGGTTCTTGTAGGCGAATAGCCGAAAAGACTTGAATCGACAGGCGCGCCCGAGGGCGCAACCTGCTGATCTCAAAGGACTTCTCTTCGAGGACGAAACTGCCAGCTGGCCTGTAAGCCGGGTTCTGTATGGCCCTCGCCCCTTGCGGGACGAGAACGTGGCGACCATTCATCTTGGGCGCATGTTGCCATGCGCCTCACGCAACCTACCCGGACGGTGAGCCGGAAACAGCCCTCGAGGGTTTCCCCTCGCACCGCCCCTATTCGGTTTTGCTCCCGGTGGGGTTTACCGTGCCGCTCCTGTTGCCAGTCGCGCGGTGGGCTCTTACCCCACCCTTTCACCCTTACCCCGACAAAGTCGTGGCGGTTTGCTTTCTGTGGCACTTTCCCTGGGGTCGCCCCCGCCGGCCATTAACCGGCACCGTGTCTCCATGGAGCCCGGACTTTCCTCACTCGCGGCCTTTCGGCGTTTGCGAGTGCGGCCGCCCAGCCAGCTGGCAAGGCGTATAAAGGGGTTCAGCCGGGAAAACGCAAATGAAAAAGCCGGCTTGTCCGCCGGCTCTCGCAACTTGCTATCAGAGCGCGGCCATCTGAACCTTGACCTTGCTGCAATAGGCGGCCGAGATCGGGTTCATCCGCGTCGCGGCATGGCCGGCATTGTATTTCAGGATCGTGCCACAGGTCGTGCCACCGCCAAGGTTCTGCGCCAGAGCGAGATACTTCATGCCGTATTTGATGTTGGTGTCGGGATCGAACAGGCCCTTGGCCGAACCGTTGTAGCCCATCATCCGCGCCGTCGCCGGCTTGATCTGCATCAGGCCGATCTCGCCGGCGCTGCCGACCATGTTCGGCCGGTAGTTGCTCTCGATCGTGATGACGGCGTTGGCCAGCGACACCGGAACGCCGTAGCTTGCCGCATAGCGGGCAACGATCGCGGAATACTGGCCGCTGCTGGCCACCGCTGCCGTCGACGCAGCGACGTTCCTGAGACCGATCGATGCCGTTGTCGTCATGTCGACGGTCTTGCGGCCACGCTTCGTCCGTCTTTTGGCGGAGGATTTCTTCGCCTTGATCGAGCTGGCTTTTTCCACCTTGGCGGAAGCCTGCTTCGCCGTTGCCTTCAGGCTGCTGCTGCTTTTGGCTGAAGTGGCCTTGCCCTTGGTCACCGCGACGAGCCGCTGATCGGCCCGGGGGCTCCATGTCGCGGCATCAGCCGCGCTGAAGGCAAAAGTCACTACGCCGGCAGCAAGAGCTGCCGTTACAACGGTCAATTTCTGCATGTGATCCTGTTCTGTCTGGACCACGCGAAGATATTCGCGTGGCGCTGCTTGATTAATAGCGGAACATCCGGGGGCTGGAGATCCGACAAACTGTACGAATTGCCCTTTGAGGCCCGAATTGGCGCCAATGAAGGCGGGGCAAGTCACTTTGAGTGACAGTTTGTAACCCGACAGGGAAAAAGATTACTTGGGCGGCGCCTTGCCCCCGCGTTATCCGCTCACCGAGGCAAGCAACTTCTGCAGCGTGCGCATGGTCGAGCCATCAGCCAGCCCGTCGACCAGACGGGGCCGAAAATGCCGTTGGAACGCCTCGACGACAATCCGCGTCTGATGGTCGAAAACACCCGATATCTCGACGCCATAGCCATAGAGCGTCAGCATGGACTGCAACGCCTCGACATCGGTACCGCTGTCGCCGGGTTTCAGCGCGGTCCCGCGCCTGATGGGTGCGGCCGGCACGAGGTGGCCGACACCGGCCATGAACAGGGCGGCCCACGGGAACTTCTCGCCCGGATCGATCTTACGGCCCGGTGCCACGTCGGAATGCGCCAGCACCCGCATGGCGGGGATCGCATGCCGCGCGGTAATTCCCTTGCACAGGCCGATCACCGCCTCGATCTGGCGCCGGGGAAACCCGGCATAGCCCAACGAATGGCCAGGATTGACGATCTCGATGCCCACCGAGCAGGAATTGATATCGGTGCGTCCGAACCAGGAACTCTTGCCGGCGTGCCAGGCGCGGTCGCTTTCCCGGACCATCTGCACGATGTGGCCGTTCTCATGCACGAGATAGTGCGATGAAACCTCGCTCGCCGGATCGCATAGCCAGGCTTCCGCCCCGGCGCCGGTCGCCATGCCGGTGTAGTGCAGCACGATCATGTCGGGTTTCAGCGCATCACGCCTTGGCCCAAAATTTGGCGATACCCTGACCTCGGCGCTCGGCTCGTCGGGCAGGAAGCCACTCATGCGTGCCGCAGGCCCCGCTCAATCATTTCATAGGCGGCGTTGATAGCCGCGACCCTGGTGGTGGCGATCTTGATGAATTCCTGCGGCAGGCCACGCGCGATCAGCCGGTCGGGATGGTTGTCTGAGACCAGCTTGCGGTAGCGCTTCCTGACCTCCTCGAACGGCCGGCCGCGCTCGATGCCGAGCACGACATAGGGATCGCCGGCGCCAAGATTGACGTGCCGGGCGAGGATCGACTCGTAATGCGCCTCTTCGATGCGGAAGATCTCGGCGATACGGTGCAGGAAGATGCCTTCGCGTTCATGCACCAGCCCATCGGCCTTGGCGATGTGGAACAGGCCGTCGAGTATGTCTTCCAGCATCACGCAATTGGAATGTCCCGAACCGCACAATTGCGCCATGCGCTCGGCATAGGTTTCGAAACCAGCCACGTCCCGCTGGGCGAGATCGAACAGCCGCGCGACGTTGCGCGTCTCCTTGGGCGGCACTTCGAATATTTCCTGGAAGGCGCGAACCTCGTCCTGGGTGACGATGCCGTCTGCCTTGGCCATCTTGGCCGAGAGCGCGATCATCGCCACGGAAAAGGCTACGCGGCGGCGCAGGTCCGCATCGCCGGAAAAAACCGTGCGCACGGCCTCCACCACATCGGCAACGCCCGACGAGGCTGAAGACGATACCCGCGTGATGAAGTCGCCGAGGCGGTCCCAAATCGACATGGCCGCTTCTTAGAGCGAACCGGTCCATGCTATCAAGCCAATAACGGGGTTGTGAACGACAGCCGCCCCGACAGATCGATGGATCGGCCCGCGAAAAAGGCCGGCATCATGCCGGCCTTTCTCCCAAGACACGCTTACTGCTTACTCACTACAAGCTACTGCGCAGGCGCAGGAGCAGGCGTTGCCGGAGCCGGCTCGGCGGGCTTGGTCGAATTGTCGGCCGGAGCCGCGGGCTTCATCGGCTGCTCAGCAGCAGGCGGATTGGTGCTCTGCGTGGTGGTGGTGTCAGTGCCCTTGCCGCTGTCGCTGCAGGCCGCGACGCCCAGCAGGGCAAGGGCGGACACGGAAGCCAGAATGAGCTTTTTCATAATATCTCTCCTTCAACACACGCTCACGTTGCGGTGAACGGTCGCAGAGGAAATGCGCGACACGGTCATGAGTTTCGTAACGTTGCGTTTCCGCGTGTAACATCAACGGGATGCGTTGCCGCCGATGCATTGGCGCATTAACAACGAAAGCTGACAACGAAAAATGCCGGAGACAGCCGCCATGACCGCGAAATGGGATTTCTGGATCGACCGGGGCGGCACCTTCACGGATGTCATCGGCCGCGATCCGCAAGCGGGGCTGCATCCGCGCAAGCTTCTGTCGGAGAATCCCGAAGCCTATGCCGATGCGGCCATCCAGGGCATCCGCGACCTGCTCGGCGTTGACCCGGGCGCCGCGATCCCGTCCGGGCTTATCGGCGACATCAAGATGGGCACCACGGTCGCCACCAACGCGCTCCTGGAGCGCAAGGGCGACCGCGTGCTCCTGCTCATCACCAAGGGCTTTCGCGATGCGCTGAGGATCGCCTACCAGGCGCGGCCCGACATCTTTGCCAAGGAGATCATCCTTCCCGAGCAGCTCTATGAGCGCGTCATCGAGATCGACGAGCGCGTGCTCGCCGATGGCCGCGTCGAACAACTGCTCGACATCGCCGCTTGCCGGCCCGCGATCGAGCAGGCGAAGGCCGACGGCATCGATGCCGTCGCCATCGTCTTCATGCATGCCTGGAAATACCCCGATCACGAGAAGGCGGTGGCAAAGGTCTGCCGCAAGATCGGCTTCGCCCAAGTCTCGGTCAGCCATGAGGTCTCGCCGCTGATCAAGCTGGTCGGCCGCGGCGACACCACCGTGGTCGACGCCTATCTCTCGCCCATTCTGTCACGCTATGTGCAAAGGGTGGCGGGAGAACTGGGCGCGGCGAGAGATGGCGACCAGTCCCCTCGCCTGATGTTCATGATGTCGTCGGGCGGCCTCACCGCCGCCGACATGTTCCAGGGCAAGGACGCACTGCTGTCGGGTCCGGCCGGCGGCGTCGTCGGCATGGTCGAGACGGCCAAGCTCGCCGGCTTCGAAAAAGTCATCGGCTTCGACATGGGCGGCACCTCCACTGACGTTGCCCATTACGATGGCGAGTACGAGCGCGCTTTCGATACCGAAGTCGCCGGCGTGCGTGTCCGCGCGCCGATGATGCGTATCCACACCGTCGCCGCCGGCGGCGGGTCGGTCCTGCATTACGAGGCTGGCCGTTTTCGCGCCGGGCCCGATTCAGCGGGCGCCAATCCCGGACCCGCCGCCTACCGGCGCGGCGGTCCGCTCGCCGTCACCGACGCCAATGTCATGCTCGGCAAATTGCAGCCGGACTTTTTCCCTGCGATCTTCGGCCCCGGCCAGGACCAGCCGCTCGACGTCGAGACCGTGCGCGCAAAATTCGCGGCCCTGGCCGACCAGATCGGTGACCGCCGCTCGCCGGAAGCGGTTGCCGAGGGCTTCGTCACCATCGCCGTCGAGAACATGGCCAACGCCATCAAGAAGATTTCCGTCCAGCGCGGCTACGACGTCACCGAATATCTCTTGAACTGCTTCGGCGGCGCCGGCGGCCAGCACGCATGCCTGGTCGCCGATGCGCTCGGCATGGAAGCGGTGCTGATCCACCCCTTCTCCGGCCTGCTTTCGGCCTATGGGATCGGCCTGGCGTCGGTCTTTGCCTCGCGCCAGCAGGCATTGCTCAAACCGCTTGCCGAGGAGTCCCGAACCGAGATCGCCAGCCTCATCGCCACCTTGAAAAAGACGGTGATCGCCGAATTGGCCGTGCAAGGCATCGCCGAGGACGCGGTGGCCGCCAAGCCCGTGCTGCACATCCGCTATGACGGCACCGACACGACGCTGCCGGTGAATTTCGAAAGCGACTCGATTTTCCAGGCAAGGCGCGACTTCGAAATCGCCCACAAGGCGCAATTCGGTTTCGTCTATGACGACAAGCCGATGATCGTCGAGACGGTTGGCGTCGAGGGCAGCGAAATCGGCGAGAGCAGCGCCGAGGCCTATGCGCCCGCCGGGCCCGCACGGATTGAAGCCGGCGCTTCCGGAACGCGGCGCATCTACACCGAAGGCCGGTGGCATGAAGCCGGCATCCATCGTCGCGAGAACCTGCGCCCATCCAATCTGGTCGCCGGCCCCGCTCTTATCATCGAACCGAACCAAACCATTGTCGTCGAACCGGGCTGGCGGGCCGAAATCACCAACCTCAACCATGTCGTGATCCGCCGCACGGAAAAGAAGGCGCGCGCCGCCGCCCTCGGCACCGACGCCGATCCGGTGATGCTCGAAGTCTTCAACAACCTGTTCATGTCGATCGCGGAGCAGATGGGTGTCACGCTGCAGAACACCGCCTATTCCGTCAACATCAAGGAAAGGCTGGATTTCTCTTGCGCCGTCTTCGACCATACAGGGGCGCTGGTCGCCAATGCGCCGCACATGCCGGTGCATCTGGGCTCGATGGACCGCTCGGTCGAAACCATCATCCGGCTGAACTCCGGCGACGTCCACCCAGGCGACGTCTTTGCCTTGAACGCACCGTACAATGGCGGCACGCATTTGCCCGACATTACCGTGGTGACGCCGGTGTTCGACGACGCCCAGAAAGAGATCCTGTTCTGGGCGGCCTCGCGCGGCCACCACGCCGATATAGGCGGCACCGCCCCCGGCTCGATGACGCCGCTCGCCACCACGGTCGACGAGGAAGGCGTGCTGTTCGACAATTTCCGCATCGTCGACCGCGGCAAATTCCGCGAAAAAGAGCTGCATGCGCTGCTCACCGACCATCGTTACCCGGCCCGCAACCCGCACCAGAACATTGCCGACCTCAAGGCGCAGATCGCCGCCAATGAGAAAGGCGTCGCCGAACTGCGCAAGATGGTCGCGCATTTCGGCCTCGATGTCGTCGAGGCCTATATGGGCCACGTCCAGGACAATGCGGCCGAGAGCGTGCGGCGGGTGATCGAGCGGCTGCCCGATACATCGGCCTATGAATATCCCACCGACACCGGCCAGGTGATCAAGGTGAAGATATCGGTCGACCGGCAAATGCGCGAAGCTACGGTCGACTTCACCGGCACATCGCCCGTCATGAAGAACAATTTCAACGCGCCGGAGCCGGTGGCCCGCGCCGCGGTCCTCTATGCCTTCCGTGTCATGGTCGAGGACATGATCCCGATGAATGCCGGATGTCTGCGGCCCATCAACATCGTCATTCCCGACGGCTGCATGCTGAAGCCCGCCTACCCCGCCGCCGTCGTCGCCGGCAATGTCGAGACCTCGCAGCATGTCACCAACGCGCTGTTCGGCGCCATGGGCACCATGGCCAATGCGCAGGGGACGATGAACAACCTTACCTTCGGCAACAAGAAGTACCAGTACTACGAGACGATCTGCTCCGGCTCGCCGGCCGGCCATATGAACTCCGGCCGCGGCTTTGCCGGCACTTCCGGCGTGCACACCCACATGACCAATTCGCGCCTCACCGATCCCGAAGTGCTGGAACTGCGCTTCCCCGTGGTGCTGGAGGATTTCCACATCCGTAAGGGATCGGGCGGCGAGGGCAAGTGGAGCGCCGGCGACGGCACCAAACGCAGCATCCGCTTCCTCGAGAAGATGGAATGCGCGATCCTGTCCTCGCACCGCAACCGCCCGCCTCAGGGGCTGGACGGTGGCGGCGACGGCGAGGTCGGCTCGACCAAGATCCGCCGCAAGGACGGCACGATCGACATGCTGAAGGCCTGCGACCAGACCGTGCTCGAGGCCGGTGATGCCGTTATTTTGATCACGCCGACGCCGGGCGGGTTTGGACCCGCCTGAGGGAGCTTCGAGAATTCGCTGCGGCGAGTCAGGTGACGTGGCTTTCGAGAACCGGAGCGGAGCGGACGTCGGAGTCCGCGAGCACCCGAAGCGCGGAAGGCCGCGTCAGATGGCCGCCGCAGTAGAATTATCGATGCCTCCGGCTGTCACCGGCCTGTCATGACCCTGGGTTACCCGCTTGCGGCAAAGCAACTGGGGAATCACTTTGTCATGACGGACGTATCCTCGGATCTGGTTTTTCGCCGCGGCAAGGAAGTTGGAAAAGCCGTCTACCAGAACCGCGCGCTTTCGAAAGCCGGCATCTCCGAGCGTCTGTTCGCCTTCCTGTTTTCCGGCCTCGTCTATCCGCAGATCTGGGAAGACCCCGATGTCGACATGGAGGCCATGCAGCTTGGCCAGGGCCATCGCATCGTCACAATCGCTTCCGGCGGCTGCAACATCCTGGCCTACCTCACCCGATCGCCGGCACGGATAGACGCCGTCGACCTCAATGCCGCCCACATCGCGCTGAACCGCATGAAGCTGGAGGCGGTGCGCCGCCTGCCCTCGCAGGGCGACCTGTTCCGCTTCTTCGGCGCCGCCGACACCAGCCACAATTCGCAAGCCTATGACCGTTTCATCGCGCCGCATCTCGATCCGGTCAGCCGCCACTATTGGGAACGCCGCAACTGGCGTGGTCGCCGTCGCATCGGTGTTTTCGACCGCAATTTCTACCAGACCGGCCTGCTCGGCCTGTTCATCGCCATGGGCCATCGCACGGCAAAGTTCTTCGGCGTCAACCCGGCCCGCATGATGGAAGCCAGGAACCTCGGCGAGCAGCGCCGCTTCTTCAACGAGGAACTGGCGCCCGTCTTCGACAGGAAGCTTTTGAAATGGGCGACCTCGCGCAAGGCTTCGCTATTCGGCCTCGGCATTCCGCCGGCGCAATATGATTCCCTGATCACATCAGGCGACGGCACCATGGCCAGCGTGCTGAAGGCCCGGCTGGAGAAGCTCGCCTGCGATTTTCCCCTGGAAAACAACTACTTCGCCTGGCAGGCCTTTGCCCGCCGCTATCCCGAGCCCGGCGAGGCCGCCCTGCCGGCCTATCTGGAAAAGCAGAATTACGAGACCATCCGCGGCAATGTCGACCGCGTCGCCATCCACCATGCCAATCTGATCGAGTTCCTGGCCGGCAAGGATGCGGGTGTCGTCGATCGCTTCATCCTGCTCGATGCGCAGGACTGGATGACCGATGACCAGCTCAACGCGCTGTGGTCGGAAATCAGCCGCACCGCCTCCGCTGGCGCCCGCGTCATCTTCCGCACCGCCGCCGAGCCCAGCCTGCTACCGGGCCGCGTCTCAACCTCGCTGCTGGACCAGTGGGACTATCAGGACGAGGCCTCGCGCGAATTCTCGGTCCGCGACCGCTCCGCCATCTATGGCGGCTTCCACCTCTATGTGAAGCGCGCCGCATGAGCACGACCGAGCTGCCGGCCAGCCCCGAATTCAAGGCCAATCATGCCGAGCTGATGGATGGCGTCTACCGCTGGCAGCGCCACATCTACGACCTGACCCGCAAATACTACCTGCTCGGCCGCGACCGGCTGATCGATGGGCTTGAGGTGCCGCAAGGCGGCACCGTGCTGGAACTCGGCTGCGGCACCGGCCGCAACATCATCCTCGCCGCCCGCCGCTACCCCGATGCCCGCTTCTTCGGCCTCGATATTTCGGCCGAAATGCTGGAGACGGCCGGCAAGGCGATCGACCGCGAAGGCATGTCAGGCCGCGTCACGCTGGCACGAGGCGACGCCACCGATTTCGACACCGCCGCACTTTACGGCATCGAGCGCTTCGACCGTGTCTTCGTCTCCTATTCGCTGTCGATGATTCCTGGTTGGGAGAAGACGGTGTCGGCGGCTCTTGCGGCACTATCCCCCGGCGGCTCCCTGCATGTCGTCGATTTCGGCCAGCAGGAGGGCTTGCCGGCTTGGTTCCGGACCTTGCTGCGCGGCTGGTTGAAAAAATTCCACGTCACGCCGCGTGAATCCCTGCGCGAAGTCCTGGAATCGGAATCTCGGCAAGCCGGCGCAACCTTCCGTTTCCGCACGCTTTATCGCGGTTATGCCTGGCTGGGCGTGATTGGACCGCACAACCTCACCTCCCCCTCGATGGAGGAGGTCGCGCCGAAGGCGCGGGTGGGGGTGGAGCGCTAGGCAGCCCACCCCGGCGCTGCGCGCCGACCTCCCCATCAAGGGTAAAAGGTCCTAATGCAGGGCCTTCACCAGCGCGCCCACCATCGTCTGCGGACGATAGCCGAGCTTGGCCGGCGTCAGCCCCAGCCGCACGATCACCAGCTGCTCCGAGGGAATGATGGCGACGGTCTGGCCGTCGTGCCCTTCCATCCAGTAGGTGTCCTTGGGCAGGCCGGCCGCGACGCCGGCGCCGGGATTTTCCTCATCGCCCGGCGCCTCGATCCACAACTGGCCCTTGCCGTAGACTGTCGAGGCAGGCGCCGGCTCGCGCATCCAGTCGACGAAGCCGGCCGGCAGCATCTGGTTGCCGTTCCACACCCCGCCCTGCAGCAGGAACTGGCCGAAGCGGGCCCAGTCATGCGCCGTGGCGTAGAGATAGGACGAGCCGACGAACGTGCCCCGCTCGTCGGTTTCGAGCACCGCGCTGTGCATGCCGAGCGGCCCGAACAGGGCCGTGCGCGGCCATGTCAGCGCCTTGGCCTTGTCGCCGATCGCGTCCTGCCAGAGCCGCGACAGCATCACCGCCGTGCCGCTCGAATAGGTGAACACCTTGCCGACCTCGCCCGCCAGCGGCTTTGATTCGGCAAAGCCCGCCATGTCGGGCTCGAGATAGAGCATGCGCGTGACATCGGCGACGTCGCCATAGTCCTCGTTGAATTCCAGCCCGCTCGACATCGCCATCATGTCGGCAAGGCTGATAGCGGCGCGGCCGTCCGCCTTCCACGGCGCGAACAGGCCCTTGTTGTCGACGGCCATTTTGCCGTCCTTGACCAGCGTGCCGACGATCGCGGCGTTCACTGTCTTGGTCATCGACCAGCCGAGCAGCGGCGTCTTGGCCGAAAAGCCGTCGCCATAGCGCTCAGCGACGACGCGGCCGTTCTTGACCACGACCACCGCGCGCATGCCTGCCCCGGTCAGCGCCGCATCGTCGAGCAGCTTGGCAATCACCGGATCCTGCGATGCCTCGACCCGCTCGCCTTCGGGCCACAGCATATCCAGGCTGGTTGCCGAAGGCTCGACATGGACCGTCGTGCGCCGCGCCTTGCCGACATCGCCGTCAGGGATCGAGGCGCAGCCCAGCCCATCGCGGGAAACCGCCTCGCTCTTGCCGAGGAAGCCCAGCAGGCCCGCCGAAACCGTTCCCCGGTTCTTGTCGACCGAGACCCGCATCAGCCGCAACAGCGGGTGGCCGGGCGCCTGCACGTCGACGGCAAGCACTTCGTTGGCATCGCGCCCGGCAATGAAGACGTTGGAGCAGACGATCTTGGCCGAATAGCCGGAACCGACACGGATCAGTTCGGGCGGCGCGATGTAGAGCCAGCCAAACAGCCCGGCGACCGCCAGAACGATCAGTCCAAGCAGCCATTTGACGATCTTGACGACGAACCGCATCTGCTTCCTCCCGGGCTTTCGCCCGACCCTTATGTCATCGAATTGCCGCCATTGCTCCCGCAAAATCAGGGCTCTTGTCGAGCGCCGTCAACGGATTATCAACCATGATCGGCGATCACAGGATGCATGTCGCCCAAAAGCGCGCTGCGGTTTTGGGACATGCACAAAAGGGATAGACTGGGCGATGCTGTGGGGCGATCGCCCGGAGGGGGCTCGACCAATCGTCGGCCATCGGTTCACAGACCCATCAGCGACCGGCTGTTTCCGGCTTGGAAGTTGTGATGCGCCGTCTTGCGGCCCTTTTCATGCTGACGCTGCTTGGCGCCTGCTCGACCGTGGACGATCTGTCGCCGCTGTCGCCATCCGGGTCCAGCAGCCCGACGGTCGCCGTGCGTGCTCCCCGCTTCGAGGATTCCAAGCCACATGAATGGGACAGCGGCGCGCCGTGGAACTATGCCGTTCACGGCACCGACGTTTCCAAGTACCAGACCTCGGTCGACTGGCCGACAGCCAAGGCGAGCGGCATTTCCTTCGCCTTCATCAAGGCGACCGAGGGCGGCGACCGCTTCGACGAGTATTTCAACGAGCACTGGGCGCGCACGAAAGCCGCCGGCGTTCCGCGCGCGCCCTATCATTTCTTCTATTTCTGCACCCCGGCCGCCCAGCAGGCGCGCTGGTTCATCCAGAACGTTCCCGTCGACCGCTCCGCCATGCCGCCGGTTCTCGACATGGAATGGAACCCGAAATCGCCGACCTGCAGGCTGCGTCCCGACGCCGCCACGGTGCGTGCGGAGATGACCACATTCCTCCAGATCGTCGAACGGCACTACGGCAAGAAGCCGATCATCTATACCTCCGTCGACTTCTTCGACGACAACCAGTTGTCGACCTTCCGCGGCTACCCCTACTGGCTGCGCTCGGTCGCCGGCCACCCGCGCGAAAAATACGGCAGCCACCCCTTCACCTTCTGGCAGTACACCGGAACCGGCATCGTCCCCGGCATGACCGGCAAATCAGACATCAACGTCTTCAACGGCTCGGAAGCCGCCTGGAACAAGTGGCTGCGGCAGAACACCCGTTGACACCGGTTCAACGGCAGCGAAGCCCATGGAACGAGGGGCTGCCGCAGAAGACCCGTTGACACCGGGCCTGCCGCCTGCTTTTCGACACAGCCAGCGGTAGGGTGCAACCGCCGGTAATTCAGGGCGTTGGGCGTTCAGCCAGCACGACAATGCCCTCTTCGTTCGAAAGGAAGCTGATGCGACTGCGTTCCCAAGCCCTCGCGGCGCTATTCCTGTGCGCCACGGCCTTGCCGGCGATGGCGCAGGAATGCGGCGGCGACTTCGAAACCTGGAAACAGGGCGTGGCGGCGGAAGCCAAGGCGGCCGGTGTCGGCGCCGTCGGTCTCGATGCGCTGGAAGATGCCACCTTTGACGAGCGGGCGCTGGCGCGCGACCGCGCCCAGGGCGTCTTCACCCAGACCTTCATCGAGTTCTCCAACCGCATGATTTCGGCCTACCGGCTGAAGCAAGGCGCGGCGAACATGAAGAAATACGCCGATGTCTTCGCCCGCGCCGACCAGCAGTTTGGCGTACAGGCGCCTGTCATCACCGCCTTCTGGGCGCTGGAGACGGATTTCGGCGCCGTGCAGGGCGATTTCCATACGCTGAGCGCCCTGGTGACGCTTTCGCATGATTGCCGGCGCCCGCAGCTGTTCCGCCAGCAGCTGGTGCCGCTTCTGCAGCTCATAGATCGCGGCGTGCTGCCGGCCGACGTCAAGGGCGCATGGGCCGGCGAGATCGGCCAGACGCAGATCCTGCCTTCGGACTATCTGGGCCGGGGCGTCGACGGCGACGGCGACGGCAAGATCGACCTGCGCAACAGCGTGCCCGATGTGATCATGACCACGGCCAACAAGGTGCTGTCGCGCGGCTGGAAGCGCGACGAGCCCTGGATCCAGGAAGTGCGGGTGCCCGACGAGATGCCCTGGGATCAGACCGGGCGCACCAACAAATTGCCGCTGACACAGTGGGCGCAGTGGGGCATCACCAATCCCGACGGCTCGCCGCTTGTCGACAAGGGCCTCAAGGCAGGCCTGGCGCTGCCCATGGGCCGCAAGGGCCCGGCCTTCCTCACCTATGACAATTTCGACGTCTATCTCGAATGGAACCAGTCCTTCACCTATGCGCTGACCGCGGCCAATCTCGCCGCACGGCTCGCCGGCGCGCCGCCGCTTGATCCGCGCAACCCGGAACAAGGCCTCAACAACGAGCAGATGAAGGCGCTGCAGACCAAGCTCGAGGCCCGGGGCTACGACGTCGGCACGGTCGACGGCATTCTGGGCACCAACACCCGCGAAGCGATCCGCAAGGAGCAGATGCGGCTTGGCCTGCCGGTGGACGGCTGGCCGACATCGGAGCTTTTGGCGAAGCTGTGAGGGGCCGCCAATCTTGAGGCCCTCGCTACCGGCTAGCGCCTGCTCTCCTCGCCCGCACGAAATCGATGAACGCCCGCAAGGCGGGCGGCACGTGCCGCGAACTTGGGTGGTATAGATAGAAGCCGGGAAAGCTGGGCGACCAGGCTTCCAGAAAGCGGACCAGCCTGCCTTGCTCGATCCAGGGCCGAACCTGGTATTCGAACATGTAGGCAATGCCCACGCCATCCAGAACGGCATTGAGCATCAGCTCGGTATCGTTGACGGTCAGGCTGCCTTCGACCGCGATTTCCAGAACCCGTTTGCCGCGCGCGAACTCCCATCGATAGAGGTTGCCGCCGCCCGGCCACTGGAATTTGATGCATTGATGCTGGTGCAGTTCCTGCGGATGACGCGGTACGGTCCGGTTCTCGAGATAGGCGGGGGCGGCCACCGCGGCCATCTGCAAATCCTCGCTCAGTTTCACCGCCACCATGTCCTTCTCCAGCCGCTCGCCGAGCCGGATTCCTGCATCGAACCGGCCTTCGACAATGTCTGCCAGCGTGTCATCGACGATGACGGTCAGCGCGATATCGGGATAGCTGCGCTGAAAGTCCCCAAGGATCGGCGCGATGAATCGCATCGCGGCGACACGCGGCACATTGATGCGTAGCGAACCCGCCGGCCGATCGCGCGCCGCATGAACATCGGCAATGGCGCTTTCCAGTTCATCAAA
This sequence comes from Mesorhizobium sp. WSM4308, assembly GCF_002294905.1. Lineage (NCBI taxonomy): Bacteria > Pseudomonadati > Pseudomonadota > Alphaproteobacteria > Hyphomicrobiales > Phyllobacteriaceae > Mesorhizobium > Mesorhizobium sp. WSM4308. The sequence continues at coordinate 220,052 of NZ_NSFW01000009.1, read as the reverse complement.
GGCGACGGCAAGGCGCGAAAAAAGCGCGTCGCCTGCGGCGGTCGCGGAGACACTGCGGGTCGTGCGGTTGAGGAGCCTGACGCCGATGCGCGTCTCCAACTGCCGGATAGACTGGCTGAGCGCCGGTGGCGACACGCGCAGCCTTGCGGCGGCACGGACGAAACTGCCCTCTTCGACGATGGCGGAAAATGCCTTGAGCTCGGTGAATTCGGATCCGCGCATTATGTACCCTTGGATTAACAAGCCAATCAGATAATAGGTCATTATCTGATCAATTGCATGCCGCTATCTCTCAGCCATCGGCCACATCGCAGGCAAAGCCGCGGGCCGGAATGCTTGAAGGAAATTGATCATGTCCCAGTCTCTGCACGGCAAAACCGCAATCGTCACCGGCAGTTCGCGTGGCATTGGCCGGGCCATCGCCGAAGGCCTCGCCGCCCAGGGCGCCGCCGTGGTCGTCAACTATGTCGGCAACCGGAAAGCCGCCGATGAGGTCGTCGCCGGCATCGCCAGCAAGGGAGGAAAGGCGCTCGCCATCCAGGCCGACATATCAAGCGTTTCCGATGTCCGCCGCCTGTTTGACGAGACCGAGAGCAGGCTGGGCGCAATCGACATCGTCGTCGCCAATGTCGGCGTCGCCGTCATCAAGCCGCTGACCGAGGTGACGGAAGCCGATTTCGACCAGGTCTTCGGCACCAATGCCAAGGGCACCTTCTTCACGCTTCAGGAAGCAGCGCGCCGGGTGCGCGATGGCGGCCGGATCATCGCCGTCTCCACCGGCGGCACGAAGATGTTCTTCACGCAGACGGCGCTCTATCTCGGCACCAAGGGCGCCGTCGAACAGTTCGTTCGCGTGCTCTCGCGAGAACTCGGATCGCGCGGCATCACGGTGAATGCGCTGTCGCCGGGCTTCACCGACACGGACCTGCTTCCAGAGCGCGATCGCGCCGTGGCCGCCGGAATGTCGCCCTTCGGCAGGATAGGCGCGCCGCGCGACGTTGCCGATGTCGCGGTCTTCCTGGCCAGCGACGACGCCCGCTGGCTGACCGGCGAGAACATCCAGGCCGGCGGTGGCGTGGCGTAGGGATAGGAATTAGGCAGTAGGCAGTAGGCAAATACCAAAGGTGACATTGAAAGCGGGCAGTATAATAAACGATCCCTATTCCCTATTCCCTACTGCCTACCCCTTAATCCGCCATCGTCTCCAGGCTGGCGAAGCCCTGCGGCGCGTCGCCCTCGTCGAACGGTGTCGTCACCTCGACGAATGTGTCGGGGTAAAAGCCGTTGAAGCGGGTCCTCAGCGACAGCGAATAGGCGCCAATATGGCCGATTTCGATCCAGTCGCCGGTATCGACGGTTTCCGGCAGCCAGAACGGCCTGGACAGGATGTCGACGGAATCGCAGGTCGCGCCGCAGACCTTGAACGGGACGACGTTCTTTTCAGCGCCATTGCGGGTCCTGATCGCCGGATCTGGGATGAAGCGCGCCGGCAGCGTGATCTTGCCCGTCCATGAATCCGACAGCGATGCCCAGATGCCGTCATTGATGTAGAGCCGCTTGCCCTTGCGCAGCAGCACGCGCACGATCAGCGACAGGCAGCGCGCCACGATCACCCTGCCCGGCTCGGCCACCAGCGGCATCTGGTCGAACTGATATTCCTTCAGGTCACCGGAGAGCCGCGACATGATCTGACCGAGCGAGGGCATCTCGATCTGCTTGCGGTTGGGATCGTGGCCATATTCGGCTGGAAAGCCGCCGCCGACATCGAGCCCGGCAATGTCGAAGGTCAGCCGGTTGCGCACCCAGTCGGCCGAGGCCAGCGCCCGCTCATAGGTGTCGGGATCCTCGATCTGGCTGCCGACATGGAAACACAGACCGACCTTGTAGCCGGTGCGGTTCAGCCGCTCTGCCAGCTCCACGGCATAAGCCGGCCCGGCGCCGAACTTCTTCGACAATTCGTAGGCCGCCGACCCTTTCGTCTGGATGCGCACGAACACGCTGATCGAGCCAGGGTCGATGTCGAGCGCCCGCACCACCCGCGTCAGCTTGGTGATCTCGTCCTCATGGTCGAGCGAAATGACGCGGATGGCGTATTTCTCCAGCGCCAGCTTGATGTCGGACTGCGCCTTGACCGGGTGCATGTAGAGCATCTCGGCATCGGCAGAGACGGCGCGCACGGCAGCGAATTCGCCGGGCGAAGCGACGTCGAAGGCGGTGACGCCGGCCTCGACCAAGGTCTTCAGCACGATCTGCTCGCCATTGGTCTTGACCGCATAGGCGGTCTTGCCCGGGAACATGCCCATGAACTGCCTGGCATCGGCCTTCAGCACCTGCGGGCGGAAGCAATAGACCGGATCGTCGGGACGAAGTGCCAGTGCCGCCTCGCGGGCATTCTCGAATCGCTGCATTGACGAATCCTCGATCTCGGCTGCGCACAATTAATCCAAGCTAGCGGCTAGCGCATGACCCCGAAAGTCGATTTCGACTTTCGGAAAGGATCATGCGCCAAATATGAGTCTTGCAGCATCCGAGGACGCGCGGCGCTGCAATGAAAACAATTCTGTGTCTCGTGCACCTGACACTGCGGCGGTAGTCTTGGTAGCGTCGTCTGCCAGCGATCAGGTTTCGGGTGGCGCTTGCCGGCAGACCCGATATGCCTGTGCCTGGCCGGCTGACATTCGAGCCGGCATGTCGGGGGAGGACGAGCCACATGGCAATTGCCGCTACATCCGCACCGCGCGGACCGATGACCCTCGCCGACTGGGGGCAGTTGCTGCTGCTTGGTGCCATCTGGGGCGGTTCGTTCTTCTTCGCCCGCATCGCGGTGGCGGAGCTTCACCCGCTGGTGCTGGTGCTGTTTCGCGTCGCCATAGCGGCAATCGCGCTGCAGATCTATCTCGGCCTGCGCGGCCCATCGTTCCGCCTTGCCTTTCCGCATGCTGGCCTGTTCTTCCTGCTGGCCTTCACCAACAATGTCGTCCCCTTCTCGCTGATCTTCGCCGGCCAGACCGAGCTTGGCGCTGGCGTCGCCTCGGTGCTCAACGCGACGACGCCGTTCTGGACGCTGATCCTCGCCAACGCGCTGACATCGGACGAAAAGCTCTCCTGGAACAAGCTCGCCGGCATTGGGCTCGGCGTCGCCGGCACCGCCGTCATGATCGGTCCCGGCCTGCTCGCCGGGCTTGGCGGCCCTGTCTGGGCGAAGTTCGCGCTGATCGGCGCGTCGCTGTCCTATGCCGTCGCGCTGATGGTCGCCCGGCGATTCAAGGGCGTGCCCTCGCCGGTCATCGCCACCGGGCAGCTGACCGCTTCGACCATCATCATGATACCGGTCGTTCTGCTGGCGCACGGCCCCGCCGGCCTGTTTTCGGCCTCGCCGCCAGTCTGGGCGGCGGTGCTGGCACTGGCGCTGCTCTCCACCGCCTTCGCCTACATCCTCTATTTCAACCTCGTCGCCTCGGCCGGCGCCACCAACGCCTCGCTGGTCACGTTGATCGTGCCGGCCAGCGCCATGCTGCTCGGTTTTCTTTTCCTGGGCGAGCGGCTGGAACTGTTCGAGATCGGCGGCGTGGTGCTGATCGGCCTCGGTCTTCTCACAATCGACGGACGTGTCCTTGGACGGCGTTAAGCGCGAAAATCAAAGCCGACTTTCGCGGCGGTAGCGCTGCCATGACACAGCATCGACACGCCCCCGCCATAATTTATTCACAGGCATGAAGCGGGTTTTTGCCGAAGAGTTTCAACGGCTAACGGCAAAACCAGAGTCGCAAATTTCACAATCACGTCGCAATGCAGCACATTTTCCGCTTGCCTGTGGCACAAATGGACCTAGACTCTCAGGCATAGCTCTTTAAGAGGAGGCTATGTCATGGGACTTACGAGGCCAATCAACGCATTGATGATTTGTGCTGCGTTTGCTTTCATCGGCGCCCTCATTATGGGCGTCCTTCCCTGAACCCGCCAAGACGGGGAAGACCAGCACCAGATAGTCTAAACAATTCGAAAGGCCGGGTTTTTACCCGGCCTTTTGCTGTTTAGGCTGAAGCGCGTCGCGTCTGAACGGATTCATGCGGCGCACTTTAAGTCTTTGTTTTTATGCATGTCGTTCTCCCAAAGCCGGGGCCACTTTTGGGCGACATGCATTAAACCTCACGCAGCAGCCGAGCCCGCCACCTCCGCCTCGTGCGAGCGGATGCCGATCATGTGGCAGATGGCGAAGACGAGGTCGGCGCGGTTCATCGTGTAGAAGTGGAAGTCGCCCACGCCGCGCTCGACCAGGTCGAGAACCTGTTCGGCGGCGACGGCCGATGCCACCAGCGCATGCGTCTGCGGATCGTTCTGCAGGCCGTCGAAACGCTCGGCCAGCCATGCCGGCACCAGCGCGCCGCAGCGCGCCGAGAAATTGGCGACCTGGGTGAAATTATGCACCGGCAAAATGCCCGGAACGATCGGGATGTAGATGCCGGCGCGACGCGCGCGCTCGACATAGCGCTCGTAGAGATCATTGTCGAAGAAGAACTGGGTGATCGCCCGCGTCGCGCCATTGTCGACCTTGCGCTTCAGCATGTCGATATCGGTGGCGAAGTCCGGGCTTTCCGGATGCTTTTCCGGATAGGCCGAAACCGAGATGTCGAAATCGCCCGCTTCCTTCAGCGCGCCCACCAGTTCGGCGCCGTTGGCGTAGCCGTCCGGATGCGGGCGGTAGGCGGTGCCCACGCCCGCGGCCGGATCGCCGCGCAGGGCGACGAAGCGCTTGACGCCCATATCGGCGAATTCCTGGATCACCGCGTCGACCTGATGACGGGCGGCATCGACGCACGTCATGTGCGCGGCCGGCGTCAGGCTGGTCTCGTTCAGGATGCGGCCGACGGTGCGCGCCGTGCGCTCACGCGTCGAGCCGCCGGCGCCATAGGTCACCGAGACGAATTTCGGCTTCAGCGGTTCCAGCCTTGTGACCGTGTCCCACAGCCGCGCCTCCATCTCGTCATTCTTGGGCGGGAAGAACTCGAAGGAAACCTTGACCTTGTCGCCAATGTCGGGGCGGCGGGAAAAGCGGAACTGGTTCATCAGGCGATTTCCCCTATCGAATTCACTTTGGTCTGCTGGCTGTCATTGGCAGGGTCGGCGATCAGCAGGCGCCGGTCGCGGCCAAGCCAGAGCTTGACGGTGAGCCTGGGCTCGCTGCCGCCGCGCGGCTCGAATTCCTGGGCATCCTCGAGATCGAGGCCGGCCTCTGCAAACCACTCGCTGATCTGCCGGTCGGAAAAGCCGAGCCGCATATGCGCGTGCTCTTCGCGCAGGAATTCCAGCGTGTGCGGCGCGAAGTCGACGATGACCAACCGGCCCGACGGCCGCAAAAGCCGTGCCGCCTCGTGGATGGCGCGGGCGGGATCGTCGAGATAATGCAGCACCTGGTGGATGGTGACGAGATCGAAAGCGTCGCGCTCGACCGGCGGCGAGAAGATGTCGCCCTGCCGCACCTGCGCGTTCGAAACGCCGGCCTTGTCGAGATTGGCACGCGCCACGGTCAGCATCTCGCGCGACATGTCGATGCCGACACCGCGCCGGTAGAGCGGCGAGAAGATTTCCAGGAGCCGCCCGGTACCGGTGCCCAGATCCAGCATCGACTGGAACGGCCGCTTGCCGACCAGCTTCAGCATCGCCGCCTCGACCGCACGGTCCGGCACATGCAGCGAGCGGATATGGTCCCAGCTTGCGGCGTTCACCGAGAAATACTCGGCCGCCCGGTCCTGCCGCTTGCGCTTGACCGAGGCCAGGCGTTCGAGATCGCGCTCGACCTGCGGATCGGCGCCGCGAATGCTGGACACCAGCCCCATGACGAAGTCGCGCGCGGAATCGGCATCCGACAGGCGGAAGAAGGCCCATGATCCTTCCTGGTAGCGGTCGATCAGCCCGGCCTCGAGCAGCAGCTTCAAATGCCGCGAAACGCGCGGCTGCGACTGGCCGAGAATTTCGGTAAGATCGGAAACGGTGAGGTCGCCACGCGACAACAGTGCCAATATGCGCAGGCGGCTGGATTCGGCCGCCGCCTTCAGCGTATCCACCATGGTGTCGAGCGAAACATGCATCAGCGTATTCTCTTTTCAGCGCATTCACTTTGAAAAAGATATAAACATATGTTTATGTCGGTTTTCAAAACCTTGCAAGCGCTATGTCGCTTCCGGACAAGAAAATGCCGCATGCGTGATTTTCCGGTGCGCGCCGCCCAAAAATGTGTAGCGGTCCTGGGACAATGACAGCAGCAGCACGGAGATGGGCAGAATGACGGGGCCGCGCGAAATGTTCGAGGCACGCGAAGGCGAGCAGAGGCTGGGCTTGGATCCGGCAACGATGCCGGCGGATGGCCGCGTCGTCTTCATCGGCCGCATCGCCTCGCCCTGGACGACAAGGGAGAGCTGCCCGAAAAACATGCGCACGGCGCGCGAGACCGGACAGCCGGCGGTGCTGACCATCGACGCGCCCTATCGCCCTGGCTTGCAGGGCCTGGAGCGCGCCAGCCATGTCATCATCCTGTCCTGGCTGCATCACGCGCCGCGGAATCTGATTGTGCAAAAACCCCGCCATGCGGCTGAAGCAAAAGGCGTATTCGGCCTGCGTTCCCCAGCCCGGCCGAACCCGGTCGGCCTGCATGTGGCAAGGCTCGTCGGATTGGACATCGCCACCGGGCGCATCGATCTCGACGCCATCGACGTGCTCGACGGCACGCCGGTCATCGACATCAAACCTTACTTCGCCTCGACCGACGCCATACCGGAGGCGATCATCGAGGGACGTGAGGGGCGATGACTGCACCGACCGGCCGCCGCCGCGCCATCGCCAAGGCGCTGACCGCACTTCTGCCGCTGGCGCCCTATGCCGACATGGAGAAGATCCGTGCGGATGCCGGCGCAGTGCATATGAAGACCTTGCCGCCTGGCATTGCCGTGTGGCTGGCAACCATTGCCCACATCCGCCACATGCACACCGACTATGAAAAGCTGCTGGCCGAGGGTTATGACCGCGACTCCGCCCGCTTCTTCGTCATCGAGAAGACCAACATCGTGCTCACCCGCTGGCGCGCGACACGCCTGCTCGACGCCGACGACGAGGAGGAATGAAGCGGCTATTGTCGCGTCAGCACGGCGATCGCATTGTAAGGCTGGCCATCGGCCTGGCCGACCCAGGTCCAGGACAGGTTTCCCTTGAAGAAGCGGACGGTGATGTCGCCACCGTCGATGCACGTGTCCTGGCCATAGGTGATGCTTTCATGGAATTCCGCCGACGTCTCGTCCCTCGACGTCTGCGACAGCGATCCGCCGCAGCCAAGTGACGGATAATCGATCGACGCGCCGTCATTCCTGATCGTCATGGCGATCGACCAGTCGGCGCCGGCATCACCCGCCGGGCTCTGGTGGCCGCTGCCGACCCAGGTGCCGGTCAGTGTCTGCGCCGGCGCATTCACCGTGCAAGGCAGGTTCTGGAAGATCGGCGTCAACTCGCTGCCGGTCTTCTCGCAGCGATAGGTCTGGCCGTTTTGGCAGAGTTCGTCGCCTTGTTTCACGCACTGCGCGCTGGCCTCGCCCGTGGCGGCGAAAATCATCATGGCTGCGATGATGGTCCCAAGCCTGCCCATATCCCCTCCCATTCCAAGCCATCCGATCATAAGGCAATTCCAATCCGGTGTATCGGCTAGGACCGTCATGGAGGACGAACGGTGCCGGGCGGTTGGCTCTATGCCTCCTGTCCCGGGCCGGTAGGCTGATGACCCGCCCTGCCCGCGAGGAGGCCCCGATGGACCAGACGACGGCCACACAGGCTACAAAACCACTGCCCACGGTCAGCGACCGCCATGTCGACCCGCACACCTATCCCGACGGCATCGCCTTCCTCGACGGCCAGTATCTGCCGATGTCGCAGGCCAAAGTGTCGGTGCTGGATTGGGGGTTCCTGCATTCCGACGCCACCTATGACACGGTGCATGTCTGGAAAGGCCGCTTCTTCCGCCTCGATCTGCATCTCGACCGCTTCTTCGGCGGGCTCGACAAGCTGCGCATGACCATCCCCTTCGACAGGGATGGCGTGGCCGAAATCCTGCACAATTGCGTCGCCCTTTCACGTCATCGCGCCGCCTATGTCGAAATGCTGTGCACCCGCGGCGCCTCGCCAACCTTCAGCCGCGATCCGCGCCAGGCGATCAACCGCTTCATGGCCTTCGCCGTGCCGTTCGGTTCGGTCGCCAATGCGGAACAATTGCAGCGCGGCCTGCGCGTCGCCATCAGCGACAAGGTGCGAATCCCGCCGGCATCGGTCGATCCGTCGATCAAGAACTACCATTGGCTCGATCTGGTGCGCGGCCTCTACGACGCCTATGACCGCGGTGCCGAGACCGCACTCATTCTCGACTTCAACGGCAATGTCGCCGAGGGCCCGGGCTTCAACGTCTTCTGCGTCAAGGATGGCAAGCTGTCGACGCCGGCCATCGGCGTGCTGCCTGGCATCACCCGCCGCACCGTCTTCGATCTCTGCGCCGAAGAAGGTCTTGTCGCCGCCGCCGCCGATGTCAGCGTTGCAGCACTCACGGCGGCCGACGAGGTCTTCATCACCTCGACCGCGGGCGGCATCATGCCGGTGACTGAGATCGATGGCGCGGCGATCGCCGACGGCAAGGCCGGGCCTGTTACCGGCCGGCTGATGGCGCTCTACTGGCAAAAGCACGACGATCCGGCCTGGTCGTCTCAGGTGAGTTATCGCTGATCAAGGGACGTCTTGTTCAAAAAGATTTCCCCTCGCCCCTGGAAAATCACGCGATAGGCCGTATATGCCCGAAAGCGGAGAAGCCTCCGCTTTCATCGAAAAAATTGCGCCCGCAAGGGCAAGGATTCCACATCATGACAAACAAGGTTTGGTTCATCACCGGATCGTCGAAGGGTTTTGGCCGCGTCTGGGCCGAGGCCGCATTGGCGCGGGGCGACCGTGTCGCCGCAACCGCCCGTGACCCCGACACGCTCGCCGATCTGGTCAAGAAATATGGCGACAACATCGCCGCGATCAAGCTCGACGTCACCGACAAGAAAGCCGTCGATGCCGCTGTCGCCGAGGCGCACAAGCGCTTTGGCCGGTTCGACGTCGTCATCAACAATGCCGGCTACGGCCATTTCGGCGCCATCGAGGAAGTCAGTGAGCAGGAAGCCCGCGACCAGATCGAAACCAATGTGTTCGGTGCCCTCTGGGTCACGCAGGCGGCGCTGCCGATCATGCGCGCCCAGCGGTCCGGCCACATCATCCAGATCTCGTCGATCGGCGGCGTCAACGCCTTTGCCTCGCTCGGGCTCTACCATGCCTCGAAATGGGCGCTGGAAGCCTTCAGCCAGTCGCTCAGCATCGAGGTCGCGGAATTCGGCATCCATGTCACGCTGGTCGAACCCGGCGGCTTCTCCACCGACTGGTCCGGCGCCTCGGCCAAGGTCTCCAGGCCGATGGACGCCTATGCGCCCGCCCGCGCCAAGATGGCCGAGCGCCGCGCCAACTCGGTCGCCGGCGATCCCGAGGCGACCGGTCCAGCGATGCTGGCCATCGTCGACGCCGCCGAGCCGCCGCTGCGGGTGTTCTTCGGTGACGGCGGCCTGCCGATGATCCGTCAGGAATACGCCAACCGCCTCGCCACCTGGGACAAGTGGGACCACGTGTCCGTCATGGCGCAAGGCGCCAACAAGAACCGCAAGGGCTGAGGCTTCGGCATTTTGCTACGCCGCTCATCAGCGGCGTAGCCCTTCGGTCACGATGCAACCGCGCGGCTATGCCTGATAAATCCACTGCTCCGGCACCCGCGCCGAAATCTCTTCGCCGGCCCTGATCGTTCCGGGCTTCTCGACCCAGGCGACCACGCCACGCAGCCGTTTGGCCATTTTGGGAAACAGCAGCGCGCCGGCTTCGATGTCGGCCATTCCCGCATTTTCGGCGATCGATCGCCCGGAAATGCGGCATGGTCCGTTCTGGGCGTCGACCTTGAGGGTGACGCCATCCTTGAAGAACAGCAGCGTGCCGGCCGGCAGCATCGACAGATGCGGCACGCCTTCGATCACCAGATTGGCGCCGATCCATTCCGGCTTGATCTCGGCAAGGCCCATCCGCCCGGCGACGATGGCCAGCTCGTCCGCCGCCACGATCGACAGCTGCCGCTCGTTGCGCATTTCGGTGCCGCGCGGATACCAGGGTTCGCGCCCGCCAGAGCGCCGCGTTGCGCCCGCGTGGAAATCGCCCAAAATGCCGTCGAAGCCAAGGCGCAATTCCTCCACCGGCCGCGTCTGGAAATGATCCGCCAGCGCGACATAGAGCGCTGCGGCGCGGGCGGAAAGCTTCTTTGCCGGGACGATTTCGACCGGCTTCTCGGCTTCGGGGAAGAGATCCAGCATGGCGTTCCGTCCTTGAATCATGCTCCCCGTTTTTGCTCTTCGGGCGGCAAGGCCGCAAGAGCGGTTTGGGCCATAATGCGCAACTCTTCGGCCGATGCGCCGTCCCGCGCCTGGATCGACATACCGTTCATGACGCCGGCGATATATTTGGCGAAGCTCTCGACGGAGAAGCCTTCCGGCAGGTCGCCCGCCACTTGGCCTTTGGCGAGGCGCTCCGCGATCGCCGCCTCGCTCGCCTTGCGATAGGACTTGAGTTCATCGGCAATCGCCTGCGCCTGCGGCGAGGCCGCCAGCGCACCGCTGACGAAAAGGCATCCGCCCGGCTTGCCGGGCCTGGAATAGGCCTCCGCCGCGCCCAGCAGCAGCAGCCGGATCGCCTCGTGCGTCGGCACCGGCGCGCTCAGCGCGTCCAGCGCAAAGCCGATCTCCGTCTCGTGGTAGCGCGTCAGCGCCCTGCGGAACAAGGTCTCCTTGTCGGTGAAGGCGTTGTAGATCTGCGGCGGCGTCAACCCCATCGCTTCACGCAGCATGGCCAGCGACGTCGCCTCATAGCCATGCTCCCAGAACAGATGCATCGCCGCATCCAGCGCGCGGACGGGATTGAACGCGCGGGGACGACCACCCCGGGCCTTTTCCAAATTATCCATAGTGATCGATACGAAACCTGTTGACTTGCTCGTTGTGCACAACGTAACAATTGATACGAAACATGGCAAGCCGGAAGAGGATCTTCCGGCAAGGCAGTGCAGCCGAAGGACAAGGAGAGACCAAATGCCCATCACCGTGACCGCGCCAGAAGGCGTACTGACAGAGGCCGGAGAGCGCGAGATCCTGCCGCGCCTCAGCGCCGCCCTCATCGAAGCTTCCGGCGCCACCGGCAATGCGTTCTTCACCGCCATCGTCGGTGGCACGGTCCACATCCTGCCGTCGCGCCACATCTATGCCGGCGGCGCCAACAGGCCTGTCGTGATGGTGGAGTTGAAATTGCCCAATATCGCCCTCGGCTCGATCGAGGCTCGCAACGCCTTCATCACCACGGCCGCCGGCATCGTCGCCGAACTCTGCGTGGCCGGGCACAAGCCCGAAAACACCTGGATAAACATCGTCAACGCGCCCGACGGCGGCTGGGGCATCGGCGACAGGCAATATACCGGCGACGCACTCATTGCCGCCGCCACCGCCGCCGCGCACTGATTTCACAGGGAAGATGTGATGCGGCTCTCCCCTTCGCTGTTCTTCACCACCAACTGCGAGCCGGCACTGGCTTTCTACGAACAGTGCGGCCTTGGCCGGGGAACCATCCTGCTGCGCTGGGGCGATAACGGCATGCCGGTGCGAACAGAAACCATGCGCGGAAAAATCCTGCATGCGCGCTTCGAAGGTCCGGGCGTGCTGTTCCATGCCTCCGACAATGATGATGCCGAGCCGATGAAAGGCTCTGCCATGATGCTGGAATTCGACGACCTGGCAGCCATGCGGGAGCTTTTCTCCCGCATGGCTGCCGGCGGCCGCATCACCGTGCCCCTGGCGCGGCAATATTGGGGAACCAGCTTCGGCATGCTGGTCGACGCCTATGGCGTGCAGTGGATGTTCAGTTGCTCGGGTCAATAAGGCGAAGGATCACGATCTTCTTACCGGAAATGGAATTGGTGCCGCATTGCCGCCGCGTCGGATCGCTTTCATGTTGGCGAGACACTGTGGAGGTTCTCATGCGCCCCGCGACGGCAATCGCGCTGCTCTGGCTGATCTGGGTCGTCACCTGGATTGCGGCCGCCATGTGGGCTGATCCGGCTCAAAAACGCGCCACCATCGGCGCAGAGGTCCGCTATCGCATCTTCTGGCTGGCAGGCACCGTCCTGCTGTTCGTCCCGGCGCACCGCTATGAAGGCAGGTTGAGATTGTGGACTCCGACCCTGGCCGAGGCCTGGGCCTGCATTGCCCTGATCGCCATCGGTCTCATCTTCTCGTGGTGGGCGCGTATTCATTTGGGCAGGCTGTGGTCGGCCTCGGTCACCGCCAAGGCAGACCACCGCGTCGTCGATACCGGCCCCTACGGCCTCGTTCGCCACCCGATCTACACAGGATTGCTGCTGGCGCTCCTCGCCACTATGATGGCGAAAGGCACTGTCTGGGGCATTGCAGGTGTCGCACTGCTCACCATCGGCATCGTCATGAAGGCAAGACTCGAGGAGCGCTTCTTGCGCGGCGAACTTGGCCCCGCCTATGACGACTACGCGCGGCGGGTGCCGATGCTGGTTCCCTTTACGCCGGCCTGACACGCCAAGGTGCGTTGGTACGACAGCTCAGCCCGATTCTTTCGCCCCGCTGCCTTGCCGGAAATGCTCGACGGCACCGTCGATTTGAACCCAATCATGTTTCGATTGCTCGAAGATCGACCGGACTGGCGGCGGACAGTTCGGGTCGGTCAGCGCCCCGACGGCGACGCCGATCATCATTGGCAGCCTGTCGGCTTTCCAATAGACCGTCGAGCCGCAGTTGGGGCAGAAGTAGTTGTGCACCTTCCCGCCGCTTGCCGCATCGCGGGTGAATTCCTTCGCGGTTCCGGAGATGGCAACGGCCTCGGCCGGATAAAAGGCGCCGACGCCGAAGGGGGCCCCGGTTCGGCGCTGGCAGTCGAGACAGTGGCAGGCGACAACCAGTTTTGATGGTCCTGCCAGCGTCAGCATGAGGGCACCGCAACTGCATCGGGCATCGACCATTGCAACTCTCCTTTTCTGGAAACGGGATCGCGTTGATCCAAGCTCGGATACCCCCGACACAGGCTGTGCGAGGGTCAAGTCAGGCTGAACGGCAGTGGAAAACGGTGCGAAGCGACCAAACGAGATGGTTTTCGAGAACCGGAGCGGAGCGCACTTAAGTCCGTTAGCACCGGCCTACGCCGGCCGCAGCCTTAACTGCACGACCACTCATGACTGCTTCGGCCGGCGAAGGCCGGAAGCGCAGAAAGCCTTCGTTTGCAGGCCGGCATCACCTGAATATCGGCGCACGTTAAAGCATCCGGATGAGCGCGCCGCCTATCGAATACCCCGCGCCAAAGGCGCAGATCAAGCCGAAATCGCCGGGTTTCATGTCGGTATGGTTCTCCGACAGCGCGACGATGGCGCCGGCGCCCGCCGTGTTGCCCAGCCGCTCCAGTACCATCGGCGCGCGATCGTTATCGACATCGTGGCCGAACGACAGTTTCAGGATCATCGCATTCATCCGCGCATTGGCCTGATGCAGCCAGAAGCGCCTGATCGCCTGCGGCGTCAGTCCGTGCTCGGCCAGGAATTCGACGATGAATTTCTGGCCGGCGACGGTGACTTCCTTGAACACCTTGTTGCCGACCTGTTTGATCAGATTGCCTTCCAGATTGATCATGTAGGGATCATCCTGGGCGGTGCGGGTGTGGTAGCCGAGATTGGTACGGATGTTGTTCGACATCTGCGTCCACAGCCGCGTGTCCAGCACCTCGAAGCGCCCCGGCCGTTTGTCGCCCTGGGCAAGCCCCTCCACAACTATCGACACCGAGGCGTCGCCGAAGATGAAATGCGTCTGCCGGTCGCGGAAATTGAGATGTCCGGTGATGATTTCCGGCGTGGTCACCAGGATGCGCTTGTGCGCGCCCGAGCGCACCAGATTGACCGCCATGTGAAGCGCGGCCGCCGCTGACGAACAGCCGAGTCCCATGTCGAAGCCGGCGCCGGTGGTGCCCAGCGCTTCCTGCATTTCGATTGCGATCGCCGGATAGGGCCGCTGGTGGTGAGAGGCCGAGCAGATGATCAGGTCGATCTGGGACGGTTCAAGTCCGGCATGGTCGAGCGCCTTCCTGGCCGAGGCGATGCCGAACTCGGCCTCCAGCGACAGCGCATCGTCGGGTCGCGCGGGAATGCGCGGCGTCATGCGGGTCGGGTCGAGAATGCCTTCGCGCTCGATGACATGACGGGATTTCACGCCCGAGGCGTGGACGATGAAGTCGCTGTCGGATTTCTGCAGCAGCGCCTCTCCGGTGCCCTGACGGCGCGCATTCTCCGTGTCGACCCAGCTGTTGAAGCTCTCGACCAGTTCTTCATTCGTGATGACAGCTTCAGGAATTTCAGCGCCGATGCCGCTGATGATGACGCGATGCATGTTTCAGTCCGTCCCATCCGCAGGCGTTGCGGCTTCATGTGGGCGCCGAAACGCTTCGGCGCAACACTTTTCTCATCCGGCCGGTTTACGCCGGCTTAAACCAAATGTTGAGGCGGACTTGAACCGGGATTTCACCAGGCGCACAGCTTGGTGTTGGTCTGCGGGTTGTTCCAGCAGGCGCCGTCGTCACGGCTGCGCACGAACTGCCCCGGCAGCGGCACGTTGCGGCGACCGAGATTGACATAGCCATAGGCAAAGCCCGGCCCGTCGATCTCCAGCACATAGGTCGGGTAACCCGGCGCCGATATCCGGAAACTGCCGGCATCATCGATCGTGCGGTAGCTGCACGGGAAATACCCATCATCCGACGTGAAGCAGCGCGCCCGCTTGGCTTGCGCCGAAACCGAGAACGCCACGAGGGCGGCCGCGCACACGCCGCCGCCATAAAGCAATCTTTTCAAACTCATCATTCCCCCTGCCGTGCGGCCATCATGGCCCCACGCGGTGAATCGGGCATGACGGCGAAACCGGCTCAAGCCACGGCAATCGACCGCAGGCGAAGCGGATAATCTAGCCGGCCCGCTTGGCGACAATGAAGATACGCGGGAAGCGCAGCAGCACCTTGCCGTTCGCCATTCTGGGATAGGCCTGTTTGACCTTGGCCGTGTAACCATCCAGGAACATCTTGCGCTCGTCGGCGTCCAGCGGATCGAGGAACGGCTTCAGCCCGGTCGATCTCACCCATTCGACGATCGCCTCGGCGTCGGCCAGGGGATGGTTGTAGGCCGTATGCCAGATATCCAGCCGGTCGGAGAGCGGCGACAGCAGGTCGTAATAGAACGACACCGGCGGCAACGGTCCGCGCGCCGCACCCTTGAGCTTGTCGGCGAACGGCATTTCGGCGGCGGTTTCCTGCATCGCTTGATGCGAAGGCTCAAGCAGGTTGTCCGGCATCTGGACGGCCAGCGCGCCACCAGGCGCCAGAAAGCCCATCAGCCGCTGGAACACCGCCGGATGCGTGGGCAGCCACTGGAACACCGCGTTGGCGAAGATCACATTGACCGGTTCGGCCGCCTGCCATGTCGACGCGTCCGCCAGGTCGAAACTGACATTGGGCAGGCGTGCCCTCGCCTTCTCGATCATGTCGGGAGAGGTGTCGAAGCCACTCACCTGCGCATCCGGCCAGCGCTCGACCAGAAGCTCGGTCGAATTGCCAGGCCCGCAGCCTATGTCGACGACCCGGCGCGGGAAGTCGACCGGCACTTGCGCGGCCAGATCGCGCGCCGGCCGCGTGCGCTCATCCTCGAACTTCAGATATTGGGCGGCGGACCAATCAGCCATTTGAACTCCTCATGTGGCTTTGAGAATTCACCGCCCTAGTGATCCCCTACCGCGTCAGCCGCTTGTGCATCATGCGGTGCGGCGCTGCCGCTTCCGCACCGAGGCGGCGCAGCTTGTCCTTCTCATATTCCTCGAAATTGCCTTCGAACCATTCTACATGCGCGTCGCCTTCGAAGGCCAGCATGTGCGTCGCCATGCGGTCGAGGAACATGCGATCGTGGCTGATGATGACGGCGCAGCCGGCATAGGCTTCGAGCGCGTCTTCCAGTGCTCCCAGAGTTTCGGTGTCGAGGTCGTTGGTCGGTTCGTCGAGCAGCAGGACATTGCCGCCGCCCTTCAGCATCTTGGCCAGATGCACGCGGTTGCGCTGGCCGCCCGAAAGGTTGCCGACTTTCTGCTGCTGGTCGCCGCCGCGGAAGTTGAAGGACGAGCAATAGGCGCGGCTGTTGATCTCGTGCTTGCCGAGCTTGATGATTTCGGCGCCGCCGGAGATTTCTTCCCACACGGTCTTGTTGGCATCGAGCGCGTCGCGGCTCTGGTCGACGTAACCGAGCTTGACCGTCTCGCCGATGCGCACGGTGCCCGCATCCGGCTTTTCCTGGCCGGTGAAGGTCTTGAACAGCGTCGTCTTGCCGGCGCCGTTCGGGCCGATGACGCCGACAATGCCGCCCGGCGGCAGCCGGAACGACAGGTTCTCGATCAGAAGCTCGTCGCCAAAACCCTTGTTGAGGCCTTCGACCTCGATGACGACATTGCCGAGACGCTCGCTCGACGGAATAACGATCTGCGTGTCGGTCGGCTTGCGGCTCTGCGACTGCTCGAGCAGTTCCTCGTAGGCCTTGATACGCGCCTTCGACTTGGTCTGGCGCGCCTTCGGCGAGGACTGGATCCATTCGCGCTCGCGCCAGATCGACTTCTGACGGGCGTCGTCCTCGCGGCCTTCCTGGATCAGGCGCTTGGCCTTGGCATCGAGATATTTGGTGTAGTTGCCCTCATAGGGAATGCCGCGGCCACGGTCGAGCTCGAGGATCCACCCGGTGACATTGTCGAGGAAGTAGCGGTCGTGGGTGATGATCAGCACCGAGCCGGGATAGTCGCGCAGGTGCTTTTCCAGCCACGCCGTGGTCTCGGCATCAAGATGGTTGGTCGGTTCGTCGAGCAAAAGCAGGTCGGGCTGTTCCAGAAGCAGCCGGCAGAGCGCCACGCGGCGACGCTCGCCGCCGGACAGGTTGGTCACTTCGGAATCGCCAGGCGGACACTGCAGCGCGTCCATCGCCATCTCGACCTGCTGCTCGAGATCCCACAGGTTGAGCCTGTCCATCTCGTCCTGCAGCTTGGCCGACTCGTCCGCCGTCTCGTCGGAATAATTCATCATCAGCTCGTTATAGCGCTCGATGATGGCGGTCTTCCTGCCGACGCCGTCCATGACGTTTTCAAGCACGGTCTTTGAGTTGTCGAGCTGCGGCTCCTGCGCCAGGTAGCCGACCGTGGCGCCCTCGGCCAGCCATGCCTCGCCCTGAAACTCCTTGTCGAGCCCGGCCATGATGCGCAGGATGGTCGACTTACCCGAACCGTTGGGTCCGAGAATGCCTATCTTGGCGTCCGGATAGAAGGACAGATGAACATTATCGAGCACCTTCTTGGTGCCATAGGCCTTCGACAGGCCGGACATGTGATAGATGAACTGGCGTGCCACGCGCGCTTTCCCTGAAAAACTGACTGAATTGTCGATTTGAATGGAGGTTGGCCGCTATGTAGGCGATGCGGCGGCGAACGGCAATCGCTTTTGCCGGATCAGGCTGAACACACGGGCAAGTGTGTGCTGACTACCGAAGTTTTCCGCGCTCACGAACCGCGTTGAAATCTCCGGTTAACTCTTCCGCGTCAAAACAGGATCGGGGTGGAATCGCTGGCTGGCCGCGATTCCAGTAGAGAAAGCGGATCGACGGCAGTGCTGAACAGTTTCCTGCTCCTTGCCGAAGCGGTCGTCTACTTCAGCGTCATGGTGACGCTGTTCCGCTTCCGCAAGCGCATTGGTCTCGGCGTCTTCGTCTGCGCGCTCGGCGTCATGCATTTCCTGGAAACCTATCTCGCCAGCGTCTTTTATGTCGCACTGCCGTTCGGCTTGGTCTCGCCGGGCTCGGCGGTGCTGTTTTCGGGCAAGCTGGTGATGCTGCTCCTGCTCTACATCAAGGAGGACGCCGCCACCGTGCGCCAGCCCATCTATGGCCTGCTGCTCGGCAATGCGGTGATGATCGGGCTGGTATTGCTCTTGCGCCTGCACGCCATAGCGCCGCTCCCCGACGGCAAGCTGCCCGATATCGGCTTCATCGACGAGATGGGCTGGTTGATGGTGTGGGGCACGACCCTCCTGTTCATCGACGCCATCCTGATCGTCCTGCTCTATGAAAGACTTGGGCGCACCCTGCGCAAGGCGCAGTTCGCGCGCATCCTGATCTGCGTCGCCTGCGTGCTGACCTTCGACCAGGCGGGCTTCTTCACCGCGCTTCATTTCGTCGCCGGCGCGCCGACCGCTGTCTTCTTCGGCGGCTGGTTCGCCAAGATGGCGGCGGCGCTGGCCTTCAGCGGCATGCTCGTGGCCTACCTCAGATGGTTCGAGGCCCGCGATATTGCGCTGCCGCGCGGGCTGACCGACATTTTCGAAACGCTGACCTATCGCGAGCGCTATGAAGCGCTGGTCGAGCATGTCGGCCGCGACGGCCTGACCGGCCTGCTGCATCGCGGCCGCTTCGACGCCGACGGTGAAGCCGCCGTCGAGCTCAGCCTGCGCACGGCGAGGCCTCTCAGCCTGCTGATCATCGATGTCGACCATTTCAAGTCGATCAACGACCGTTTCGGCCATGCCGAAGGCGACAAGGTGCTGAAAGCGATCGCGGCCCTGCTCCGCGAGGTGGCGAGCGCCGAAGACCAGGTGTTTCGCATCGGCGGCGAGGAGTTCGCCATCCTCAGTTCGCGCCCGCATCCGGTCGCCAGGCTGTTTGGCGAAAGCATCCGTTACGCCGTCAAGGCATCGCCCGTGGCCAGCCGCTTCGAGCTGACCGTCAGCGCCGGCGTTTCAACCGTCAGCGAAACGACGCGCTGTCTTGCCGATCTGTTCGCCCTCGCCGACCAGCGCCTCTACAAGGCGAAGTCGACCGGACGCGACCGCGTCGTCGGCGAGCCCGGCGGCCATGAGCCGGACGCCGCCATCGCCTGGACCAAGTCGGCGCAGTTCTGATCGAGGATTTCTCTGTCGCGCAATGCCGGCCAGCCGCCTGTGCTACTGGAACCCGATCGCGTCGACGGTGCCTATCGGGCAACCGGCCTTGTTGGTCGGTACGGAAGCCAGCAACAGGTCCTTGAGCGAACTGCTCGGGCTGATCGGGCCGGCAAGGCCGAGCGTCAATTCACCGATCAGCCGCCGGCCGTTGGACGGATCGATGACGCAGGACACCCGCACGCGATCCCCGGCCCCGGCGCCGAAGGCCTGGTCGAAGGCGCCACGGATCTGGTCCGCCGTCAGCTTGCCGCCAATGGTCTTGGCGAAGAGCTCGCGCACCGGCGAGGCATTCACCTGTCGCATCAGGCCGAGCGCGTCGGAGAAGTATTCCTGCTGGTTCTTGCCGTAGCAGGTGCCGTGCTTGATCCATTCATGCCGTTCCAGCTGGGAGGCCGTGCCCGGCATCACCTGGTCGAGCTCCTTACGGGTGCCGGCGTCCAGATTGACCGGCGGCAGATCCTTCCAGTGAGCAGGATTGTCGTTGGCCTTGTCGCTGGCCGCCACCTGGCAATAGAAATTGCCGTTCGGCTGCGGCCACAGCCCATGCAAGGTGAAGTTGGTGGCGTCGAACTCATTCGGGTTCTGCGCCCTGCATTCGGTCTTGCTCGACTTGGTCTCGCAAAAAGCCGGCTGCCAGCTCAGCGCGAAGACATATTCGGGCTTCCCCGAGGCGGCCGGCTTGCCTTGTCCGCCAGGTGCCGCAGGCGCTGTCGCGGCACTGCTGCCCGCCAGATGGCCGCAAGTGACCTTCACCCAGCGGCGTTCCGGATCGGCGCCCGGCACCAGGATCAAATAATGCGTCGGCGCGTCCTTGTTGCCGGCAAGCAGCTGGTAGCTCTGTCCGGCATCGGTCGAGACGTTGCCGGGGTTCTTGCCGTTCTTGATGGCTTGCGTTGCCGGACAGGCCGCATCGGCAACGAAGGTGCCGCTCATCTTGACTTCGGCATGCGCAGCATTGGCCAGCGATACCGCCAGCATAGCCAATCCGAAAACGACACCAATGCGCATGAGAAATCCCCGGCTGAGAAGTGGGCGACAGACTGAAGCTGTCTCCATGTCAGAATTGCGATATTTTGCGGGTCGAACGCAAGAAACATCGTCGCGCAAAAGCATTTGCTGTGGATTGACGCGTAACCGGCGGCGGCGCAAACAAAGCCAACAACGATAAAAACGAGGGGGAGAGCGGGCGGCCATGCCTTTCAATCAGCAACGCATGGTCCGCTCACCGACCGGCGCCGATCTCAATCTCCTCGTCAGCCGCGCTGAAGGCAAGCCGCGCGCGGTCGTCCAGATCAACCACGGCCTGGCCGAGCACGCCGCGCGCTATGCCCGCTTTGCCGATTTTCTCTCCGCGCGGGGCTTCCACGTCTATGTCCATGACCATCGCGGCCATGGCGCGACCAAGGCCTCCGATGCGCCGCTCGGCAAATTCGCCGACGAGGATGGCCCGGCCAAGGTGATCGCCGATGTCAATGCCATCCACGATCTCATCGCCGGCGAATGCCCGAACCTGCCGGTCATCCTTTTCGGTCATTCGATGGGCGCGTCGGTGGCGCTGAACTACCTTTTGGAGCACTCCCCGCGCATCCATGCCGCCGCGATCTGGAACGGCAATTTCTCACAAGGGCGGCTTGGGCAGGTAGCGCTCGGCATTCTCGCCTGGGAGCGGATGCGGCTGGGCTCCGACGTCCCGTCCCGCCTGCTGCCGAAACTCACCTTTCAGGCCTGGGGCAAGGCGGTGCCCAATCACCGCACGCCGTTCGACTGGCTGTCGCGCGACGAGGCCGAGGTGGCGAAATACATCGCCGATCCGCTGTGCGGCTGGGATGCCTCCGTGTCGATGTGGCGCGACGTGGTCTCGATGGCGATCAACGGCGGCAAGGATGCCGCCTTCGCCGGCGTCCGGCGCGGCCTTCCCATCGCCGTCGTCGGCGGCGAGAAAGATCCCGCTTCGGACCATGGCAAGGGCATCATCCACCTTGCCAATCGCATGCGTGGGATGGGCTTTTCGAATCTCGTTTCAAAGGTTTACGCCGACACCCGCCACGAAAGCCTGAACGAGGTGAACCGCGACATCATCATGAACGATTTCGCCACCTGGGCCGACAACGTGCTGAAATAGCGACCTGCATCCTTTTCGAACCGGCCCGTTGGCCTATTGCAAGGGCCGTGACAGCCGATGCCGGGCTTGATAGAGGCTCTGCTTTGGCGGCAATCATGGTGATTGCGGCAATCACGGTGATTTATGGCCGAACCACCCCTGAAAGGCGTCCGCGTCGTCGAACTCGCCCGCATCCTCGCCGGGCCATGGGCCGGGCAATTGCTTGCCGATCTCGGCGCCGACGTCATCAAGGTCGAAAGTCCCGATGGTGGCGACGACACCCGCAAATGGGGCCCGCCCTTCGTCATGAGCCATGACGGCGAGAACCTGTCGGCCGCCTATTACCATTCCTGCAACCGCGGCAAGCGCTCCATCGCTATCGATTTCTCGACGCCGGAGGGCGCCGAGACCGTGCGCCGGCTGGTCGCGACCTCTGATGTGCTGATCGAGAATTTCAAGCTCGGCGGCCTGAAGAAATACGGGCTCGACCATGACAGCCTGCGCAAGATCAACCCGCGCCTCGTCTATTGCTCGATCACCGGCTTCGGCCAGGACGGGCCCTATGCGCCGCGCGCCGGCTACGACTTCATCATCCAGGCCATGGCCGGCATGATGTCGATCACCGGCGAGGTGGGCCGCGAGCCGCAAAAGGCCGGCGTCGCCATCTCCGACATCTTCACCGGGCTCTATTCGGTCATCGCCATCCAGGCCGCGTTGCGCCATGCCGAGCGGACCGGCGAAGGCCAGCATATCGACATGGCGCTGTTCGACACGCAGATCTCGGCGCTCGGCAACCAGAACCTCAACTATCTCGTCTCCGGCAAGTCGCCGGTGCAGATGGGCAACGCGCATATGAACATCGCGCCTTACGAGGTGGTGCCGGTCCGGGACGGCCACATTATCCTTGCGGTCGGCAATGACGGTCAGTTCGCCAAATTCTGTGCAGCGGTCGGGCTGGATGAACTGTCGACCAATCCCGACTTCGCCACCAATCCGGCCCGGGTCGCCAACCGGGTGAAGCTGCGCGAACGCATCGTCGAGGCCTTGAGCACGCTCGATCGCGACCCGCTGCTGGCAAGGCTGGAAGCGGCAAGCGTGCCGGCGAGCCCGATCAACACGATCGGCCAGATGTTCGCCGACCCGCAGACGATCGCGCGCGGTATGCGGCTCGGCCTCGACGACGGCCATGGCAATCTTCTGCCCTCGGTGCGCGCGCCGATGGTGATGTCCGGCACGCCGCTCGTCTATGAGCGCCCCTCGCCGCGCCTGGGCGAACACACCGACGAAATCCTTGCCGAACTGGAGAGATCAGCGAAATGAAGACCGGTGGACAACTGATCGTCGATGCGCTGGAAGCGAACGGCACCGACCGCATCTTCTGCGTGCCCGGCGAATCCTATCTGGCGGTGCTCGACGCGCTGCACGATTCACCGATCCGCACCATCGTCTGCCGCCAGGAGGGGGGTGCCGCGATGATGGCCGACTGCCAGGGCCGGCTGACCGGCAAGCCCGGCATCTGTTTCGTCACCCGCGGCCCCGGCGCCACCAACGCGTCCGCCGGCATCCACATCGCCATGCAGGATTCGGTGCCGCTCATCCTGTTCATCGGCCAGGTTGCCAGCCATGCCAAGGAACGCGAGGCGTTCCAGGAGGTGGACTACAAGAAGTTCTTCGGCGACATAGCCAAATGGGTGATCGAGATCGATGACGCCTCGCGCATCCCCGAATTCGTCACCCGCGCCTTCGCGGTCGCGACGTCGGGCCGGCCTGGCCCGGTCGTCATCTCGCTGCCCGAAGACATGCTGACCAGCGAGGTCGAGGCTCCGGAAGCGCTCCCCCACACGCCTGTCGAGACCTATCCCGGCGGGGCCGAACTCGACGCGCTGGAAATGCTGCTCAACGGCGCCAAGCGACCATTCGTCATCCTCGGCGGCACACGCTGGAATGAGGAAGCGGTTGCGCGCATGCGCGCCATATCGGAGACATGGTCGCTTGCCGTCGGCTGCTCTTTCCGCCGCCAGATGCTGTTCGACCATCTTCACGCGAACTACGCCGGCGACGTGGGCATCGGCATCAACCCCAAACTGGCGGCGCAGATCAAGGCGGCCGACGTCGTGCTGTTGATCGGCGGGCGCATGGGCGAGATGCCCTCCTCCGACTATACGCTGCTGAAAAGCCCCTACCCCGACCAGGCGCTGGTGCACGTCCACGCCGACGCCGGCGAGCTCGGCCGCGTCTACCGGCCGACGCTGGCGATCAACGCCTCGCCCGCCGCCTTCGTCGAGGCCTTTGCCGAGCGCAAGCCCGCCGGCACGCCATCCTGGTCAGCCGAGACAGCCAAGGCACATGCCGCCTATCTCGAATGGTCGACGCCGCCGCAGACGGGTCCGGGCGACGTGCAGATGGGTCCGATCATGACCTATCTGGAACAGGAGTTGCCGCACGACGCCATATTCGCCAACGGCGCCGGCAACTACGCCACCTGGGTGCATCGTTTCCACCGCTTTCGCCGTTTCGGCACGCAGGCGGCGCCGACCTCCGGCTCGATGGGCTACGGCACCCCGGCCGCGGTCGCCGCCAAGGCGCTTTATCCGGATCGCACCGTTATCGCCTTTGCCGGCGACGGCTGCTTCCTGATGAACGGCCAGGAGTTCGCCACCGCCGTGCAATATGACCTGCCGATTATCGTGATCGTCGTCAACAACGGCATTTACGGCACCATCCGCATGCATCAGGAACGCGAATATCCCGGCCGCGTCGTCGCCACCGATCTCAGGAATCCCGACTTCGCGTCGCTGGCACGCGCCTATGGCGGCCATGGCGAGACGGTCGAGAAGACGGCGGATTTCGCGCCGGCCTTCGTGCGAGCCCGCGCCAGCGGCAAGCCGGCCATCGTCGAAATCAGGCTCGACCCCGAAGCGATCACGCCAACCCGCACGATGACGCAGATCCGCGACAAGGCGTGATCCAAAAAAGGGGCGGTCGCCCGCCCCTTTTTAAGCGATTTCCGCTACTTTGCCGCCTCGATCTGGCCGCGGATCTCGCCATCTTTGTTGGCGGCGGTGTGGACGTTGACATAATAGTTGCCCGCCGCCAGGTCGGCGGCCTGCGCGTCCGTCAGCGTTGCTGAACCCTTGATCGGGCTCTTGAGCTTGCCTTTGAACGGGATGACCGGATCAGCATTCGCACCCATCGCAGCCGGGCCGTGAATATGCGCTGCCGTCGCCGGTCCGCTAAGGCCGGAATATTTGACGTTCCAACTGAGTTTCTTCTTGGTGGTGTCGAAGGTGAGCGTGGCGGTGCCTTTGCCCTTGGTGGTGACGGGCGGGTTCTGCTGGCCGCCATCGAGCGTTGCCTTGTACTTCACCACCTCGGCCATTGCTGGCGAAGCGAGCAGGAACGCGGTCGAAACGGCCAGCGCCGAAAGCACCGGCAGGAAAGAATATGTGCGCATGAAGAACCTCCGATTGGCTGCCGCATGCGTCGCTGCTCCCCCGGCGCGCGCATGCCTCAACTGCAACGGCTGGGCGACGCAATGTTTCCCTGAACACGAATTTGTGAAGAAAGGGCGATCGGCCGCCCCTTCCGGCGTCCCGAGAGAGAAATCAGACCGACGCCAGCGCCTGCGTCAGGTCCGCGATCAGATCGTCCGGATGCTCGACACCGATCGACAGCCTGACCGTGTTCTCCAGCACACCGATGCGCTGGCGCACGTCCAAGGGAATGCCGGAATGGGTCATGGCGGCCGGATGGCTGGCGAGCGACTCGGTGCCGCCGAGACTTACCGCCAGCTTGAAGATCTGCAGGGCGTTGAGAAACGCGAAAGCCGCCTTCTCTCCACCTTTGATGTTGAAGGAGAAAGTCGAGCCGGCGCCGCTGCATTGCCTCACATAGGCGCGCCCCGCCGGCGTATCCTCGCCCAGGAACGGCAGATAATGCACCTTCTCGACCTTGGCATGATCGCGCAGGAATTCGGCGACCAGGCGCGCATTGTCGTTGGCCCGCTCCATGCGGATCGACAGTGTCTCCAGCGAACGGCCGAGCATCCAGCAGGAATGCGGGTCGAGTTGCGTGCCGATCGCGCCGCGCAGCGCCTTGATCGGCTTAGTGACCGCCTTGCTGCCCATGGCCGCACCCGCGATCAGGTCGGAATGGCCGCCGACATATTTGGTCAGCGAATAGACGGAGACATCGGCCCCATGCTCGATCGGCCGCTGAAACACCGGGCCGAGCAGCGTGTTGTCGCAGACGATGATCGGTGTTGACCCTTGGCTCGCCCCAATCTCATCAGCGATCGTCCGCATCAGCGCGATATCGACCAGGCTGTTGGTCGGATTGGACGGCGTCTCGATCAGGATGACTGAAACACGCCTTTTCGCCACCGCGGCATCGGCGGCTGCCCGAACCGCCTTCTCGTCGACACCATCGGCGAAACCGACGGCGCCGATGCCGAAGCCGGACAGCGTGCGCGTCAAAAGCGTCTCGGTGCCGCCATAGAGCGGCTGCGAATGCAGGATGACATCGCCCGGACGGGCATAGGCGAGCAGTGTCGTCGCGATCGCCGACATGCCGGAGGAAAACAGGATACAGGCGTCCGTCCCTTCATAGATCGCTAGCCGGTCCTCGACGATCTCGCTGTTGGGATGGTTGAAGCGCGAATAGACGAGACCCGACGCCGTGCCGCTCGGCGGTTCCTTGCGGCCGGACGTGTAGTCGAAGAAGTCGCGCCCCTCTTCCGCCGATTTGAACACGAAGGTCGAGGTCAGGAACACCGGTGGCTTGACCGCGCCTTCCGACAGCTGCGGATCGAAACCATAGCTCAGCATCAGCGTCTCCGGATGGAGCTTGTGGTTGCCGATATGGGTTTTCGACGGGCGTGGCGCGGTCATGGCTTTTCCTGCTTTCGAGGGATGTCGCCCCGCAATTTATGCGATCCCGATCAGCCAGTCCTTGCTATTCTCGGGCTCACATGGCTGCATGCCGGCAACAAACTGCCTAAAGAGAGCAAAAATGCAGCAGAAGATAGCCGATGATTTCGACCTCAGGATTCTGCGCGAACTGCGGGCCGACGCCCGCATCACCAACAACGACCTCGCCGAGCGCATCGGCCTGTCGCCATCGCCTTGCCTGAGGCGCGTGCGGCGGCTGGAGGAGACGGGTGTGATCAAGGGTTACACCACGCTGGTCGATCCCGCCGTCTTCGGCTGGAGTATGGTCGCCATCGCCACAATTCGGCTCAGCCGGCAGAACGAGGACGAGATCGTCATGTTCGAAGAGGCGATCCGCGGCTGGGAAGAGGTGCTGGAATGCCACCTTGTCACCGGTTCGCGCGACTATGTGCTGAAGGTGGTGACCGGCAGCCTCGAACAGTACGAGCGCTTCATCAAGGAAAAGATCGCGCGGCTGAAATGCGTCGCCTCGATCGAGACCAGCTTCGTCATGAACACCATAAAGGAACGGCGCCTCTGAGGGCGCCGCTCCATTTTACATTTGAGCATGACCTTTGCGGGATCACGCTCTGCAGGGTTACTTGATCGCCTTGTCGGTGATCGCGGTCGTGTAGGCGCCTTTCGGCTCCTTGGTGATGATCTTCTGGTCGAGCAGCGCCTTGGCGGTGCGCTCGTAGGTCGCCGGATCGAGCTTGCCGTCGGCATTGTCGATCAGCTTGGCGACTTCGCTCATCATGCGCTTCTGGTGGTTCTCGTCCTGGCCGCCGCCATCCATGACGATGCCTGCCGCCTCATCATTGTTGTCGACGGCGTATTTCCAGCCCTTCATCGAGGCGCGCACGAAACGCACCATCTTGTCTGCGAAAGCCGGATCCTTGAGCTTGTCTTCCGACGCATAGAGCCCGTCCTCGAGCAGGTCGTTGCCCATCGCCGAATAGTTGAAAACGGTCAGCTGTTCCGGCTTGTAGCCGGCGTCGATCAGCTGCCAGTACTCGTTGTAGGTCATGACCGAGATGCAATCCGCCTGCTTCTGGATCAGCGGCTGCACGTCAAAGCTCTGCTTGAGGACGGTGACGCCGTCCTTGCCGCCATCGGTCTTGAGGCCGAGCTTGTTCATCCAGGCATAGAACGGATATTCATTGCCGAAGAACCAGACGCCCAGCGTATGGCCCTTGAAGTCGGCCTCGGTCTTGATCGGCCCGTCCTTCGGGCAGACCAGCTCCATGCCGGCCTTCTTGAAGGGCTGGGCGATGTTGACCAGCGGCACGCCCTTTTCGCGCGCGGCGAGCGCACCGCCCATCCAGTCGACGATGACATCGGCGCCGCCGCCGGCGATCACCTGCTCGGGCGCGATATCGGGGCCACCCGGCTTGATGTCGACGTCGAGGCCTTCTGCTTCATAGAAACCCTTGGCCTTGGCGACATAGTAGCCCGCAAACTGGGCCTGCGTGACCCATTTCAGCTGCAACGTCACCTTGTCGGCGGCCATTGCCTGGAAGGCGGCGAGCGACATCGCGCCGGCCAGAACTGGAATGACAAGTCTTTTCATGTTTTTACCCTCTGAAGTTAGCACCCTTAAACCCACCGCCCCTATCCACCACGGACAGAGGGATGCCAAAACGTGACGGCTCTTTCGACAAGAGCGACCACGCCATAAAAGACCGAACCCGCAAGTGCTGCAACTGCGATTTCGGCCCAGACCATGTCGATGTTCATCCGCCCGACCTCGGTCGAGATGCGGAAGCCCATGCCGACGACGGGCGTGCCAAAGAACTCGGCGACGATGGCGCCGATCAGCGCCAGCGTCGAGTTGATCTTCAGCGCGTTGAAGATGAAGGGAGCGGCGGCCGGCAGCCTGAGCTTGATCAGTGTCGGCCAATAGCCCGACGCGTAGGTGCGCATCAGGTCGCGCTCCATATGGCCTGATGCGGCGAGCCCGGCGACCGTGTTCACCAGCATCGGGAAGAACGTCATGATGATGACGACCGCCGCCTTGGACTGCCAGTCGAAGCCGAACCACATGACCATGATGGGCGCCACGCCGATGATCGGCAGCGCCGAGACCATGTTGCCGATCGGCAAAAGCCCACGCCGCAGGAACGGCACGCGGTCGGCGAGGATGGCGGTGATGAAGCCGGCGCCGCTGCCGACGACATAGCCGAAGATCACCGCCTTGAAGATGGTCTGGCGCACATCGGCGCCGAGCACCGGAAGCGAACCGGCGATGCGCGCGCCGATGGCGCTTGGCGGCGGCAACAGGATGAAGGGGATGCCGGCGCCGCGCGTCACCGCTTCCCAGATGATCAGGATCCAGGCGCCGAAGATGGCGGGGATGACCAGGCGCAGCGCGTTGCGGGCCGAGTTCGCCATCGGGCGAAGCCCCGACAGCACCGCCACGCAGCGCCAGCCAAGGAGCCAAGCGGCGGTAAGCAGCAGGAAGTACGGCGCCAATGCCGTGCCCTCGAACCCCGCAATGCCCGAGATCAGCAGCCAGGCAACGAGATGGGCGCCGACAAACAACACGACGGCCTCCACAAGCGAAGGAATCCTGAGCATCGAAACCAGCGCCGCCACGATCACCAGGCCGAGCATCAGGCCCTTGGTTCCGAGATAGGGATAGCTGATGCTGGCGGTCGGGTCCGCGAGCGCTGCCGCTTCCGGCTTCGACATCGCGCCGAGCGCGATTGCGATCACGCACAACACGATCGCCAGCACGGCTTGCCACGAAGGTTTCAGCCAGTTCATGCCGGCCTCCCGCCCATGGCGCGATCGACGATGCGCCCGGCAATGCCGACCACCATGACCAGCAGTGCCGCCACGATCGAACCGGCGACCAGCGCCGACCAGATGTCGATGGACTGGCTGTAATAGGCGCCGGCAAGCAGCTTGGCGCCGATGCCGGCGACAGCACCGGTTGGCAGTTCGCCGACGATGGCACCGACCAGGCTTGCCGCCACCGCCACCTTCATCGAGGTGAACAGGAACGGCACCGAGGCCGGCACGCGCAGCTTCCAGAAGGTCTGCGAGGCACTGGCATTGTAGGTGTGCATCAGGTCGAGATGCATGATCTCGGGCGAGCGCAGCCCCTTCACCATGCCGACCGTCACCGGGAAGAACGACAGATAGGTCGAGATCATCGCCTTCGGGATCAGCCCGGTGATGCCGATCGCCGCCAACACAACAATGATCATCGGCGCCACCGCCAGGATCGGAATGGTCTGCGAGGCGATGATCCACGGCATCAGGCTGCGGTCGAGCGTCGCCACATGCACGATGCCGACGGCGATGATGATGCCGAGCGCGGTGCCGAAGGCAAAGCCGAGCAGCGTCGACGACAGCGTCACCCAGGCATTGTAGACGAGGCTGCGGCTCGAGGTGATGGGCCGCAGAAACGTGTTCTCGAAGAAGTTCACCGCCACCTGATGCGGCGCCGGCAGCGTCGGCTTCGGCTGCGCCAGCGTCTTGCCGATGAACTCGACGGCGCCGGGCGTTTCGTTGGCCCGGGTGTCGAGATCGCGCTGGAACGGCGCATTGAGGATGACGGCGAAGACATACCAGAGCACGACGACGCCGGCGAGGATGGAGGTCACGGGGACGAGCTTGTCGCGGAAGCTATCCATCTAGAACTGCCCTTCTCCTCTCCCCGCCGGGGAGAGGGTGGCCGGAGCGAAGCGAAGGCCGGGTGCCTTCGTTTTCGCTGCCGCGACGTTCGTTCTCTTCGTCATCCTAGGGCGGAGCAAGGAGCGAAGCGACGCGGCGCAGACCCTAGGATCCATGCCGTTACCTCGACGCTCCGCAGCGGTGCGGAACATGGCTGCCTGCGTCTCGCGCTGCTTGGCGGGTATTCTCAGCCGTTTGCGCTCTCCGACCGACGTCACGGCATGGATCCTAGGGTCTACGCAGGCTGCTTCGCGCCTGCTCCGCCCTAGGATGACGAAAGCGTAGGGGGCCGCTTGCTTGCCAGGCCGCTCAATCATCATAGCTGTGCCCTGCCCTCAACCCATCGCGCACGCGGGCAGCTATCGCCAAAAACTCCGGCGTCTCGCGGATGTCGAGCGGCCGCTCCTTGGGCAGCGTCGATTCGATGACATCGCTGACGCGGCCCGGGCGCGGCGACATGACGACGATGCGCGTCGACAGATAGACCGCTTCCGGAATGGAGTGGGTGACGAAGCAGATGGTCTTGTTGGTCCGCCCCCACAACTCCAGCAATTGCTCGTTGAGGTGGTCGCGCACGATCTCGTCCAGCGCGCCGAACGGTTCGTCCATTAGCAGCAGGTCGGCGTCGAAGGCCAGCGCTCGGGCGATCGAGGCGCGCTGCTGCATGCCGCCGGAAAGCTGCCAGGGGTATTTCTTCTCGAAGCCCGAGAGGTTGACGAGATCGAGCGTGCGCTTGATGCGTTCCGCCTGCTCCGCCTTCGACAGGCCCATGATCTCCAGCGGCAGCGCGACATTGCGCTCGATGGTGCGCCACGGAAACAGGGCGGCTGCCTGGAAGACATAGCCATAGGCGCGTTTCCCGCGCGCCTGCTCCGCCGTCATGCCGTTGACCGAGATCGTGCCTGATGTCGGTTTCTCCAGATCGGCGATGACGCGCAGCAGCGTGGTCTTGCCGCAGCCCGACGGTCCGATGAAGGAGACGAACTCCCCCTTGCCGATCGTCAGGTCGACATTGGACAGTGCCTGGACGGGGCCGTCATTGGTCTGGAAGGTGAGGCCAAGTTTGCTTGCCGCGACAACGGCTGGCGAAATCCCTGTCATCGGCCGCTGCCTGCCTGTTCCCGCCAAAGGGGCGTCGGCCGGAATCCGATTGCTTTTATCGCGATGTTGTTTTCCACTCGCCCTGTCCCATTGGCCCTGTTCCACGCAAATCGACGCCCGGAGTTTCCCCGATGTCGCCCAAACCCACTTGTCATCTTATCCGCCCTGAAAGCACTTATGAAGGCAAGCAGGGACTGACCTATTTCTCCGGCATCGCCACGGAGTCGGTCGGCTCCTCCGGCATCTGCATGCACGTGCTCACCATGCCGCCCGGCGCCCGTGCCAAGGCGCATCTGCACGAGAACCATGAAACGGCGATCTACGTGCTCTCCGGCGAGGTCCATACCTGGTATGGCGACCGGCTCGAACACCACATCGTCGTCAAGGCCGGCGACCTCTTCTACATTCCGGCCGGCGTGCCGCACCTGCCGGCCAATCTGAGTAACGCCCCGTCCTCGGCCGTCATTGCGCGCACCGACCCAAACGAACAGGAGAGTGTCGTCCTGCTGCCGGAACTGGATGCGCTGGTCGCCTGAGCTCGACGGGATCGCCGTCATTTGCACCGCGAGACTTCCCCCATCACATTGCCGTCCGCATCCGTGATCGTCAGCTTCCTGGTGTTCTTGGCGCTGCGCTTGATGGTGAAATTGGTCGGCTCCTGTCCCTCTTCGCCTTCCGCCTCGCATGTCGCCGTCACCACCAGCGATCCGTCAGCCTGCGCTTGCGTCTTCGTGAATGTGCAGGCGCTGGCGGCGGTAATCAATTCCTTGTCGGTCAAAAGCAGCATCTTGTCGGCGGCGACTTCCTGGCCATTGCGGTTGATGCAGCCATATTTGTCGCCATAGGGTTCCGACAGATCAATGCTTGCCGCGGAAGCTTGTCCCGCCGCCAGCACGAGCGTCATCGCAACAGACAAACCGAAACCGCGCATGCTCATCCCCCAGATCCCAGTGCTCATAACATCACGAACATGACCGCAGCGGCCCCAGTTCCTCAAGACCGGGAATGGTGACGAAGAAGCCATCCGCACCCTCGTTGGTGACCACGATTGTTTCGATCGCCGTTCCCGCCTCGCCTTCGGCGGAACAGGTCGAACGCAGCGATTGCGGACCCGGCACCGGGGTCAATTGCTGCTCGAACCGGCAACCGCTGCCATAGGTCTCGATGCCTTCCGCGGTCAACAGGATATAGGCATCACTGTTCTGGTAACCGGCCTTGATGCCGGCACAGCCGACATCATTGC
This sequence comes from Mesorhizobium sp. WSM4308, assembly GCF_002294905.1. Lineage (NCBI taxonomy): Bacteria > Pseudomonadati > Pseudomonadota > Alphaproteobacteria > Hyphomicrobiales > Phyllobacteriaceae > Mesorhizobium > Mesorhizobium sp. WSM4308. The sequence continues at coordinate 187,834 of NZ_NSFW01000009.1, read as the reverse complement.
CCCAGGAGCCAGCCAGCACGCCAGCCGCGGTCGCCGGGCCACCGGCAAGCGCCGCCAAGACCATCGCGATGAGCGCGGCCGAACGCGCCAAGCCTAAACCCCCGTCGCCGGGATGCCCGTGCGTTCCACCTTGCGCGGCGCTGTGATCTCTTTCCACGTCGACAGGGCCCGGTTGACCGCGGCGTTCGGCTCGCGGCCGACGAACTGGCCGTGGCCGGGCTTTGCCTTCACCTCGGCCTCCTCGATCGACAATTCGCCGCGCGAGAAGACGAAGCGCGGCAGGCCGGTCACCTCGACGCCCTCAAACACATTGTAGTCGATCACCGACTGCTGCTTCTTGGCCGAAATCGTCTTCTTGCGCTTCGGATCCCAGACGATGATGTCGGCATCAGCCCCTTCGACGATGGCGCCCTTCTTCGGATACATGTTGAGGATCTTGGCGATGTTGGTCGAGGTCACAGCGACGAACTCGTTCATCGTCAGCCGCCCGGTGTTGACGCCCTTGGTCCACAGCACCGGCAAACGGTCTTCGAGGCCGCCTGTGCCGTTGGGGATCTTGGTGAAATCGCCGACGCCGAAGCGCTTCTGCTTGGTGGTGAAGGCGCAATGGTCGGTCGCCACCACCTGCAGCGACCCGGCCTGCAGGCCTGCCCACAGCGAATCCTGGTGAAGTCTGTTGCGGAAGGGCGGGCTCATCACGCGGCGCGCCGCATGGTCCCAGTCCTTGTCGAAATACTCGCTCTCGTCCAGCGTCAGATGCTGGATCAGCGGCTCGCCGAACACGCGCATGCCTTTCTGGCGCGCCCGCCGAATGGCCTCATGCGCCTGCTCGCAGGAGACATGCACGACATAGAGCGGCACGCCGGCCATGTCGGCGATCATGATGGCGCGATTTGTCGCCTCGCCTTCCACTTCCGGCGGCCGCGAATAGGCATGGCCCTCCGGGCCATTGTTGCCGGCGGCGAGCAGTTTCTGCGAAAGTGCGGCAACCACGTCGCCATTCTCGGCATGCACCAGCGGCAGCGCGCCAAGGTCGGCGCAGCGCTGGAACGACGCATACATCTCGTCGTCGTCCACCATCAGCGCGCCCTTGTAGGCCATGAAGTGCTTGAACGAGGTGATGCCCTTGTCGACGACGGTGGCCATCTCGTCGAACACCTGCTTGCCCCACCAGGTGACCGCCATGTGGAAGGAATAGTCGCAGGCAGCTTTCGACGTCTTGTTGTCCCACATCTGCAAGGCTTCGAGCAGTGACTGCTGCGGCGCCGGCAGGCAGAAATCGACCACCATGGTGGTGCCGCCGGCAAGGGCTGCCCGCGTGCCGGATTCGAAATCGTCGGCCGAATAGGTGCCCATGAACGGCATTTCGAGATGGGTGTGCGGGTCGATGCCGCCCGGCATGACATAGCAGCCGGTGGCGTCGTACTCATGGTCGCCATGCAGGTCGGAGCCTATGGCGACGATCTTGCCGTGCTTGACTAGCACATCCGCCTTCCACGTTCGGTCGGCGGTGACGACGGTGCCGTTCTTGATGACTTTGGTCATTTTCTTGTTCCCTTGTTCTCTTCGCGCTTCTTTGCGAGCGGCGTTTGGAATCTCTAGGCTCACTCCACGATGACGGCGGTCTCCACCACCGCGTGGAACAGGACGTCGGCGCCGGCGCCGGCCCATTCCTTGGTGATTTCCTCGGCCTCGTTGTGCGACAACCCGTCGACGCACGGGCACATCACCATGGCGGTCGGCGCGACGCGGTTGATCCAGCAGGCGTCGTGGCCTGCACCGGAGACGATGTTGCGGTGCGTATAGCCGAGCCGATCGGCGGCATCGCGGATGGCCTTCACGCAGCCGGCATCGAAGGTGACCGGATCGAAATGGCCGACCTGCTCGACCTTGTACTGGATGTCGAGCGCCTCGCAGATCGTGTCGATGCCTTCGCGGACGCGCGCATCCATGGCGTCGAGCACTTCCTTCTCGGGCGAGCGGATGTCGATGGTGAAGACGGTGCGGCCGGCGATGATGTTGCGCGAATTGGGATAGGCTTCCATGTGGCCGACCGCGCCGACGGCATCCGGCTGGTAGTCCATGGCGATCTCATGCACCAGTTCGATCACGCGCGCCATGCCGAGACCGGCATTGCGGCGCTTCGGCATCGGCGTCGAGCCGGTATGGGCTTCCTTGCCGGTCAGCGTCACCTGCAGCCATTTCAGGCCCTGGCCATGGGTGACGACGCCAATGTCGATGTCTTCGTCCTCGAGGATCGGCCCCTGTTCGATATGCAGTTCGAAGAAGGCGTGGATCTTGCGATCGCCGACCTTCTCGGTGCCCTTCCAGCCGATGCGCTCCAGTTCCTCGCCGAATTTCTTGCCGTTCTTGTCCGTGTGCTCATAGACGTCTGCCTGGTCGAGCACGCCGGCGAATACGCCCGACGCCATCATCGCCGGGGCAAAGCGCGCGCCTTCCTCGTTGGTCCAGTTGGTGACGACGATCGGGTGTTTCGTCTTGATGCCGAGATCGTTGAGCGAGCGCACGATCTCCAGGCCGCCGAGGACGCCCAGCACGCCATCATATTTGCCGCCGGTCGGCTGCGTATCGAGATGGCTGCCGACATAGACCGGCGGCAGGCTGGGGTCGCTGCCTTCGCGGCGGGCAAACATCGTGCCCATCTCGTCGACACCCATTTCGAGCCCGGCGTCATCGCACCAGCGCTTGAACAGATGCCGGCCCTCGCCGTCTTCGTCGGTCACGGTCTGGCGATTGTTGCCGCCGGCAATGCCAGGGCCGATCTTCGCCATTTCCATTATCGAATCCCACAAACGGTCTGAATTGATTCGCAGATTCTCGCCGGGTGCGGCCATTCAAGGTCCTTCCATTTCATTCAAAAATCGGACGGCGGTTCCCAACGCCGTCCGACTATAGACTAGGCTAGTCGATCGACCTTAGCACTTCACGCACATGGTCGATCAGTTCGTTGATCTGGCCCTTGGTGATGATCAGCGGCGGCGACAGCGCGATGATGTCGCCGGTGGTGCGGATCAGCGCGCCGCGCTCGAACGCCTTGACGAAGGCCGAGAAGGCCCGCTTGGTCGGGCTGCCGGCGATCGGCGCCAGTTCGATCGCGCCGATCAGGCCGATGTTGCGGATGTCGATGACATGCGGCTCGCCTTTCAGCGAGTGCAGCGCGTCCTCCCAATAGGGCGCCAGTTCCTCGCCACGGGTGAGCAGGCCCTCTTCCTTGTAGGTGTCGAGGGTGCCCAAGGCCGCGGCGCAGGCGATCGGATTGCCCGAATAGGTGTAGCCGTGGAAGAACTCAATCATATGCTCGGGACCAGTCATGAAGGCGTCGTGGATTTCCTTCTTCACGAACACCGCGCCCATCGGGATGACGCCGTTGGAGACGCCCTTGGCCGTGGTCATGATGTCGGGCGTGACGCCGAAATAGTCGGCCGCGAACGGCGCGCCGAGACGGCCGAAGCCGGTGATGACCTCGTCGAAGATCAAAAGGATGCCGTGCTTGGTGCAGATTTCACGCAGCTTCTGCAGATAGCCCTTGGGCGGCAGGATGACGCCGGTGGAGCCGGCGACCGGCTCGACGATGACCGCCGCGATGGTCGAGGCGTCATGCAGGGTAACGATGCGCTCCAGTTCGTTGGCAAGCTCCGCGCCATATTCCGGCACACCCTTCGAGAAGGCGTTCTTTTCCGGCAGATGCGTATGCGGCATATGGTCGACGCCGCCGAGCAGCGTGCCGAACATCTTGCGGTTGGAGACGATGCCGCCGACCGAGATGCCGCCGAAATTGACGCCGTGATAGCCGCGTTCGCGGCCGATCAGACGGGTACGGGCACCCTCGCCCTTCATGCGATGATAGGCGATCGCCATCTTCAGCGCCGTCTCGACCGATTCCGAACCCGAATTGGTGAAGAAGACATGGTCCATGCCCTTGGGCGCGATGTCGACCAGGCGGTTGGCCAGCTCGAACACGATGGGATGGCCCATCTGGAAGGCCGGCGCGTAGTCGAGTTCGGCGGCCTGGTGCTGGATCGCTTCGGTGATCTTCGGCCGGCAGTGGCCGGCGTTGACGCACCACAGACCGGCGGTGCCGTCGAGCACCTTGCGGCCATCGCTGGTCGTGTAGTGCATGTCCTTGGCGGACACGAACATGCGTGGCGCCTGCTTGAACTGCCGGTTTGCCGTGAACGGCATCCAGAATGCACTGAGATCGTTCGGCGTGACTTTCAGCCGGTTGGACATGACCAAGACTTCCCCTTGTAACCTGTTTCGGTGCGTCCAACGCTTGGTCTTTGCGCCGTTTTCATGCTACGCAAATTTTTGACCGATTGGACAAACGTTAGCACCGCCCTGTCGGCGGTCAAGGGATTACTAGCGGAAATGCGGCTCCTGAAGTGCGTTCCACAGCCTAGGGAAAAACTGGTCCAGAGAATTGGTCCAGATGACCGCCAACATGAGGGTTCGCAACGGTGAACACCGGCACGGAAGTCCCTCGCCGCACCCGCATCCAGCAGGAAAAGCGCGAACTCATCCTCGAGGCCGCGCTCGAAGTGTTCTCCACCCATGGCTTCCGCGGCTCGACCATCGACCAGATCGCCGAAGCCGCCGGCATGTCGAAACCGAACCTGCTCTATTACTTCCGCCGCAAGGAGGACATTCACGAGACCTTGATGCTGCGCCTGCTCGACACCTGGCTTGCGCCGCTGCGCGAACTCGACGACATCGGCGATCCCCTGACCGAGCTCAGGAGCTACATCAGGCGAAAGCTCGAAATGGCGCGCGATTTCCCGCGCGAGAGCCGGCTGTTCGCCAACGAAATCCTGCAAGGCGCGCCGCGCATCATGCCGCTGCTGGCTGGCGATCTGAAGACGCTGGTCGACGAGAAGGCCACCGTCATCAAGGGCTGGATGCGCGCCGGCAAGATCGCCCGCACCGACCCCTGGCACCTGATCTTCTCGATCTGGGCGACGACGCAGCACTACGCCGATTTCGACGTCCAGGTGCGCGCCGTGCTGGGACCGAACCGTGGCGGCGACGGGCGCTTCGAGGACGCGGCAAGATTCCTGGAGCAGTTGTTCCTGGATGGGCTGAAGCCGAAGGGCTGACCCCCGCCGGCTCAGGCGCTACGCCGCTCGGCCGGAAGCGCGTCCAGCAAGGATTGCAGCTTGGCAATCGAGTTCTGCTCGGCGAGCGGCGTGTAGACGACCAGCCTCATGTCAGAACCATCGTCGATCGACAGGCTCATATGCTCGAATGTCATCGCACCCGCAACGGGGTGCCGCAGGTGCTTCAGCCCGGTCAGTCTTCGTGCCACGTCCCTCAGGGGCCACCAGTCACGGAACTCGGGGCTCGAGCGCATCATAAGCGCGATCAGCCGGTCGAAATCGGGATCACCGACATATTTGGCGCTCTCCGCGCGAAACGACGCGAGCACCACGCGGGCGAGTTCTTCCCAGTCGACCAGCAAACGGCGGTGGTGCGGGCTGGTGAACACCATGTGGACGATGTTGCGGGCGTCACCCTCGAGAAGGCCATAGTCGCCGAACACCGCCACGGCCGCGTCATTCCAGGCCAGCACGTCCCAGCGTCGGCCAACGACGTAGGCGGGTTGCAGGACGAGGCTTTGCAACATGTGCAGCAAGGGACCATCGGCCTTTTCCGGCGCGGCGATGCGGCGCTCCGGCTGCTGACGCCCGGCAAGGATGAACAGGTGCCGCCTCTCGACGGCGTCGAGGCGCAGCGCCTCGCTTAACGCCGTCAGCACCTCCACGGACGGGCGCACGTCCCTGCCCTGTTCCAGCCAGGTGTACCAGGTGGTGCCGACGCCGGCGATCATCGCCACCTCTTCGCGGCGCAGGCCCGGCGTGCGACGCCTGAGGCCGGTCGAGATGCCGGTCGCCGAGGGTGTCAGCCTTTCGCGCCGCGAGCGCAGGAAAGCCCCAAGCTCGCGCCGGCGGCTGTCTTCAGCGGAATGGGAGGGAGCATCCATGCTTCTTATTATAGCAGTATTGATACCAGGATAAAGTTTGAACTGTTTGAGATCGGCCAGACGTCCCATCTTGCGTTCAGAGCAGCAGACAGGAGGCTCTGGACATGGACCTGAAAGACAAGACAATCCTCATCACCGGCTCGACCGACGGCGTCGGCCGCGTCGTCGCGCAACGGCTGGGTGCCGCCGGCGCCCGGGTGCTGGCGCATGGCCGCGACGCGGCGCGCGGCAAGGCAGCGGTCGCCGAGATCGAAGTCGCCGGCGGCAAGGCCGAATTCCTCGCGGCCGACCTTGCTTCGCTGGCCGAAATTCGCCACCTCGCCGAGGCGGTACGTGCCCGGACGAACCGGCTCGATATCCTCATCAACAATGCCGGCATCGGCACGGCAGGCGCCAAACGGCAGGTCAGTGCCGATGGCTACGAACTGCGCTTCGCCGTCAACTATCTCGCCGGTTTCCTGCTGACCTCGGAGCTTCTGCCGCTGCTGAAGGCCAGCGCTCCGGCGCGCATCGTCAACGTCGCCTCGGCCGGCCAGCAAGCGATCGATTTCGGCGACGTGATGCTCACCCACGGCTATAGCGGCGTGCGCGCCTATTGCCAGAGCAAGCTGGCGCAAATCCTGTTCACCGTCGATCTGGCGGAAGAGCTGAAAGGCACCGGCGTCACCGTCAACGCGCTGCACCCAGCAAGCTACATGAACACCACCATGGTCCGGCAGGCCGGCGTGACGCCATGGAGTTCGGTAGAGACCGGCGCCGAAGCCATCGTCAACCTCGCCGCCGCTCCCGCGCTCGAAGGCCGCAGCGGCCTCTATTTCGACGGACTGCGCGAAGCCCGCGCAGATGCCCAGGCCTATGACGCCAGGGCACGGCAACAATTGCGAAAGCTGAGCCTCGACCTTGTCGGCCCGGCCTCCTCAAAATCCAGGGAACAGCACTCATGACCAACAGAACCGAACACACAGTCATCATCGGCGGCTCATCCGGCATCGGCCTGGCGACCGCGCGAAAACTGCTCGGCCCAGGCATGAAGGTGACGATCACCGGGCGCAACCAGGACAAGCTCATCGGCGCCTGGAAGAGCCTCGGCGGCGCCGCCGACAAGGCCGCGTTCGATGCGTCGAAGCCGGACGAGGTCCGCCAGTTCTTCGAGCGCCTCGGCCCGTTCGACCACCTCGTCTTGGCGGCCAGCGGCGGCAAGGGCCTTGGCCCGTTCGAGACGCTTGACCTTGCCGATCTCGGCAGCGGCGTCGAAGAGAAGGTGCGGCCGCAACTGTCCTGCCTGCAGGCCGCCTTGCCGACGCTGAACAAATCGGGCTCGGTCACCTTCATATCCGCGGTGTCGGCTCAGGCCACAATGCCTGGCGTCGCCGGCATCGGCGCCATCAACGGCATGCTCTTGACCGTGGCGCCGATCCTCGCGGTCGAACTGAAGCCCTTGCGCGTCAACGTCGTGGCGCCCGGCGTCATCGACACGCCGTGGTGGGACTTTTTGCCCGACGACCAGCGGCAGGCGGTCTTTGCCGAATATGCCGGCAAGACGCCTGTGGGCCGCATCGGCCGCGCCGAGGACGTCGCCTCGGCGATTGCCTTCCTCGTGTCCAACGGCTTCATGACCGGGCAGGTGCTGACCTGCGATGGCGGGTTGCGGTTCGCGGCCTGAGTTAGACCCTCAGAGCGTCTGCGCGATCAACGTCAGGAAACCGCCGCCCAGCGCGACATTGCCGACGAAGCCGTTGATGCGCGCCGCGCGATCCGGGCCCTGGTGGTCCCAGAAATTGTGGAACATCGGCGTGGCGACGATCAGGAACAGCACCAGCACCGCGCAGGCGAGTGCCGTCCACAGGCCGGCCATCACCAGGACACCGGCGATGATCTGGAGCACAATGCCGGCCCACAGCGCCAGCCGCGCTTGCGGCACGCCCCGCGCGGCCATCAGCCCGGTCAGGAAAGCGGCGTTCAGGATGTTGCGCAGGCCGGCGAAGACGAAGGCGCCGCCAAGCAACAGGCGGCCTAGAAACAACAAGATCGATGGCAAATCGGCAGGCATAAAACACCCCCTTTGAAAACAATCGGAGCGCCGCCTCATCGACGGCGCTCCAATGGCGATAAGATCAGGCGGCCTTGGCGGCCGGCATCGGATGAATGGCCTGGAACGGGATGCACAGCCGGTTCCAGGTGTTGATCATGCCGAGCGCGACGGACAGCTTGACCAGTTCCTCTTCCGAGAAATGCTCAAGCGTGCGGGCATAGAGCTCATCCGACACACCATTGTTGGCGATCAGGGTCACCGCCTCGGTCCAGGCGAAAGCGGCGCGCTCGCGTTCGGAAAACAGCGGCGATTCCTTCCAGGCCGCGACGAGATAGAGCCGCTGCTCGGTTTCGCCGTCGCGCCGCGCCTCGCGGCTGTGCATCTCGACGCAGAAGGAACAGCCATTGATCTGCGAGGCCCTGAGCTTGATCAGATGCAGCAGGCTGGCCTCCAGCCCGCATTCGTCGACCGCCTTGTTGAGCGCCGATACCGCCTTCATGATCTCCGGCGCCTTGGCGAAAAACTGCATCCTCTGTTTCATCTGATATCCTTTCACATCTGCTTTGGCGGGGTTGAACTGGATTTCTGCGGCCGCTGGTGGCGCGCCACGAAGGCGCAGCTCGCGGCAAAGGATCTGGGATCGCCTTCCGCCGCGTAGTCCGCCACGATGTCGGACAGCTTCACTTCAGCAAGCGCGGCCCGATAGGCGCGCTCGGCCTTGAGCATCGCGGCATTGATGCCGCAGGGTTTGACATAGGCCGAGACATCGATCTTGACCGGCCCGTTGCGGCGGATTTCGCCGCAGCGAAATGCGGGTTCGCGCCCTTCTATGGCCAGCACGATATCGAGCAGGGTGATGCGTTCGGCCGCCCGCGCCAGCCGGTAGCCGCCAGCCGGCCCCGGCACCGATTCAAGAATGCTGGCGGCGGCCAGCATGTTGAGATGCTTCAGCAGATAGCTGGGCGACAGTCCGAAACACTCGGCGAGAGCAGCACCCGGCATGGTGCTGTTGCCCTCGACGCTCGCAAGCGTGGCCGCGCAATGGATGGCCGCCTCAACGCCCTCGCCCAGCTTCATGATGCCGATTTCCTATTCATGGATACTATTTATCGTGGATAATTGTTATCCGCAATAGGAAAAAGAAAAACGGCACCCGAAGGCGCCGTTTTTGCGTGTCTGTGGCTACTCCGCGGCCACCTTGGCCATCGGATTGTTCGGATGCGTCGTCCAGTTGGCGTAGATCGGCGACACCGGCTTGCCGGTGCGCTGGTCCATGACGCCGGCAGCCAGCGGCTCCATGGAGATGCAGTTCTCGACCGGGCAGACATTGACGCACAGATTGCAGCCGACGCATTCGGCCTCGATCACCTCGAAGTGTCTCACGCCATTGACCACGCTGGTGATGGCCTGGTGCGAAGTGTCCTCGCAGGCGATGTGGCAGCGGCCACACTTGATGCAGGCGTCCTGGTCGATATGCGCCTTGGCGACATAGTTGAGGTTGAGATACTGCCAATCGGTGACGTTGGGCGTGGCGCGGCCGATAATGTCGTCGAGCGAGCGGTGGCCCTTCTCGTCCATCCAGTTTTCCAGACCGGCGATCATCTCCTGCACGATCTTGAAGCCGTAGGTCATCGCCGCTGTGCACACCTGCACGTTGCCGGCGCCGAGCGCCATGAATTCAGCGGCGTCGCGCCAGGTGGTGATGCCGCCAATGCCGGAGATCGGCAGGCCGTGTGTCTCCGGATCGCGCGCGATTTCGGCCACCATGTTCATGGCGATGGGCTTCACCGCCGGGCCGCAATAGCCGCCATGCGAGCCTTTGCCGTCGATGGTCGGCATCGGCGCGAAACTGTCGAGGTCGACACCGGTGATCGAATTGATGGTGTTGATCAGCGACACCGCGTCGGTGCCGCCGGCATGTGCCGCCCGCGCGGGCTTGCGGATATCGGTGATGTTGGGCGTCAGCTTGGTGATGACGGGCATGCGCGTATACTGCTTGCACCAGCGCACCACCATTTCGATATATTCCGGCACCTGGCCGACGGCCGCGCCCATGCCGCGTTCCGACATGCCGTGCGGGCAGCCGAAATTGAGCTCGATGCCGTCGGCCCCGGTCTCCTCGACCAGCGGCAGGATGGCTTTCCAGCTTGCCTCTTCGCAAGGCACCATGATCGAGGCGACGAGTGCGCGGTCGGGCCAGTCCATCTTGACCTGCTTCATCTCGCGCAGGTTGGTCTGCAGGTCGCGGTCGGTGATCAGCTCGATGTTGTTGAGGCCGAGCAGGCGCCGGTCGGCGCCCCAGATCGCGCCATAGCGCGGGCCGTTGACGTTGACGACCGGCGGGCCTTCCTCGCCCAGCGTCTTCCACACCACGCCACCCCAGCCTGCCTTGAAGGCGCGGATGACGTTGTAGGCCTTGTCGGTGGGCGGTGCCGAGGCCAGCCAGAACGGATTTGGCGATTTGATGCCGACGAAATTGTTGCGGAGGTCTGCCATGACAGGTCCCTTTCAGCCGAGACGAAGAAGCAGTTCAACGGGTGCGAGAATGCCGCCTTCAAGCGCGGCGGTGACATTGGCGATCTTGGTGCCGGCGTCTTCGCCCATGACGAGGCCGACGCCGGGCGGCGGCTTCTTGCCTTCCGCTTGCGCGGCGGCCATCCGGGCACGTATCGCGGCGAAGAATTCGACGGCGAAAGCACCGCGCCGCCGCTCGGCGACGACGGAGAAGCCGGAAGCCGTGGCAGCCGAGCGATAGTCGTCGGGCGTGGCAACGAAGGACATGCTCTCATCCGATGCCCATGGCAGCGGATAGGTCAGCGCGCCATCCTTGAGCCGCATCACGTCGTAGACGGCAAAGACGCCGCCCGGCTTGAGCACACGCGCGGCCTCGCTCATCAGCTTTTTCTTGTCGGGAAGGTTCATGCCGACATGCAGGATCATGGCCGCGTCGAAGCTGGCATCGGCGAATGGCATGTCCAGCGCACTGCCTTGCACGAAGTGCGTCCTGTCGACCATGCCCGCGCGCTTCGACAGGCTGGTCGCGATGTCGACATAGCTTTGCGTGAGATCGATGCCGGTGACATCGGCGCCGGCTTCGTTGGCGGCAAAACGGGCGGGACCGCCCACCCCCGATCCGATATCGAGCAGCCCGGCTCCCGGCTTCAAACCCATCTGCCCGATGAGTTCCCTTGTGGCGGCGATACCGCCAATGTGGAATTCGTCGACCGCCTCAAGATCGCCGGCGCGCAGATGGGCAACGTCCACGCCGATATCGGCGAGCGCGGCAAGGATGCGCTGCTCGAGACCCGCTATGTCGTAGTGACGGGCGATGCCCGGTTCCACCGTGGCCATGATCCTTATCCCTGCGTCAGACTCCTGTGCATGCACTCGGCAGCGTCACGGCCCTGCGCGACCGCCGAAACGGTCAGGTCGTCGCCGCCAAAGATGCAGTCGCCGCCGGCCCAGACTTTCGCCAGCGAGGTGCGCCCTTCCCCATCGACCTTTATACGCCCGGCTTCGAGCTCGATCGAGGCCTCGCTGCCGTTGAGCGCGGCCGGGACAAAGCTCTGGCCGATCGCCTTGAACACCTGGTCGGCGACAAGCGTCAGCGTCTCGCCGGTACCGGCAAGCTTGTCGCCCTTCAATGCCGTGTATTCGAGTTCGATGCCCGACACCTGGCCGGCGTCGGTGATCACCCGCTTCGGCTGCAGCCAATGGCGGATGGTGACGCCATTGGCGGCGGCCAGGTCCTGCTCGAACTCCGAGGCGTTCATGTGCTCCTGGCCGCGCCGGTAGCAGATCGTCACCTCCTCGGCGCCGAGCAGCTTCGACTGCACGGCGGCGTCGATCGCCGTCATGCCGCCGCCGATGACGACGACGCGGCGGCCGACAGGCAGGCTGGCGAGATCGCTGGCCTGGCGCAGCTCGGCGATGAACTCCACCGCATTGGTGATGCCGGCGGCATCCTCGCCATCGGCGCGCAGCGCGTTGACGCCGCCAAGCCCCATGCCGAGGAACACCGCATCGTAGTTGCGGATCAGGTCGGAGAGCTGGTAGTCGCGGCCGAGCGCCTTGCCGTTCTGGATGTCGATGCCGCCGATCGCGGTGACATAGTCGACCTCGGCCTGGGCGAAATTGTCGACGCTCTTATAGGCGGCGATGCCGTATTCGTTGAGGCCGCCGGCCTTCGGCCGCGCCTCCAGTATGGTCACGTCATGGCCATGGCGGGCTAGCCGGTGCGCAGCGGCAAGGCCGGCCGGGCCGGCGCCGACCACGGCAATGGTCTTTCCGGTCGGCTCCGGGCGCGCGTAGAACTGCTTGTTCTCGGCCATCGCGACATCGGTGGCGTAGCGCTGCAGGCGGCCGATCTGCACCGGCTTGCCTTCCGCCACCTCACGCACGCAGACCTCTTCGCACAGCGTCTCGGTCGGGCAGACGCGGGCGCACATGCCGCCCAAAATGTTCTGATCGAAGATGGTCTTGGCCGAGCCGATCGGATTGCCGGTCGAGATCTGGCGGATGAACAGCGGAATGTCGATCGAGGTCGGACACGCGTTCATGCACGGCGCGTCGTAGCAGAAATAGCAGCGGTCGGATTCGACCAGCGCCTCGTGGTGATCGAGCGGCGGATGCAGGTCGGAAAAATTGTCCGCATACTGCTCGGCTGGAAGCCGGCCGCCGACGATACCTTCCTTGAACTGGCCTTCTGGCATTGTCAGTTCCCCATGTTTTCGTTTTGGGGAAGGCTAGCACGTTTTATTTTTTTATCAATTGGTCAATTTTTGGCACAAGCTGCTGAAAAGGCTAGATAAAAACATGATTTTTTCACTCATGTTATGCCGTGGACGGCTGTTCTTGCCTGGGTGCGCTGCCCTGGTCGACCGGCCGGCCGTGGAGGGCCCGGACCTCGTCCGCCACCAGTTCCTGCAGCCGCCACAGATTGCGATCATGGATGCCGAACGCTTCGAGATGGCTGACCGTGTTGTAGAGATATTCGGCGCCGGAACCGATATGGCCGCAGGCCCTGGCCAATATGCTCGCCACTCTGTCCAGCGGCTGGCCCAGCGACGTACCCCTGCCCTTCACGCCAACCCAGAAACCGAGTGCGCGGAGCGCGCCTTGCGCCGTATGCACAGGCAGCCACCTGACCGAGCTGACGCTCTCATGGTCGCTGATCTCGCGGCGCAGCAGCCTTTCGATCTGCGCCGGCTTTTCACCCTCCGGCAAACGGTAGATCACGCCGTTGCAGCGACCGCCGCGTTCGAGCGCCATCATCAGCCCCGGCTGCGCGGCGCTGCCGCGCCAGCGCACCATGTCGAGGCAGAAAGAGCGGTGCCAGCCGAAGGCCGTGGCGAGCCGTTGCTCGACCGATTCGAATTCCGGCTTCCAGATCAGCGAGCCGTAGGCGAACACCCACAGCGGCCCCTCGTCCGCTTCGCCGGACAGCCGCAATGCAAGCGTCTGGAAATCCCCGTCCTTCAGCTCCGTCCAGCTCGGATCCGGGCCGGGATCGGCCTCTTCCCTGTGGCACAGTGCGACAAGCTCCGGCGTGAGCGACATCTGGCGCATGAACAACCCCCTTGCCGTAGAGAAATCGAAAATCGAGGGGCACGCAACCGGGAACGCATGTCATGGGCAGGCATTATTGTCCGGGGCGGTTGTCGGATTTGCGTGGCCAGGATCGTCCTGCGGTGGATCGGACAACGATCGATGCCGAACGGTGAGGAGACCGACCATGCCGAAATCCCCAATGCCCTTCTTCTGGTACGAACTGATGACTTCAGACCTCGACGCCGCCGAAGCCTTCTACACCAAGGTTGTCGGCTGGACGGCGCAGCCCTTCGACAAAGCGCCCGGCATGCCGCGCTACATCGTCATGAATGTCGGCGAGCGTGGCGTCGGCGGGCTGATGACGATGCCAGAGGACGCAGCCAAGATGGGTATGCCGCCCGCCTGGCTCGGCTATATCCACACCAAGGATGTGGACGCGTCGACCAAAGCCTTGAAGGCGGCTGGCGGAGCCGTCCACCGCGAGCCCGACGACATCCCGGGCGTCGGCCGCTTCGCCGTCGTCGCCGACCCGCAAGGCGCGACCTTCATGTTCCTGCAGCCCAACGGCCCCGACCAGCCTGTCGTACCGGCCAGCACGCCCGGCCATATCGGCTGGCACGAGCTGTACACATCGGATTGGAAGGCGGCGTTCGATTTCTATTCCGACCAGTTCGGCTGGGTCGATGCCGGCGATTTCGACATGGGCCCGATGGGCACCTACCAGACCTTTACCGCCGGCCCCGAATCCGGTGGCGGTATCATGAACAAGCCTGAACAGATCCCCGTCCCGGTCTGGCAGTTCTATTTCAACGTTCCGGCCATTGACGCGGCCGCAAAGCGCGTCACCGACAATGGCGGCAAGATCCTGATGGGACCGATGGAGGTCCCCGGCGGCAGCTGCGTCGTGCAGTGCCAGGACCCGCAAGACGCGCATTTCGCGCTGATGGCGCCGGTGCGCTGACGGAAACAGACAACGCCACCACGAAGCGACGGCCTTTCATCTCACCACCGATGAAAGGCCGCATTGCTCTGCGTGCCGCCCTATTCCGGCGTCAGCACCGCGACCTTCAGCTCGGCCTTTTTCGCGCCGCTGAACTGGACGGTGGCCGGGCCGGCAGTGAGCTTGAAGCGTACGCTCTTGCGGATGCCGGGGCAGGTTTTCACACCGCTATAGCTCGCCGACTTGATGGCCTTGCCGTCCTGGATGACATCGATCCAGGCCTCGCCCGACAGGCTGATCTGAATGGCTCCTCCGGCCGGCACGTCCACGCTGGCGACGGCACCGAACGTGCCCTCCGCCGGCGCGCGCTCGGGCGGCAACGTAAAACCGGCTTTCTCCGCCGGAACCAGCGCCAGGTCCGCGGCAGCACCCACGGCCAGCTCCGCTCCAGCCGGCGTTGCGGGTGCCGCGGCAAACAGCGCCTGTTCCCGCGTCACAGGCCACTTGAAGGCCTCGCAACCGGCGTCCTCGGCCATGGCGAAGCTAGTGCCTGCAAGGAGTGCGAATAGACTGATGACGACTTTTTTCATGGCAAGGGAACCCACAGGTTTAGAGTGTCCATCTCAAATACAACCATTGCGATATAAATGCAACCCTGACGAGAGCAATATGAAAGGGCATGCCGGAGAACATTTCCAATCACCGATTGTTGATGGCGCGCCATGGGAAGTGAATGGTCCATCGCCGGACCATAATCTATGGCCGGACCGGGAGGGTGAAAATGGAGTTTCAGATGAAGCTTTTCGAAGGCCTCTCCAGATACCAGCCGCAGGCGCTCGGCGTGCTGCGCATCATGACCGCGCTGCAGTTCATCGAGCATGGCAGCCAGAAACTGTTCAACTTCCCCGCCAGCGCCGAGCCTCACGTCCTCACCGGGCTAACGACGGCCGCCGGCATCCTCGAATTCGCCGGCGGCATCCTGCTGGCGCTTGGCCTGTTCACTCGCCCGGTCGCGTTTCTGCTGGCCGGCGAAATGGCGATCGCCTATTTCATGGCGCACTACCCGCGCGGCTTCTTCCCGGCCAACAATGGCGGCGACGCGGCGATCTCCTTCTGCTTCATCTTCCTCTATCTGGTCTTCGCCGGTGCCGGCGCCTTCGCGCTGGACAATCGCAAAGCTTGACGCTCGCCATGCGGGGTGAACCTTCACCCCCGCATGCGCTCAAAATTCGCGTCGAACAGCGGTGTCGCCTGGATGCGCGCCGCATGGCGCTTGCCCAGCAACTCGATTTCGAAGCCGTCGCTCTCCTCGGCGATCTCCTTCGGCACATAGCCGACGGCGACGGACTTATTCGAATGATGGGCGTAGCCGCCCGACGTCACCCAGCCGCGCACCGCGCCGCCGAACCAGATCGGTTCGTCGCCGATGACATCGGCATCGTCGGCCTCGACAATGAAGGCACGCAGCCGCAATTTTCCGCCTTGCTTGCGCTCGGCCAGCGCCGCCGCCTTGCCGATGAAATCGGCTTCCTTGCCATAGGCGACGAAGCGGTCGAGACCGGCTTCGAGCGGCCCGTAGATCGGCCGGTATTCGCGCCCCCATGAGCCGTAGTTCTTCTCGAGCCTGAGCGCATTGAGCGCGCGCGAGCCGAACAGGCCGATGCCGAACTCCGCGCCTGCCGCCATCAGCGCATGATAAGCCGCGCGCTGATATTCCGGCGCCACCCAGATCTCAAAGCCGAGATCGCCGGTGTAGCTGACGCGGCCGACCAGGCACGGCGCCATGCCGATATCCATCCTGGCCACCGCCATGAACGGGACGGCCACGTTCGAAACATCGGCGCGGCTGACCTTGGCCAGCACCTCTCGCGCCTTCGGGCCGGCAATGGCAAGGCCGGTGAGTTTCGCCCCCAGCGCCTCGATATGAACCGAGCCGTCGCCAGGCAGATGCGCCTCGAACCAGCGCATATGATATTGCTCGGCGATGCCGGAGCCGGCGAGGAACCAGCCATCCCCATCTCGATCTGGAGGGTCCAGGTTGGCCAGCGTGAAATCGCCGATCAGCCTGCCGTCGTCCTTCAGCATCGGCGCCAGCGTCATGCGGCCAGGCTTGGGCAGTTTACAGGCGAGCATGCGGTCGAGCCAGGCAGCCGCCCCCTCGCCCGTCACCTTGTATTTGGCGAAGCTCGAGATCTCCGCCAGGCCGACGCCGTCGCGCACCGTCGCGACCTCTCTGGCGACATGTGAGAAATCACTGGAACGCCGCCAGGAGAACTCGTCCTTGACGCCTTCCGGCGCGTACCAGAGCGGCACTTCCAGCCCATAGGCGACGCCAAACTGCGCGCCCTTGGCCGACAACAGATCGTAGACCGGCGTCGTCTTGAGCGGCCGTCCGGCCGGCAGTTCCTCATTGGGGAAGCGGATCGAAAAGCGCCTGGAATAGTTCTCGCGCACCTTGGCGTTGGTGTAGGCCATCGTCGCCCAGTCGCCATAGCGCGCCACGTCCATGGCCCAGATGTCGGCGCCGGGGTCGCCCTCGATCATCCAGTTGGACAGCGCGAGACCGACGCCGCCGCCCTGCGAAAAACCGGCCATGACACCGCAGGCGACCCAGAAGCCCGGCAGGCCGCGCACCGGCCCGACCAGCGGGTTGCCGTCGGGCGCGAAGGTGAAAGGCCCATTGATGATTTGCTTGATGCCCGTGTTCTGGAAGGCCGGGAAATGCCGGAACCCGACCTCCAGCGACGGTGCGATGCGGTCGATGTCGGGCGCCAGCAATTCATGGCCGAAATTCCAAGGGGTCTGGTATTCGGACCACGGCTTGTTGGCTTTCTCATAGGTGCCCATCAGCATGCCGCCGCGCTCCTGGCGCAGATAGAGCTCGCCGTCGAAATCGACCGCATGGATGATCTCGGTGCCGGTCTTGGCGTTCCAGGCGGCGACTTCCGGCATGTCCTCGGTGATCAGGTACATGTGCTCCATGGCCAGCACTGGCAATTCGAGCCCGACCATGCGGCCGACCTCGCGCGCCCACAGGCCGCCGGCATTGACGACATGCTCGGCCACCACCTCGCCCTTGTTGGTGATGACGCGCCATAGGCCGTCGGGCCGCCGCACAATGTCCTCGACCTTGGTGAAGCGCTCTATTTCCGCCCCAAGCTTCCGCGCGGCCTTGGCATAGGCGTGGGTGACGCCGGAGGGATCGAGATGGCCGTCCTCCTTGTTGCGGACGGCGCCGACGAACTGCTTGGGGTCGAGCAGCGGCATCAGCTCGGCCGCTTCTGTCGCCGAGATCACTTCCAGATCGATGCCGAGATAGCGGCCCTTGGCGACGACACCGCGCAGCCAGTCCAGCCGCGCTTCGGTCGCGGCGAGCAGCACGCCGCCGGTCAGGTGCACGCCGGTCGCCTGACCCGACAGCTCCTCGATCTCCTTGTAGAGGCTGATCGTGTATTTCTGCAGCTTGGCGACGTTGGGGTCGCCATTGATCGTGTGCATGCCGCCCGCCGCGTGCCAGGTCGAGCCGGATGTCAGCTCGTCGCGCTCCAGAAGCACCACGTCGGTCCAGCCATGGCGGGCCAGATGGAACAGCACGGAACACCCGACGACACCGCCGCCAATGACCACGACCTTTGCATGCGATTTCATGAGGTTTTTCTCTGATATCAGTGAGTTGGATGGGTAAATGGATTCAGGATGGGAGGCATCACGGCTCGCCCTGCCCGATCGCTTCCTTGCGCCTGGCCACGTAGGCTTCGAGCGCCTCGCGCACGGCGACATCCATCGCCGGCTCGACATAGTCTTCCAGCGCCTTCTTCCACAGCCGCGTCGCGCGCGCTGTTGCATCGAGGCTGCCGGCCTCCTGCCAGGCTTCAAAATTCTGCCAGTTGGACAGCATCGGCTGGTAGAAGGCGGTGGCGTAGCGCTCCAGCGTGTGCGGCTCGCCGAAGAAATGGCCGCCGGTCGGCACCGCCCCCAGCGCCTCGACGGCAAGCTCGGCCTCGTCGACCACGATCGGCCGCAGGAACTCCATCATGTGCTGGATCATCTCGACATCGATGATGAACTTTTCGAACGACGCCGTCAGCCCGCCCTCCTGCCAGCCGGCGGCGTGATAGACGAGATTGCCATGACCGAGCACCGCGCCCCACAGCGCCATCAGCGTCTCATAGGCGCCTTGCGCGTCGGCCGCATTGGAGGCCGAGCCGGGCGTCGTCCGGTAGGGCAGCCGGTAGCGCCGCGCCAATTGCCCGGAGGCGATGTTGGCCTTGGTGTTCTCCGGCGTGCCGAAGGCCGGTGCGCCGGACTTCATGTCGACATTGGAGGTGAAGGCGCCATACATGACAGGCGCGCCCGGCCGCACCAATTGCGTCAGCACGACGCCGAACAGTGCCTCGGCATTCTGCTGCGCCAAGGCACCCGCCAGCGTCACCGGGCTCATCGCCCCCATCAGCGTGAACGGCGTCACCGCCACCGACTGGCCGAACTCGGCCATGGTCATCAGCCCTTCGGCCATCATCTCGTCGAAGCGGCGCGGCGAATTGACCGAGATGATGGTGGCGATGCCCGGATCGTCGCGCAGCTGGTCCAATGTCAGCCCGCGCGCGATCGCCATCATCTCGATGCCGTCCAGCGCCCTGCCCCGGCCGATCGCCGAGACATGAAAGCTCTTGTCGGTCAGCGTCAGATTGGTGAAGTAGGTATCGAGATGGCGCGAATTGGCCGGCAGCTCGACCGGCGCGCAGACCTGGTTGCCGAGCATGTGAACGCAGTTGAAATGCTGCGCCAGCCGGGTGAGATCGGCATAGTCGCGCAGATTGCCGGCGCGGCGGCCACGCTCCATGTCGTGCACGTTGGGCGGGCCGGCAACCAGCGTGAAATTGATGGTGTTGCCGCCGAGATGAATTGTGTTGGCCGGGTTGCGCGGCGTCAGCGTATAATTGGAGCGCGTCGTCTTGAGCGCCTCGTCGACCATGCCGCGATCGATGCGGACATTGGCCGAGGCGTGATCGACCCTGGCGCCCGCCTGCTCGAACAGCGACAGCGCCCGCCGGCTCATCACCTCGATGCCGAAATTCTCCAATATATGCATTGAGGCCTGGTGGATCGCCTCGACCTGGTCTGGAGACAGCAACGCCATCGGCGGATAGGGATTGGTTACCCGCCTTTGCGGCAGTTGCGGGACGGGCGCCGGCCCCCGGTTGCTGGTGCGCTCGGCGCCGCGCTTGCGTCTTGGTTCGCTCATGCCGGCATCAAAGCCTTGGCAAACCAGGCAGGCTGTCAGAAATGCGCCGTTTACGGGCGTGATTTTAGCCAAGGCGGCATTTACGCAGTGCCATTTTATAAAAAGCGGCAGAAAGAGTCGGGATATCTACAGGGCTTTTTCGCGAGCGCTCGTGACCGCGAGGCGTTAACGGCGGCAGCAAGATTCCTTTTATGATTTCGGCCTATTGCTCATCCGATGCGTAGGTCGAGTTTTAGTAAAATCGTAGCGGTTGGCGTGTTGCTGGCACTTTCGGCCTGCGCGACCGCGCCCAGTCACATCAACAATGTCTGTGCCGTCTTCGACCAGAATGACGGCTGGTTCGACAACTGGCAGTCCGCGGCCGAACGCACCGCGCAGAAATATGGCGTGCCGGTCCCCGTGCTGATGGCGACGGTGCGCAAGGAATCCGGCTTCAAGAGCAATGCCCGGCCGCCGCGCACCAAGCTTCTCGGCTTCATTCCCTGGAAGCACGTCTCGTCGGCCACCGGCTTCTCGCAGGCGCTCGACGGCACATGGTCGCAATATCAGCGCGAAACCGGCAACTGGGCGGCGCGGCGCAGCAGATTCGCCGATGCCGTCGACTTCGTCGGCTGGTATCATTCCAAGACGGCAGACAGCTACGGCGTCGCCCGCAACGATACCTACAATCTCTACCTCGCCTATTATCTCGGCTGGACCGCCTACGGCCGCGGCAACCGCGGTGACGCCGGCGTACAGGGTTACGCCCGGGCCACCGACAAGATGGCGCGGGACTATGAAGCGCAGTTGCGGCAGTGCGGAAGCTGACACTCAGCCTGGGTTAGTGCCGCCTTGTCGTATCCTTCGGCTTTGAAACGCCGGTTTCGGAAACCTCGTCGCGGATTTCGTGTCGACGGGCTCGCAGGACGGCGTCCGCGTCCTCGACGGCCTTTCCGGTCGCGTCGGCTTTCGCACTGGCGTTTTTGCCGCTCGGACGCGCCGGCGGCGAACCGGCAAAGCCTGGACCTTCGCCTTGCACCGCGTCGTCCGGCACGCCCTCATGCGCGGCATGCTCCTTGTCGAACTTGATCACCGGCTCCATCTTGGCCAGCACGTCGTCGGCAAGCCAGCACAGGCTCATATGGCCGTCGCCGAGATGCTTGACCGGCGGCACCTTGGTCTCGCACAGATTGTCCGGCACCAGCTTCTTGTAGCCGCAGCGTGTCTGGAACGGGCAGCCGGTCGGCGGGTTCATCGCCGAGGGGATGTCGCCTTCGAGCACGATGTGCTTTTTCACCACGCTGGTGTCGGCAATCGGGATCGCCGACAGCAGCGCCTCGGTATAAGGGTGATAGGGCGGCGCGAAGATCTGGTCGGTCGTGCCTTGCTCGACGATATAGCCGAGATACATGACGACGACGCGGTCGGCGATATAGCGCACGACCGACAGATCGTGGCTGATGAACAGCATCGTCGTCTTGTTCTTGCGCTGTATGTCCATCAACAGTTCGGTCACCGCCGCCTGCACGGACACGTCGAGTGCCGAGACCGGCTCGTCGGCCACCACCACCTTGGCATCGCCGGCAAAGGCGCGCGCCACGCCGATGCGCTGCTTCTGGCCACCGGACAACTGGCGCGGCTTGCGCGTCTCGAAGGCGCGCGGCAGCTTTACCAAGTCGAGCAATTCCAGCATGCGCTTGCGGCGGTCGGCGACCGTCTTGCCGACATTGAACTTCTCCAGCGTGCGGATGATCTGCGACCCGACCGAATGGCTGGGGTTCAGCGTGTCGAACGGGTTCTGGAACACCATCTGGATCGACGACACGGTTTCGACGCTGCGGCTCTCGATGCCGGTCGACTGGATCTGCTTGTTGCCCAGCGTCACCGTGCCGGCACTTGCCGTCTCCAGCCCGAGCAGCACCTTGGCCAGCGTCGACTTTCCGCAGCCGGATTCGCCGACGATGGCGACGGTCTCGGACTCGCGCGCCATGAAGGAGATGGTCTCGTTGGCCTTGACGACGCGGCCCTCACTCGAGCCGAACACCTCGCTGCCGCCGACCTTGTAGTATTTCCTGAGATCCTCGATCTTGAGCACCGGCGCGCCGGGCACGACGCGCTCATTGACCTTCTTGGCGCCGGGCGGCAGCGCCTCCCAGTCGATCTCGTTGAAGCGCACGCAGCGTGAGAAATGGCCTTCGTGGCCGGCGACCTCGACCATCGGGATTTCGGCGGCGTTGCAGACGCCCTCGACGAAATGGTGGCAGCGCGGACCGAAATTGCAGCCCTTCGGCCGCTCATGCGGCAGCGGCAACTGGCCGGGAATGGAGATCAGCGGCCGCGAATTCTTGTCGGCGCCCGGCAGCGGGATCGAACGGAACAGCCCTTGCGTGTAGGGATGGCGCATCCGGTCGAACACGTCCTTGATCTTGCCGGTCTCCACCGCCTCGCCCGAATACATCACGGTGATGCGGTCGCAGGTCTCGAGGATAAGGCCGAGATTGTGCGACACGAAGATCATCGACGTGCCGAACTTCTCGCCCAGTCCCTTGACCAGTTCGACGATGCCCGCCTCCACCGTCACGTCGAGCGCCGTCGTCGGCTCGTCGAGCAGAAGCAGTGCCGGCTTCGACAGCAGCGCCATGGCAATGACGATGCGCTGCTGCTGGCCGCCGGAGAGCTGGTGCGGATAGGAGCGCATCATGCGCTCGGGATCGGGCAGCTTGACGGCACGCACCATTTCGAGGGAGCGTTTGTAAGCCTCTTCCTTCGACACCTTGTCGTGGATAAGCGGCACTTCCATCAACTGCTGGCCGACCTTCATTGCCGGATTGAGACTGGCCATCGGCTCCTGGTAGATCATCGCGATCTTGTTGCCGCGGATGGCGCGCAGCTCCTCCTCGGAGAGCTCGCCCATGTCCTTGCCCTGGAACTTGATCCTGCCGCCGACGATCTTCCCGATGTTGGAAAGGTCGCGCATGATGCCGAGCGACACGGTCGACTTGCCGCAGCCGGATTCACCGACGATGCCCATCGCTTCGCCGGGCATGACCGTGCAGGAAAAATCCATGACCGCCGGTATTTCGCCCTTGCGGGTGAAGAAGGAGATCGACAGGTTTTCGATCTCGATGATCGGCTCTGCGGGATTTCGAACTGCCTCGTTCATGGGTCGCTCCAATCCAAATTCTACCAGATGCGGGCCGGAGCCCGTCAATCAGTCTTTCATCGATTGTTCACGCAGCGAGTCGGCCAAAAGGTTGAGCCCCAGCACGAACGACATCAGCGCGATCGTCGGCGGCAGCGCCGGATGGATGAAGGAGCGCAGCAGCCGGCTGGCGTCCTTGATCGCCGTGCCCCAGTCGGGGCTTTCCGGTGCCAGGCCGAGGCCGAAATAGCCCAGCGTGCCGAGCAGGATGGTGGTGTAGCCGATGCGCAGGCAGGCATCGACGATCAGCGGTCCGCGCGCATTGGGCAGGATCTCCCAAAGCATGATGTACCAGGGCGATTCACCACGCGTCTGCGCCGCCGCCACATAGTCGCGCGTCTTGATGTCCATCACCAGGCCGCGCACGATGCGGAACACGCCGGGGCTGGAGGCAAACACCACCGCCACGAAGATGTTGAGCTGGTTGGGATCGATGTGGACGATGTGCAGCGGGTCCTTGTCGAAGACAAGGCCCAGATAGATCCAGCCGCCTATGATCAGCGTCAGGCCGAGCAGGATGTACAGCCGGTCTGGCCGGTTCTTGTAGCGCGTCCAGAACAGCACGCTGAAGAAGATGATCGGAAACAGGAAGAACACGCCGGCCATGGCATAGGGGATCGGCGTGTCCATGATGCCCGGCGTCACCAGGAGGTAGAACAGCAGGATGACCGGGAAGGCCAGCACGAGATTGGCCAGGAACGACAGCACAGTGTCGATCTTGCCGCCGTAATAGCCGGCGGGCAGGCCAAGCGTGATGCCGACCATCAGCGCGAAGCCGGTCGCCGCCGGCGCGATGATCAGGACGATCTGGCTGCCATAGACCATGCGCGAAAACACGTCGCGTGCCAGCTTGTCGCCGCCGAACAGATAGACAAGCCCCGATTGCGGCTCGATGGCGCCGGGCAGCATGTCCTTCATCACCGGGACCTGGGCCAGCGGATCGAAAGGCGAGATGGTCGATGCGAAGATTGCCGTGAACAGCCAGAACAGGCAGATGCCGACGCCGACAATGCCGACGCCGCTGTCGAACAGCTGTCCGTAGAGCGCCAGCCTCTTCTTGTAGGCGAAGCTCGCACCCATGACGATGATGAGCGCAATCCAAACCGGCCAGAAGCGCGACAGCACTTCGAGAATGACGCTGAAGGCACTGATATATTGGACCTGCATCCGCTTCGCCCCCTACTGAACTCTGATACGCGGATTGAGAAACGCGTAGCCGACATCGGAAATGAGCTGTGTGATCAAGACGATGAACACCGAGACCAGCGAGCAGCCAAGCAAAAGGTCGATGTCGTTGTTGCCGGCGGCCTCGACCAGCGTGTAGCCGAAGCCCTGGTAGCGGAACATCACCTCGACGATGACGACGCCGGTAAGCAGCCAGGGAAATTGCAGCATGATGACGGTGAACGGTGCGATCAGCGCGTTGCGCAGCGCATGTTTCACCACCACGCCGCCGAAGGAGAGACCCTTCAACCGGGCGGTGCGGATATATTGCTGCGTCATCACTTCGACCATCGAGGCGCGGGTCATGCGGGCGATGTAGCCGATGCCGTAGATCGCCAGCGTCATCACCGGCAGGGTGAAATTGTAGAAGGTGATGCCCTGGCTTGCGGACGCTGCCGAACCGTTCAACCAGCCGAGCCATGAGGCGAAGATGACGGTGAAGATGACGCCCGACACATATTCAGGCGTCGCCGTCGAGGCGATCGAGGCCACCGAAAGCACCCGGTCGGTTCGCGATCCCTCGCGCATGCCGGCCAGGATGCCGATCAAGAGCGATACCGGCACCATCACCGCCAACACACAGAACATCAGGATGCCGGTGGCGCCAAGTGCCGGGAACAGCTTGGAGGCGACGGTCGTCTTGAACTTGGTCGAGCAACCGAAATCCCCTTCGAGGACGCCGGAGAAGGTTGGTACGGCCGGATCGTTGCAGAAAGTGAAACGCTGCGTCGGCTTGCCTGTCGCCGGGTCGGTCACCGGCTGCTTGGGCAGCAGGCCCAGCCATTGTCCGTAGCGGACGAAGAAATTCTGCCGGTAGCCATGGTTGACCAGCCAGTCCTCCAGCTGTTCGGCCGAAGTGTGCATTTCCGTCTGGCTGATCGCCAGCTTCTTCAGGTTGGGTTCGAGGTTGATTAGGAAGAAGACGATCATCGTCAGGCACAGCATCGTCAATGCCATGGTGCCGAGACGCCTGAGAACGAAAGAAAGCATGGCGGCCCCCTGCCGATGGGGTGGGTTTTGAGCCGGCTTCAAACCTCGCCTGCCGTCACCGGCGGACTGGCCGTCAAACAGGCCCTCGAATGCG
Organism: Mesorhizobium sp. WSM4308; assembly: GCF_002294905.1. Classification (NCBI taxonomy): domain Bacteria; kingdom Pseudomonadati; phylum Pseudomonadota; class Alphaproteobacteria; order Hyphomicrobiales; family Phyllobacteriaceae; genus Mesorhizobium; species Mesorhizobium sp. WSM4308. Next base: position 162,580 of record NZ_NSFW01000009.1, on the reverse strand, counting down.
ATCAACCCTGTTTTTATCGCATGGCCTTTGCGGGTGAGTCCGTATTTTTTACGGACGAACCTGCAATGGCGACGCGGAGAGGGAGGGAAAGGGGCATTGCCCCTTCCCCCGGCCCGATCGATCAGGCCTGATCGAGCCAGACCTTGCCGTAGTCGCGCTCGAAGGTCGGATGCATCTTGTAGTTTTGCACCGCCTTGACCGAGTGGCTGTAGAGCTTGCGCCAGTAGGGCTGGATGATGATGCCGGAAGCCTGCAGGATCTGCTCGATGTCCTTCATCATTTCCTTGCGCTTGGCAGCGTCGGCAACGGCGAGTGCAGCGTTGAGCTTGGCGTCCCAATCCGGATTCGACCACGCTGCCTCGTTCCAGGCCTCGCCGGTGCGATAGGCGATGGCCAGGACCTGCACGCCGAGTGGGCGCATATTCCAGTTGGTCATGGACAGCGGATACTTCGTCCAGTCGTTCCAGAACGTCGAACCCGGCAGCACGGTGCGCTTGACCTTGATACCGGCGTCGCGCAGCTGGGCGGCGATCGCGTCGCCGGTGTTCTTGTGCCAGTCCTCGTCAACGGTGATCAGCTCGTGTTCGAAGTCGGCCTGGCCGGCCTCCGCCATCAGCGCCTTCGCCTTGGCCGGATCACGGGCAACCTTGGGCAGCTCGTAATATTCCGGATGGATCGAGCAGACATGGTGGTTTTCGGCGACCGAGCCGGCATTGCCGTAGCCGAGCTGGAGGACGACATTGTTGTCGACCGCCAGTTGCAGGGCGTTACGCACCTTCTGGTCGCCATAGGGCTTGTTGTTGACGTTGGTGCGGCAGACGATGGTCGAAGCCGTGACAACCTCCGACTTGACCAGGTCCATCTTGTCGAGGATCGAGACATAGTCGGCCGACGTTTCGAAGTTGGTGTGCACTTCGCCAGCCTCGAATGCGCTGACCATGGCCGCCGGATCGGTGCCGTAGTCGATGAATTCGATGCCGTCGAGAAACACTTCACCGTCCCACCACTTGTTGTCTTCGCGGCGCTTGTAGACGACTTTCTGGCCGACGTCGTAAGAGACGAGCTCGAACGGACCGGTGCCGATCGGGCAGGCCTTGAAGTCGCCGCCCTTCTCGTCGAAAGTCTTGTGCACGATCAGGCCGGGATAGTCGCACATGTTGGGAATGAGCGCGATGTCAGGCTTGGCGAGCTTGAGTACGACCGTGTGGTCGTCCGGCATGCTCACGGCGCTTTCGTCGAGCTTGTCATCCTTGACCAGCGAGCCGAGACGGCCGGGCATCGAATTGCCTTCGGCCTTCTTGTCGGCCCAGCGCTTCAGGTTGAAGACGACGTCAGAGGCTGTGAAGGGGTCGCCGTTCGACCAGGTCACGCCCTTGCGCACATGCAGCGTGTACTGGGTGGCGTCGTCGTTCACGTCCCAGCTTTCCAGCAGATAAGGACGGAACGTATATTCGCTCGTGTACTTGACCAGTGGCTCGAGCGCCTGGCGCTCGGCATTGGCAATTTCCGACCAGTCGGCCTTGCGAGGATCCTTGGGATCCTTGATCCACTGCGCGACCTTCAGCGTGCCGCCTTTCTTGCCTTTTACCTCTTCTGCCCTTGCCGGCGTCGGATCGGCGAGACCGAGAAGACCATAGGCCATCGCCGTCGAGGCGCCGAAGACGCTTGCCATGGCCAGGAATTCGCGGCGATCAACCTTACCTACCTTGGCTTCTTCGGCCATGGCCAGGATGTGATCCGGAACGCGATCGCCATTACTCTTGTAGATTGTCATGACTAACTCCCATTGTTGGCTTTCCGCCGATTAACATTCCGCATCCAGGCCCTGATGTCAAAGACGGCTTGGATTGGGAACATGTTGGCGAATGTGCAACTTTGAAAAGGGAGCGGTACGCGCGATAGCGACAGTCTTGACGCAAAATTGCTAGTGCGCCCAGATTTCGCCAAAATCCACTCAGGGCGATTAAACTGAGACATTGGCACGGGTTACGACAGCGCCAGTCCCGGCAATGGTGAGGGCCAGTCCCTCAATATTCTTTTTCGTAGAAGATTCCGCCCTTGGCCTCGCCGGCGTCCGTCGCCTCGCCACGCAACTTGACGCCACGCCCGACATTGAGGTCGATGGTCGCCTTGCCCGAGCCCGGCTTGTCGCCCTTCTGGATGGTCACATAGGTGCGGTCGTTGAGGTATTTGCCGGCCGAGACCGCCGTGCCGCCCTTGTCGTCGGTGGTGACGTCGAGATCGTCGACGCCGATGGCGCTGCGCAGGTTCTCCAGCAGCGACGTCGAGCCGCCGACGCCAGCCAGTTGGCCGGCCGCCTCGGCCAGCTGCGCGATCTGCAGCGGCGACAGGTTCGACATGGACCGGCCGAAGATCAATTGCGCCAGCACCTCGTCCTCGGGCAGCGCCGGCACCGAGGAGAAGGTGAATTTCGGATTGGTCGCCTCGCCCGACACCACGATGGTGACGGTGGCGCTGGCCGTCGTCGTGGTCGCCGTCAGGTTGAGATAGGGCACCAGCGAGCCGGAGAAACCGACCGTACCCTCGGTGAAGGTCAGCCGCTTGCCCAGGATCGACAGCCGGCCACGCTGCAAGGTGAAGGTGCCGACGGCCTGTGGCGACGAGGCCGGGCCGGTCAGCCTGAGCGAGCCGCCCAGTTCGGCATCGACGCCCCTGCCCTGGATGAAGATCTGGTTCGGCGCATTGACGGTGACGTCGAGCGCAAGCCCGCTGCCGCCGCTCTTGCCCGACGTCGTTGCCGGGCGCAGCGCCTTGTCCTGCGCGCTGACGGCGCCGGGCGCGTTCTTGTGCTTGACGTCGAGCGCCGAGAGCGAGCCCGGCAACTTATCCGGAACCGTGATGACGGTCTTGGCGAGATTGACGGCGCCGGCAATCGCCGGTGCCGATACCAGCGGCCCCTTGATCGTCAGGTCGCCGCCGAGATTGGCGGTCACCACGCGTCCGTCCGTATAGCGCCCGTCGGTGAGCTTGATCGACAGGTCGGCCGGAAAACCTTGCGCCGGGTTGATGCCGACCGTGCCGCTGGCCGACAGGCTGCCGCGCGTCGACAATGTTCCGGTCAGGCGGTTGATCCTGGCGACGCCGCCGCCGATCGAGACATCGGCCGCGAGATCGTTGACGGCCAGGCCCGAGCGGGCATCGACCAGCCGCGCGCCCGATGTGCTGACACTACCGCCGACGACAGGCGACGTCGCCGGGCCGCGCACCTGGACATTGACCGTGGCTGTTCCCGACAGCGACAAGCCCTGCGCGGCAAGCTTCTGGCTGAGCATGCCGAAGGGCACGGCACCATTGAAGTCGAGCACCAGCGCCGGCGTGCCCGCCGTCGTCACCGTGCCGCCGCCCTTGAGGCCAAGGCCGGCGCCATCGCTGATATTGGCGTTGAAGGTCAGCTTGTTGCCGGCAAAGGTACCGGAGGAGGCAACTCCGACCGCGCCGACGCCGGCGCCTCGGGTTTGCGACGTCTGCACGCCGGCCGCGTCTATGTTGAAGGCTACGGAAGGGCTCGCCGGCGCGCCGGTCACCTTCACCGTGCCGGAAATCGAACCGGCGGCATCGAGACCCGGCGAGAAACCGTTGGCGAGCGACATCGGCACCTTCGCCAGCGCCGCGTTGATGTCGAGCGCCTGCCCGACCTTGCCGGTCACCGTCGCCGTGCCGCCGCCAAGGTTGAGCACCAGCCGGTCCAGCGTCGTCGTGCCGTTGGCGATGCTGACCGTCGAAGCCTGGGCGATGGCCGCCTTGATGCCCTGGACGGTCGCCTGGCCGGAAGCGAGTTCGATGGTGGTCGTGCCATTGGCCACCTTCACGCGGCCGGCCGCCTTGGCCGGAATGCCCTTGACCGTGGCGCCACCGGAAAAGCCGGTCCAGTCGCCGTCGCGCTTCAGATCGACATCGATGCCGCTGATCACGGTGCCGCCCGATTTGACGGTGTCGGCGCGGATCTTGCCCGAGGTCACCGGTGCGGCGAGATAATTGGCGATCAGCGCATCGATGGAAACCGCCTTCGCCTGGAGATCGCCGCGCGTGATCGAGGCGGTGGCCGCCTTGATGGCGACCTGAGGTGCGGCACCGTTCTTCGTGAAGGCGATCGTGCCGCGCACGTCGCCCTCCGCCTTTTCCAGCGCCAGCGCGGCGAGCGGGCCGATATCGGGCAGGTCGAGCGAGATGGTGCCTTCGGGTACGAACTTGTCGTCCAGCGCCAGATCGCCGGAAATCCGGTTCTTGCCGAGCGACAGGAGCAGGCCGTTGATGGCGCTCTTGCCGTCCGCCGTCGCCAGCACCGCGCTGCCTTGCAAGGCTTGTCCCGCGACATTGCCGGTCAGTTGCACGTTCGCGGCCGGGTTGGCGGCATCCGCCTTGCCGGTAGCCGTGAGCTTCAGTCCGGTGATCTCGCGCTCCGCCACCAAAAGCCGATCGCTGCTGACCGTCAGCGACAGATCGGGGGCGATGGCCGGGCCCTGTGCGTTCAGCGCAAAGGCAATGGCGCCCTTGGCGTCCTTCGACAGCGGCGAGATGTCGGCAAGGGCGCCGGTGATGTCGGCGGCCAGCTTGTTGTCGGCAAGGCTCGCCCGCCCTTGTGCGGTCAGTCCGCCCGAGACCAGCTTCAACCCATCGAGATTGATGCTGCCGTTGGGATCGCGCTTCAGCGTGGCGCTGATCTGCGCGCGCTCGCCAAGCATGCCGCGCGCCGCCGCCGGCAAGGCCGATGACGGGGCATCCGCACTCAGCTTCAGGTCGATGGCGCCATCGCGCAACGACACCTGCCCGGCGACCTGGCTGTTCAGCGCATCGCTCTTGAGCGAGCCGCTGTCGATGGCTATGCCGTCCGACGTCAGCCGGGCGTTCAGCGCGGCCGTCACCTTGCCGGCGATCAGCGGTGCGATAACGGCATTGTCGAGACCGACCTTGTCCACCGACACCGTGCCGGAAACCTGTCCGGCGCGGTTCTTGAGATCGAACGCATCCGAATGCAATGCCAGGACAAGCCCGTCCACCTTCGCCGGGCTGGTGGTGACCGAAGGCAGGATCGCGGAGACGTCCAGGCGGGCTCGCGCGGTCTCGCCCGCCGCCTTGGCCGACAAGGACCGTATCTCGATCTTCACCGGGCTCGCGGCGCTTCCGACCGTCAGCGGCAGGCTCGGTCCCGACGATGTAAGGTCGAGGGCAAAATCGCTGGCGCCGTTCGGATTGATGGTGCCGGAGGCCTCGCCGGAAATCTTGTCGCCGGACAGCGTCGCATGGTCGAGGACGACGCCGCCGGCCAGGGTGTAGGTGCCGGCCGCGTCGACCGCGAGCGACCCGAGCCCGGCCTGGCGGGTCTGGCTGGTTTCGACGCCTGCAAGCTGTGCGTTGAACCGAACTTCGGGGGCAGCCGGCGTTCCAGTCACTTGCGCAGCGCCGCCGAGCATTCCCACCGCATCGAGCGCGGGGGCAAAATCATTGGCCAGGGCCGCCGGCAGCGCGGAAAACTGTGCGGCGAGATCGAGCGTCTGGCCGGCGTTGCCCGACAGCGTCACCGAACCGCCGCCGACATCGAGCGCCAGCTTCTCGATGCTGGTGGTGCCGTTGGCGATGGTCAGGGTCGAGGGTTCAGCGATTGCCGCCTTGATGCCGCGAACCGTGGCTTCGCCCGAAGCAATCTCGACGCTGGTGGTGCCCTCAGCAATCTTGACCCGGCCGGCGGCGGTCGCCGGAATGCCTGCTATGGTGGCGCCGCCGGTGAAATTGGTCCAGTCGCCGTCGCGCTTCAGGTCGACGCCGATGCCGCTGATCTCGGTGGCGCCCGAGGTGACGCTGTCGGCCTTGATGGTGCCCGAGATCGCCGGCGCCTTGAGATAGTTGGCGATCAGCGCGTTGACGGCAATCGCCTTGGCCGTCACTTCGCCACGCGCGACAGACGTGCTTTTCGCATCGATGGTGACGGAGGGTGCGTCGCCGTCCTTGGCAAAGAGGATGGTGCCGTTGATGTCGCCGGTCACGGCCTGGCCGGCGAGTGCCGCCAGCTGGTCGATTGCCGGTGCGGCGAGCGTCAGCGTGCCGAGCGGCATGAACCTGTCATCGAGCACCAGGTCGCCGGAAACCTTGTTGTCGCCGAGCGAGACCAGGAAACCGTTGATCGAGCGCTTGCCCTCGCTGGTCACCAGCGCCGCCTTGATATCGAGCGGCTGGTCGTTGACCGATCCGGTCAGCGAAACATCGGCCGAGGGGCTCGCTATGTCCGCCTTGCCGCTTGCCGTCAGCTTGATCGCCTTCACCGTGCTGCCCGAGGCGGTCAGGCTGTCGCTGTTGGCGGAGACGGTGAAATCCGGGGCCGTCCTGGCGCCGCTTGCCGACAGCGCGAAATCGACACCGCCGGCAACCGGCACGCCGACCGTCGGCGACAACACCGACACGTCGCCCAGTTTGCCCTTGATGTCGGCCTGGATATCCGTGCCTTGCATGCTGGCGGTGCCGCTGGCGCTGAGCGAGCCGGAGGTCAACGAGATCGAGTTGGCGGCAAAGGCCCCTTGCGGATCGCGCGTCGCGGCGGCCGAGAACTTCACCCGTGCGCCAAGCACCGAGGCGATCTGCGGCGGCAAGGCCGTCGCCACGGCGTCGGCGTTCATTTTGAGCCGCATCGACAGGTCGGCAAGTGCCACCGTCGCCGTCAGCGAGGCATTGAGCGCATCGGAGCGCAGCGTGCCCTGGTCGATGGCGATGGCGTCCTTGCTCAGCGATCCGGCGAGGTCGACATCGACCTTGCCGGTGATCAGCGGCGCCAGCGTCGCCACGTCGGTCTTCAGCCCGCCCGCCGCCAGCTTGACGGCGACCGGCCCAGCGCGGTTCTGGATGTCGAAGCCGTCGGAATGGATCTGTGCCGAAATATCGTAGAGCTGGGTACCGCCCGCCACCACCGAAGCCAGCGAGGCACCGATATCGATGATCGGCGCCTTGCCGTCGCCGAAGGCGCGGGCGGTGGCGTTCCTGATCGCGACAGTGATCGGTTGCGCCGCGCTTCCCACAACGATCTGCACCGGCGCGCTTTTGGCGGCGATTTCGACCGACAGATCGCTGGCGCCGGCGGGGTCGGCGATGCCGGTGGCTGTGCCGTGGATGGCGTCGCTTTCGATGCTGGCCCGGTCGACACTGATGCCGCCGGCCGATGTCGCGGTGCCCGCGACATCGAAGCTGGTCTTGCCGGTAAACAGCGGCCTCAGATTTTCCGGCAGGAAGGGCGCGAACTCGCCGTCGCCCTTGGCCTCGACGTGGTTGCCCTTGTCGGTGAGTTGATGACGGCCCGTCAGTTGCGTGACGATCTTGCCGTCGACCATGAATGTGGCGATGCCATTCCAGTTGGCCAGTGGTCCGGTGCCCGAGACCGCTATGTCGACCGGCGGCGTATCGGGCAGCTTGAGCAGATTGGCGATGATGCCGCCGGCCGGCTCCGATGCCTTGAGGTCAAGGTCCAGCCTGTTGTCTGCCGGCGCAAAGTGGATCTTGGCGGCGACATTGCCTTGCTTGCCGTCATGGCGGGTGACGTTGAGCACCGTCTCGACCGCCAGCGGCGCCGCGTCAGCCTTGAGCATCCCCTTGGCGGCGAGTTCGGCGATGCCGCTGCCGGCCAGTTGCTGGCCAAGCACGATTTCCGGCAGGTCGATCTCTCGGATGTCGATGGAAACCGGCAGCGTCGCCGTGCCGCCCTGCGCCGGCGGCTGCGTGCCGGCCACAGGCAGGCGTGCCAGTTCGATGTGCTCGGCGGCTATGCGGCCTGCACTGAAGCTTTTCGACAGCAGCGCCAGCGGCGACCAGTCGACGGCGACCTTGCGCGCCACCAGCCAGGCGCCCTGGCGGTCTTCCAGCACCACATGGTCGACGCTGAGCGCGCCCGACCAGATGCCGTCAATGCCGCTGACCGTGATCTTGCGGTCGTCGTTCGAAGCCAGCCGCGAAATGATGCCGGCGAGATTGTCGCGTCCGCGCTCAGTCTTGGTCAGGACAACGAGCGCGCCGATCGCGCCCGCGACCACGATCAGCAGCGTGTAGAGGACAATGCGAAGGATGCGCCACACCGTCTTCATGTCAGAACGCCTGCCCGATGCCGGCATAGATGCCGAAATGCGGATCGCCGGGATCGCGGTTGAGCGGCACGGCCGCATCGATGCGCAGTGGCCCGAACGGCGTGACGTAACGCAGGCCGACACCGGCGCCGACCTTGACGTCGGAGAAGTTGGGAACCGACTTGGTCGACACCGTGCCGGCATCGACGAACGGCACGATACCGATCGTATCGGTGACGGCTATGCGCATTTCGACCGAGGTCTCGAAGAAGGACAGGCCGCCAATCGGCTGGCCGGTGAAGTCTTTCGGGCCTATGCCCTGATAGGCATAGCCGCGCACCGAACCGCCACCACCGGAGTAGAAGCGTCGGTCGGCCGGAACGTTCTGCAGCCCGGTGCCGACGATCGAGCCGACGGCGACGCGCTCGGCCAGCACGAATTTCGAGGCCGTGTCCAGCGACTGATAGGCCGATCCCTCGCCCTTCAGCTTGAGGAAGGCCGCACCGCTCAGAATGTCGTAGCTCGGCTCGGCATAGGCCAGCACCCGGAAGCCCCTGGTCGGGTTCAGCCTGCTATCCCTGTTGTCATAGACATATTGCAGGGGAACGCTGGCGATGAGGTAGGTGTGCTTGCCGAACGCATCCGTGATCCTGGAATAGTCGAGCGCCACTTCCGCCGAGACCGTCTGCTTCTTGTCGAGTTCATAGGACAGGCCGGTGCTGCCCTTGACCGAGAAATGGTCATACGCATCCGGATGCTCGAGCACGGTCTTGAAGCTGGCAAAGAACTTCGACGCCGGCCCGATCACGCCGGGTTTTTCGAACATGATGCCGGCATTGTAGTTCAGCTCGGACAGGTTGTTGCTGCCGATGCCGCTGATGGCGCCATCAATGCGCAGCTTTTCCGCGTGACCAAACAGGTTGCGGTGGCCCCAATAGCCTTCCAGGCCCAGCCCTTCCGTGTTCGAGAAGGTGCCGCCCAGGCCGAAATAGCGCGGCTTGCGCTCGCTGACCTGGACGCCGATCGGGATGTTGCCGTCGGCATCGAGCTTGTCGGCTTCCTTGAAGGTGACGCTGTTGAAGACTTCCAGCGCCAGCAGCCTGTCGCGTGCGTCGCTGATCTCCTGCGGCGAATACTGCTTGCCGCGCTTCAAGCCCGTCATGTATTCGGTGAAATCGCGGTCGACTTTCTCCGTGCCCTCCACCGTGGTCGCGCCATAGCCGGCGACCGGCCCGGCCGCCACCGTCAGCGTCACGTCGAGCGTCGAGGTGGCATGATCGGCGACGATCTGCCGGTCGGTCACCTTGGCCAGCGGCCGGCCCTGCTCCTTCAGCGTCCGCACGATCAGCGCCTCGGCCTTGAGCACCGCCCCCGATCCGGCGTCGCCGCCCGATATCAGACCGTAGTCGGCGCTCATCAGCCCCGCCGCGTCGCCCTCCAGCCTGATGTCGCCGAGGGTGAATTTCGGGCCGGCGCCGATATTGATCGCCACCGGAATCGGCTGCGGACCCTTGAATTCGGCATCCGGCGGCAAGTCGTCGAGCGGTTTGCCGTCGATGGTGATGGTGACCACGCCTTCGTAGCGGGCATCGGCGTAAAGGGCGGCGACCAGTTGTTCCCTATCGCTGCGCGCCTTGGCCATCAGCCCGAGCGAACCGGAAACTGGTCGATCCTCATCGCCCTTCAGCGCCGACGCGTTTTCGAGCTTCTTGACCAGATCCTTGTCGGCATCGGGCGCTGTGATGGTAACGGCATAGCGCAGCGGATCGACGATATCGGCGTCCTCGTCGTTGGACGATCCCCACAGCTTGATGCCGAAAAGCTCGAAAGCGGCCGCAGGCCTTGATTCGGCAACCAACGCAGTTGCGCACATCATGGCCAAGAGCAGGGCGCGCGGAAGCACGCGCCCTGGCGCGGTCCCTCCTGACATCTGCTCTTCATGCGCCGGCATTAAGACAACCTAGGTTACAAAACTAAAATTGGAATGAAGTTCTGAAGCGCTCGTAAAGGGGCCACAATCCAATTGTCTGAAATAGGACGGGCTTGGAATTCACACCTTTTGCGTCGCCGCAAGAATGCGTGATCCCCTGTCCTATGGAGGTACTACCGGTCATCGGCCGGAAAGGAAACCGTTGGCAGGCGGAACCCTGCCGCGTCCTGAGTTGACAAGCTTGACTGGAGCTTGAACATGCCTGGACGTCTGCAATTGTCTGGAGGGTGTAATGGCAATGCGCGCGGCTCGTGGTCTGTCGATCCTGATCCTTCTCTTCTTCGCCTGGGCCAATGTCTTGGCCTGGAATGGTGTCGCGCAAGCGGCCGAGGCCCGGCGAATCGCAACGACGGACAATTCCGACTATTTCGGCTTTGATCTCAGATCCGATCAGAATGTCACCCTCGACCAGTGCAAGACGACATGCCTTGGCGATCCGGCCTGCCGTGCCTTCACCTACAACACCAAGGCCAAATGGTGCTTTCTCAAATCCGACTACAACCAGCTCAAACCATTCAACGGCGCGGTCGCCGGCAAGGTCGTCAACATTGACGGCGATCCCGATATCGGCGCGCCGCCAGAACTGACCTTCTTCCCCAACTGGATGGCCGACCAGGCCCAGCAGTACCGCAACAGGCTGCTTGGCCCGGCCTTCGACAAGCCGACCGAAGGCATGGCCGCCCTGATCAACTCGGCCGAACAGGCCGTGCTGACCGGCAACCATCGCTCCGCCATGCAGAAATACGAGGCCGCGGTCTCGGTGATGCCCGATGATGGCCAGCTCTGGCTCAATCTGGCGCGTGAAACGCTGGCTGTGCAGCCCGCCACAAACACCTCCGAAGCGTCGACCTTGCCGATGAACGCCACTTCGGCCGCCTTCAACGCCTATAAGTTGTTACGCACCACCAAGACGCGCGCGGACGTGCTGGCGCTGCTTGGCGCCGGCCTCGACAAGCGTGATCTCTACCGCCCGGCGCTGCAGGCCTATGAGGCGAGCCTTGCGCTGGTTGCGTCGCCGGCCGTGCAGGCCGACTATGCCGATCTCAAGGCCCGCAAGGGTTTCCGTGTCGTCGACCACAGCGTCGATGCCGACACCAGCGCGCCCCGCATCTGCGCGCAATTCTCCGAGGAACTGGTCAAGACCGGCGTCGACTACGCGCAGTTCGTGACTGTCGACAACGCGCCGCCGAAAGGCGTCGAGGCCAAGGACAAGCAGATCTGCGTCGAAGGCCTCGAACACGGCCAGCATTACGACGTCACCTTCCGCGCCGGCCTGCCGGCGGCCATCGGCGAAGTGACCGCCGCTCCCGTGGTGCTGTCGATCTACGTGCAGGACCGCGCCCCGTCCGCCCGCTTCACCGGCGACAGCTTCGTGCTGCCGGCCGGCGCGCGCCGCGGCATTCCGGTCGTCACCGTCAACATGAACGCCGCCGAAATGAAGCTCTACCGCATCGGCGACCGCTCGCTGGCGCAGCTTCTGTCGGGCTACCAGTTCCTGCACCAGCTCGACGGCTATGACATTTCCAACATTTCCGAGCAGATGGGCGCGCCTGTCTGGCAGGGCAAGCTCGACATCGTCAACGACCTCAACAAGGAGGTCACCACCTCCTTCCCGGTCGACGAAGCGCTGCCGCAGCGCAAGCCCGGCGTCTATGTGCTGACCGCGCAGGCCGTCGACGGCAAGGGCGACGACTACAATTCGCTGGCCACGCAGTGGTTCGTCGTCTCCGACATCGGCCTGTCGACCTATACCGGCCAGGATGGGCTCAATGTCTTTGCCCGTTCGCTGGGCTCGGCCAAGCCGATAGCGGGCGCCGAATTGACGCTGGTTGCCCGCAACAACGAGATTCTCGGCACCGCGACATCGGATGCCGACGGCCACGCGGTCTTCAACCCCGGCCTGACGCGCGGCGACGGCGGCATGGTTCCGGCCGTGCTGATGGCCAAGCAGGGCGACAATGATTTCGTCTTCCTCGACATGTCCAAGGCCGGCTTCGACCTGTCGGACCGCGGCGTCACCGGGCGCGCGGCGCCCGGCGCGCTCGACGTCTATGCCTGGACCGAACGCGGCATTTACCGCGCCGGCGAGGATGTCCATGTCGCCGCCCTTGCCCGCGATGGCGCCGCCAAGGCGGTAGAGAACCTGCCGCTGACCTTCATCTTCTCGCGTCCCGACGGCGTCGAGGACCGCCGCATCGTCAGCGACGGCGCTTCGGCCGGCGGCCATGCCATCGACCTGCCGCTCGAACCCAACGCCATGCGCGGCACCTGGTCGGTGTCGATTTACACCGATCCGAAGCAGCCCGCGGTCGCCAGCCAGATGTTCCTGGTCGAGGACTTCGTGCCGGATCGCATCGAATTCGACATGAAGGCCGACAAGCAGGAGATCGAGCGCGGCGAAACCGCCAACATCAACATTGACGGCCGCTTCCTCTATGGCGCGCCGGCGGCGGGCCTGGCGCTGGAAGGCGAGCTGACGCTGTCGACGGCGCGCGACTGGGACCGCTTCCCCAACTTCTCCTTCGGCCTCGCCGATGAGCAGTCGGCTGAGCCCACGGTGACGCCTCTGACCAACCTGCCGGTGGTCGGCGATGACGGCAAGGCGACCTTCCCTGTTACCGTCGATCAGTTGCCCTCGACCACCAAGCTGGTCAACGGCAAGGTGACGGTGCGCATGCGCGAAACCGGTGGCCGCGCCATCGAGCGCTCGCTCGACATCGGCATTCGCCCGCAAGGCCATATGATCGGCATCCGTCCGGACTTCGCCGACGAAGAAGTGCCGCAGGGCGGCACGGCCAAATTCAGTCTGATTGCGGTCGATCCGGCCGGCAAGCGCGAGGCGCTGAAAGGCGCGCAGTGGACGCTGGTCAAGGTCGAACGCAATTACCAGTGGTACCGCTCCAACAATTCGTGGAGCTACGAGCCGGTGACCTTCACCAAGTCGATCGCCAATGGCCAGATCGACCTCGGGGCCGATGGCGACGCCACCGTTTCCGTTCCCGTCGATTGGGGCCAATACCGGCTCGAGGTCGAAACCTCCGATCCCGAGGGACCGGCCACCAGTTATGAGTTCGACGCCGGCTGGTATGTCGCCTCGACCACCACCGAAACGCCTGACGGCCTCGAGATCGCTCTCGACAAGGACAATTATGCCGCGGGCGAAGTGGCCAAGCTGAAGGTCTCGCCGCATTTTGCCGGCGAACTTCTGATCAATATCGGTTCCGACAAGCTGTTGAAGACCATCACGGCCACCGTCCCGGCCGGCGGCAGCACCATCGACATTCCCGTCGGTGACGATTGGGGCGCCGGCGCCTATGTCACGGCAACCCTGTTCCGGCCGGGCGATGCGCAGGAGACGCGCATGCCGGCCCGCGCCATCGGCGTGAAATGGCTGACGGTGGATCCGGGCGCCAAGAAGCTCGCGGTCACGCTGACGCCGCCGGACAAGACGATGCCGCGCCAGCAGCTGTCGATCCCGGTTTCCGTGGCCGGCGTGCAGCCGGGCACCAACGCCTATGTCATGGTCGCCGCCGTCGATGTCGGCATCCTCAATCTGACCAACTACAAGGCGCCCGACCCAGAGAACTGGTTCTTCGGCCAGCGCATGCTGGGCATGGAGATCCGCGACATCTATGGCCGCCTGATCGACGGCTCGCTGGGCACCACCGGCAAGCTCAGGACCGGCGGCGACGGCGCCAACATGCAGGCGCAAGGTAGCCCGCCCACCGAAAAGCTGGTCGCCTTCTTCTCCGGCCCGGTCCAGCTCGACGCCGACGGCAAGGCACGGATCGACTTCGACATCCCGCAGTTCAACGGCACCGTGCGCGTCATGGCCGTCGCCTGGACCAAGGAAGCGGTCGGCCATGCCCAGTCGGATGTCATCGTGCGCGACCCGGTGGTCATCACCGCCGGCCTGCCGCGCTTCCTGGCGCCCGGCGACAATGCCGTGATGCGGCTTGACGTGGCCGACACCGACGGCCCGGCCGGCGACTATGCCTTCTCGATCGACACGACAGGCGACCTGTCGACGGGCGACAAGCCCCTGCCCCAGAAGCTGACGCTCGCCCAGGGCAAGCGCCAGACGCTGACCGTGCCGCTGATCGCCAAGACGCCGGGCAATGCCTCGCTCACCATCAAGCTGGCGCACGCCGACGGCACCAAGGTCGAGCAGACGCTCTACGTGCCGGTGCGCCCGGCGCAATTGCCGGTCACCACGCGCCTTGTGGTCGACCTCAAGGGCAATGGCGGCGCGCTGCGCGTCGACAAGGAACTGCTGGCGGCAAGCCTGCTGGAAGGCGCTACCGTCAGCGTCGGCGTTTCGCAGACGGCTGCCTTCGACGTGCCCTCGCTCCTGATGACGCTCGACCGCTACCCCTATGGTTGCGCCGAGCAGACCACCAGCCGCGCCATGCCGCTTCTCTATGTCAACGAGATGGCCTCGGGCGTCGGCATGGAAAGCGACCCCGACCTGCATGGCCGTATCCAGGATGCCATCTATAAGGTGCTGAGCTACCAGTCCTCGAGCGGCAGCTTCGGCCTGTGGGGCCCGGGCTCCGGCGATCTGTGGCTCGACGCCTATGTCAGCGAGTTCCTGACCAGGGCGCGCGAGCAGAAATACGACGTGCCGGCTCTTGCCATGAACCAGGCGCTGAGCAATCTGCAGAACTCGCTCGGCTACGACCAGAGCGTACAGGACCGCGGCAGCGAGATCGCCTACGCCCTCTACGTCCTGGCCCGCAACAAGAAGGCCTCGATCGGCGATCTGCGCTACTACGCCGACACCCAGCTCGAAGCCTTCTCAAGCCCGATGGCCGTTGCCCAGCTGGCTGCGAGCCTTGCGCTCTACGGCGACACCCAGCGCTCGGAGGCGACCTTCAAGACCGCGCTGCAGCTCGCCAAATCGAGCACCGACTACGACTGGTACCGCTCCGACTACGGTTCGGCGCTGCGTGACGGCGCGGCAATGCTGTCGCTGGCGGCGGAATCGAAGCCGGTTTCGTCGGTCGTGCCGGAGCTGATCAAGCTGGTGACCCGGCAACGCGCCGAAGTGCGCTGGACCAGCACCCAGGACGATTCCTGGATGCTGTTGGCGGCCCGCGCGCTGAAGGAGGGCAATGATTCGATCACGCTCTCCGTCAATGGCGCGCCGCATTCGGGTGGCTATTCCAACCAGGTCAACGGCTCCGAACTGGTCGAAAGCCCGCTAGAAATCGCCAACACCGGCAAGACCCCGCTGCAGGCCGTCGTCACCACCGTGGCGTCGCCGATCCAGCCAATGCCGGCCGGCGGTGACGGCTTCAGCATCAGCCGCACCTACTACAAGCTCGACGGCACTGAAGCCAATGTGACGGAGGCAACCCAGAACGAACGCTATGTCGTCGTGCTCAAGGTCACCGAGCAGAACAGCTGGCCGTCGCGCCTGCTGGTCACCGACCTGTTGCCGGCCGGCTTCGAGATAGACAATCCGGGCCTGGTCTCCAGCGCGCAATTGACGAACTTCTCCTGGCTGGCGCAGACCGACGCGGCCCATCTCGAATTCCGCGACGACCGTTTCGTCGCGGCGTTCAACCCGGCCGACGGCGATCACGACCACAATCTGACGCTCGCCTATGTCGTGCGCGCGGTGACGCCGGGCACCTATGCCCATCCGGCGGCAACCGTGGAAGACATGTACCGGCCGCAATACTCGGCCCGCACCGCCACCGGCATGATGGAAATCAAGGCGCCGTAAGGTGCCTATCGTGGCGATCATGCAAATGGCGATGGCGCTAATGACAGCTTCCTCCTCCCCGTCACCATACGGGGAGGTGAACCGTGGTCCGCGCAGCGGACGAAAAGCCAACTTCTTGGCTTTTCGAACGGCGAACGCCCGAAGGGCCGTCGTGCCGGCAGCCGGATGAGGGGCGGCGCCATGCTCTCGCAAAAATTGCTCCGTCGCGCAGCGATCGCCGCAGCTTCCTGCGCCGGCATTCTCGCGGTGTCCGTCGCCACCCTCTGGGAACTCGACCGCGCCTTCCCGCCGCCGCTGCCGGCGGAACTCACGGTCTCGACCGAAGTCCAGGACCGCGACGGCCAGCTATTGCGCGCCTTCGCCACGCCGGACGGCTACTGGCGGCTCGAAACCCGGATCGACCAGGTCGACAAGCAGTTCGTCGATATGCTGGTCACCTATGAGGACAAACGCTTCTGGGACCATCAGGGCATCGACGTGCTGGCGCTTTGCCGCGCAGCCGGCCAGTTCGCCGCCAGCGGCCACATCGTCTCTGGCGGCTCGACCCTGTCGATGCAGCTGGCCCGTCTGATCGAGCCGCGCGAAAGCCGCAGCCTCGGCTCCAAGATCAAGCAGATGCTGCGCGCCATCCAAATCGAGCGGCGGCTCTCCAAGCGCGAGATCCTCGAACGCTATCTGACGCTGGCGCCCTATGGCGGCAACCTCGAAGGCGTGCGCGCCGCCTCGCTTGCCTATTTCGGCAAGGAGCCGAAGCGACTCACCGTTTCGGAAGCCGCCCTGCTCGTCGCGTTGCCCCAATTGCCGGAGAAGCGCCGGCCCGACCGCAACCTCGCAATCGCCCATGCCGCCCGTGACCGCGTGCTGACCCGCATGGTCTCGTCCGGCCTGATCGGCGAACGCGAGGCCGCGCGCGCCGCCCTTGACGACGTGTCGGGCCTGCGCCGCGCCTTGCCGGCGCTTGCCCCGCACGCCGCCTATGCGATGCTGCCCAGGGCCGTTCCCGGCGAGCCGCTCAAGCTGACGATTCGCAAGAGCGTTCAGGAAGGACTGGAACAGGTGGCCAGGGACGCCGCGACCAAGCTCGGACCGCGTCTGTCCGTCGCCATGGTGCTGGCCGATTCCCGCACCGGCGACATTCTGGGCGAAGTCGGCTCGGCCAATTTCTTCGATGCCAGCCGCTCCGGCTGGATCGACATGACCAAGATCGTGCGCTCGCCCGGCTCGACGCTGAAACCGTTCATCTATGGCCTCGCCTTCGAACAGGGGCTGGTGGCGCAGGAAACGCTGATCGAGGACAGCCCGGTCGATTTCGGCGGCTACCGGCCCAAGAATTTCGACATGGGCTATCAGGGCGATGTCAGCGTCCGGCAGGCACTGCAATTGTCGCTCAACGTGCCGGCGATCCGCGTGCTCGATGCGGTCGGCCCGGCGCGGCTGACCGCGCGCTTCCGTCAGGCCGGCGTCAACCCGATCCTGCCGGTCAACGAGGCGCCGGGCCTGGCCATCGGCCTCGGCGGCGTTGGCGTCACGCTGCGCGATCTCGTCCAGCTCTATACGGGGCTCGCCAATGGCGGCAAGACGCACACGCTGCATGACGGCACCGAGCCGACGAATGCCGAGCGCACCACCGCCACCATCCTCAACGACCAGGCGAACTGGCAGATCATCGACATCTTGTCGGGGGTCAAGCCACCGGAAGGCGCCTTGCAGCGCGGCATCGCGTACAAGACCGGCACCTCCTACGGCTACCGCGACGCCTGGTCGGTCGGCTTCGACGGCCGCTACGTCTTAGGCGTCTGGGTCGGTCGCCCGGACGCCAGCGCCGTGCCGGGCCTTTCCGGCTATGTCTCGGCCGCTCCCATCCTGTTCGAGGGCTTTGTCCGCTCAGGCCTTGCGACCGTGCCGCTGCCGGGCAAGCCGCCCGGCGCCTTCACCCCCAAGCGCGAGGAGTTGCCGGTGACGCTCGCCCGCTTCGGCGCTGGCGCCGATGGCCTGGTGCAGGCGACGCCGACCGAGCCCGCGCCGACGATCATCTTCCCGCCGGACGGCGCCCGCGTCGACCTCGCCACGAATTCCGCCGACGCCACGCCGCTGGTGCTCAAGCTGCAAGGCGGCCGTGCGCCGTTCCGCTGGCTTGCGAACGGCAAACCGCTGGTTGGCATCGACCGCCGCCGCACCGCGACCTGGCAACCGGACGGCACCGGTTACTCGACGCTGACCGTGATCGACGCGGCCGGGCGAGCGGCCAGCGTGAAAGTGTTCGTTGAATAGAGTGAGCCAGGCGATTCTGCGCGTTGGCTTTTATGCGCTGACGGTTGTCGCTTCCGTTCTGCCGGCACATGCCGAGGGCCTCCCCGCCGGCTTCGTCCGCCTCGTCGATATCGCCCCGTCCATCCGCCAGGACATCCGCTACGCCGGCGCGGACAATTTCCTGCACCGCAAGGTGACCGGCTACGACGCACCACTCTGCATCCTCACCTCGCAGGCGGCGCAAGCTCTTGCCGGCGTCCAGCAGGCAATCGCCGCTCGAGGCCTGACGCTGGTCGTCTTCGACTGCTACCGCCCTGCCCGTGCCGTCGCCGACATGGGCGACTGGACGCGACAAGGCGGGCCGCCCGATCCGCAATGGTATCCCGGGGTTCGGCGTGGCGACCTCATCGCCAAGGGCTATGTTGGTGAGTTGTCGACCCATTCGCGCGGTTCGACCGTCGATGTCGCGATTGCGCGGGCCGACGGCCCATCCGTCGCCAAACCCGCCTGCGGCGCCATCGATGCCGATACGCTCGACTTCGGCAGCGGTTTCGACTGTTTCGACCCGACGAGCGAGACGGCGCATCGCCCGCTCGGCAATGAAGCGACAGCAAACCGCAAGCTGCTCGTCGAGGCCATGCGTGCCGGCGGTTTCAAGAACTACGCGCGGGAATGGTGGCACTATACGCTCCGGCATGAGCCCCTTCCCACCCAGCGCTTCGATTTCCCGGTGAGCGCCGAGTGATTTGCCGGACCATGCGGCCTTGCCTCGGCACCGCGCATCCCTAGTTAGGACCTCGAATCCGCGCCGGGCGCCGGCGAGGAAAATATTTCCCGATGCGGCAGGAGATCGTCGAAGATTTTCTTCAGGAGGGCAAAAAAGGCAACATTCGATGCATCTAATTTCTATCAATTCGCTAGATTTGGCCCGGGTTCAACGGAGGCAGAAATGACCAAACCTCATTTCCGGAAACTGCTCGGCGCACTGGTCGCCACATCTGTCCAGTTCGGCACGCTCGGTTTCGCGTTTGCCGACACCACCATCCTCAACGTGTCCTATGATCCGACGCGTGAGCTCTACAAGGCCTATGACGAGGCCTTCGCCGCCCACTGGAAAGCCGAGACCGGCGAGGCGATCACCATCCAGCAATCGCATGGCGGATCGGGTGCCCAGGCCCGCGCCGTGATCGACGGCCTCGACGCCGATGTGGTGACGCTGGCGCTCGAGGGCGACATCAACGCAATCGTCTCCAAATCGAAGAAGATCAATCCCGACTGGCGCAAGAAATTCGAAAACAATTCAGCGCCTTACACCTCGACCATCATCTTCCTGGTCCGCAAGGGCAATCCCAAGGGAATCCACGACTGGAGCGACCTGGTCAAGGACGGCACCCAGGTGATCACACCCAATCCGAAGACCTCCGGTGGCGCCCGCTGGAACTATCTGGCCGCCTGGGCTTACGCCAACGCCCATGATGGCGGCGACGAAACCAAGACCAAGGAATTCGTCGGCAAGCTCTACGCCAATGCCCCGGTTCTCGACACCGGCGCGCGCGGCTCGACCGTCACCTTCGCGCAAAAGGGCATCGGCGACGTGCTGATCGGCTGGGAAAACGACGCCTATCTGGCGCTCGACGAATTCGGTGCCGACAATTTCGAGATCGTCTATCCGCCGACATCGATCCTGGCCGAGCCGCCGGTGGCTATCGTCGACGCCAACGTCGATGCCAAGGGCACGCGCAAGGTGGCCGAAGCCTATCTCGGCTGGCTCTATTCCAAGGAAGGCCAGACGATCATCGCCAAGAACCACTATCGTCCGGCCAAGCCCGAACTGGTGGCGCCGGCGGATCTGCCCAAGACCCCCGACATCAAGCTGATCTCCATCGACGATCCGCTTTTCGGCGGCTGGAAGAAGGCGCAGCCTTATCATTTCGGCGATGGTGGTATATTCGACCAGATCTACAAGCCGGCCCAGTGAGGTTGGGCAGAGCCCGAAGAAGCCCGTGAATGCGCTTCTTCGGCGACAATCTGGTTGAGTGAGAAGGGACGATCCAGAACTCCATGACCACAGCACCCGCTCAGGCGGGGTGGCGATTCAGGCAGCCGAGTGTCATTCCAGGTTTCGGATTGACGCTCGGCTTCTCGCTTGCCTACCTCACCCTCGTCATCCTCATTCCGCTGTCCGGGCTGATCTGGCGCTCGGCCTCGCTCGGCTGGGCTGAATTCTGGGCGATCGCCAGCGACCGCCGCACCATCAATGCGCTGGAAATCAGCTTCGGCACCGCCTTCCTCGCGGCGGCCGTCAATGTCGTCTTCGGCACGCTGGTCGCCTGGGTACTGGTGCGCTACCGCTTTCCCGGCCGCCGCATCGTCGACGCCATGGTCGATCTGCCCTTCGCCCTGCCAACCGCGGTCGCCGGCATTGCGCTCACCACGCTGTATGCGCCGAATGGCTGGATCGGCAAATTGCTGATGCCGCTCGGCGTCAAGGTTGCCTACACGCCGCTTGGCATCGTCGTGGCACTGGTCTTCATCGGCCTGCCCTTCGTCGTGCGCACGGTGCAGCCGATCATGGAGGAGATCGACAGGGAGGTGGAGGAAGCCGCCGCCACGCTTGGCGCCAACCGCTTCCAGATCATCACCCGCGTGCTGTTTCCAGGCCTGGCGCCGGCCATCATCACCGGCTTCTCGCTGGCCTTCGCGCGCGGCGTCGGCGAATACGGCTCGGTTATCTTCATCGCCGGCAACCTGCCCTACAAATCCGAGATCGCGCCGCTGCTGATCGTCATCCGGCTGGAGGAATACAATTACCCGGCGGCGACCGCGATCGCGGCGATCATGCTGGCTCTATCGTTCGTCATGCTTCTGGTCGTCAATCTCGTGCAGACATGGAGCCGCAAGCGCTATGGCTGATCCCGAAATCAAATCCTACGAACCCTACCATGAGAGCCGCTCGGCGGCGGTGACGGAAAGCCGTCCCGCGCAAGCCGTGCTGATGGCGATCGCTTTTGTCTTCCTCGGCGTCTTCCTGCTCTTGCCGCTGATCATCGTCTTCCACGAGGCGCTGGCGAAAGGCATCAGTGCCTATACGCTGGCATTGGGCGAGCCGGACGCTCGCTCGGCCATCCGTCTGACGCTGCTGGTCGCAGCGATCTCTGTGCCGCTCAATGTCGTCTTCGGCATCTCCGCTGCATGGGCGATCGCCAAGTTCGAGTTCAAGGGCAAGGCGTTTCTCACCACGCTGATCGACCTGCCCTTCTCGGTCTCGCCGGTCATCTCGGGCTTGGTCTATGTGCTGCTGTTCGGCGCGCAAGGGTTGCTCGGTGAGTGGCTGAAGGCGCATGGCATCCAGATCCTGTTCGCCGTGCCTGGCATTGTGCTGGCCACCGTCTTCGTCACCTTCCCCTTCGTCGCTCGCGAACTGATCCCGCTGATGCAGGAACAGGGCAATGGCGACGAGGAGGCCGCCCTTTCGCTCGGCGCCAATGGCTGGCAGACCTTCTGGTATGTCACGTTGCCCAACGTCAAATGGGGCCTGCTCTACGGCGTACTGCTTTGCAACGCGCGCGCCATGGGCGAATTCGGTGCGGTGTCGGTGGTGTCGGGCCATATCAGAGGCCTGACCAACACCATGCCGCTGCATGTCGAAATCCTCTACAACGAGTACAATGCCGTCGGTGCTTTTGCCGTCGCTTCACTGCTTGCCGGGCTGGCGCTCGTCACGCTGGTCTTGAAAACACTGCTCGAGATGCGCTACGGCGCCGAACTCGCCGCGACGCGCGGACACTGACTAAATGCATGTCGCCCAAAAGTGGGAGCCGGTTTTGGGACAACGACATGCATCAACTACAAAGGGATTTGTATGGAAGTTCGCGTTGCCAACGTGCGCAAGGAGTTCGAGCGGTTTCCGGCGCTCCATGACGTGTCGCTCGACATCAAGTCGGGCGAGCTGATCGCCTTGCTGGGGCCGTCCGGCTCCGGCAAGACGACGCTGCTCAGGCTGATCGCCGGGCTGGAACGGCCGACGCGCGGCAAGATCTTCTTCGGCGACGAGGATGCTTCGCAGAAGTCGATCCAGGAGCGCAATGTCGGCTTCGTCTTCCAGCACTATGCGCTGTTCCGGCACATGACGGTGGCCGACAATATCGGCTTCGGCCTGAAAGTCCGGCACGGGTCCTCGCGGCCACCGGCGCAGGAAATCCGCCGCCGCGCCTCCGAGCTTCTCGACCTCGTCCAGCTTTCGGGGCTGGAAAAGCGCTATCCGGCACAGCTCTCCGGCGGCCAGCGCCAGCGTGTGGCGCTGGCGCGTGCCATGGCGATCGAACCCAAGGTGCTTTTGCTCGACGAGCCGTTCGGCGCTCTAGATGCGCAGGTGCGTCGCGAACTGCGCCGCTGGCTGCGCGAGATCCATGACCGCACCGGCCACACCACCGTCTTCGTCACCCACGACCAGGAAGAGGCGCTGGAGCTTGCCGACCGCGTCGTGGTGATGAGCCAGGGCCGCATCGAACAGGTCGGCACCGCCGACGATATCTACGACACGCCGAACTCGCCCTTCGTCTACGGCTTCATCGGCGAATCGAGCTCGCTTCCCGTCAAGGTCGAGAATGGCGAGATCTGGCTCGCCGACCGCCCGATCGGCCTGTCGGCGCCGCACGCGCCCGAGGGCGAGGCGACGCTGTATTTTCGCCCGCACGATGTCGAACTGCTCGACGGCTGCAGCGGCTGCATCGCCGGCACGGTCGCAGCCAGTCGCCGCGTCGCCGGCACACGGCGCGTCGAACTCGAAATCGGCGGCGAGCGCCAGCGGGTCGAGATCGAGCTGCCTGTCGGCCATCCCGCGGCCCAGAAGAGCCGGGTGGCGTTCCGTCCGGGGCGTTGGAAGCTGTTTCCGGCGGCGTGAGACCACGGCGACTTTGGTATGCCAAAGGGACATCTCGCCCGATGGCAGTGACCTAATCTTTCATCCGCAATACAGCATGACCCTCTTGAAAGAAAATCCTACGATCCACCTGTTCGGGCAACAGTTTTTCTAGCAACAAGACCCAGGCCCTCGCCTCGATGCCTCGCCCCGCCCCCTGCGCCACGGCTATGGTTAGCATACGCATTGCATCCGGAGCCTTTTTCATGAAGCGATTTTTCCTCGGCGTTGCCACTGTTGCCGGCCTGTTCCTCGCATCCTCCCAAGCCTGGTCGGCCGACAAGCTGCTCAACGCCTCCTATGACGTTGGCCGCGAACTGTTCGTCCAGGTCAACAAGGCCTTCGTCGCCGGACATCCGGGCGTGACCGTCGACCAGTCGCATGCCGGCACCTCGGCGCAGGCGCGCGCCATCGCCGAGGGCCTTGGCGCCGATGTCGTCACCTTCAACCAGGTCACCGATGTCGATTTCCTGGTCAAGAAAGGGCTCGTCTCCGCCGACTGGCAGAAGGATTTTCCCGACAATGCCTCGCCCTTCTATTCGCTGCCTTCGTTCCTTGTGCGCGCCGGCAATCCCAAGCACATCAAGGACTGGAACGATCTGGTGCGCGACGACGTGCAGGTGATCTTCCCCAACCCGAAGACCTCCGGCAATGCGCGCTACACCTATCTGGCGGCCACTGCCTACGCTAAAGAAGCCTTCAAGGGCGACGACGCCAAGGTGAAGGAGTTCATCACCAAGCTGTTCAACAACGTGCCGATCTTCGACACGGGTGGCCGCGCCGCGACCACCACCTTCGTGCAGCGC
Source organism: Mesorhizobium sp. WSM4308 (assembly GCF_002294905.1). Classification (NCBI taxonomy): domain Bacteria; kingdom Pseudomonadati; phylum Pseudomonadota; class Alphaproteobacteria; order Hyphomicrobiales; family Phyllobacteriaceae; genus Mesorhizobium; species Mesorhizobium sp. WSM4308. Next base: position 138,822 of record NZ_NSFW01000009.1, on the reverse strand, counting down.
GAGATCGGCGACGTGCTGATCACCTTCGAATCCGAGACGCGCGGCATCCGCAAGGAGTACGGCGACGACAAGTTCGAGCAGGTGACGCCCTCGGTCAGCCTGCTCGCCGAATTCCCGGTGGCGATCGTCGACAAGGTCGCCGACCAGCACGGCACGCGCGAACTGGCCAAGACCTATCTCGATTTCCTCTACACGCCGCAGGGCCAGGACATCCTCGCCCAGAACGGCAACCGGGTGCGTGATGCGGCCGTCGCCGCCAAATACAAGGCCGATTTCCCACAGGTACGCCTGCTGACTGTGGAAGACGTCTTCGGCGGCTGGGACAAGATCCAGAAAGAGCATTTCGCCCCGGGCGGCCTGCTCGACCAGGCCTATGGCAGCCGCTGACGGGTTGCCTTATGGATTGAACAGATGAGGAAAGCCGGCAATGAGCCGGCTTTCTTCGTTTCTGCCATCCGCCGGGACGAATACGGCGCCATCCCGGCAAAACGTTACAAAGAATCAACGCGTTTGTGCCTAACGTGCCATTCGGCGTCTTGTTTTCGCGAAATATCATCGCGCGGCGAAACCGTCATTATTTGCACACAAACAGCCGCCAGATGCGGGGTGGTTGGGGCTTCAACGGGTTGACTCGGGCATGCTGACAAAAAAAGGCAAATACGGCCTCAAGGCCCTCGTGCATCTTTCCGGCTTGCCGGTCGGCCAATTGGCCTTCGTCAACGACATCGCGGTCGCCAACAACATCCCGAAGAAATTCCTCGACGCCATCCTGGGCGAGTTGCGCAATGCCGGCTTCGTCCAGAGCCGCAAAGGCAAGGAAGGCGGCTATCGCCTCGCCCGCCCTGCCTCCGAGATCAAGATCGGCCATGTCGTACGCGTGCTGGACGGCCCGCTGGCGCCGATACCCTGCGCCAGCCGCACGCAGTACCAGCGCTGCGAGGATTGCGACGAGGCGACCTGCCAGGTCCGGCACATGATGCTGGAAGTGCGCCAGGCGATTGCCGAGGTGCTCGATAACAGAAGCCTCGCCGCCATGCGCGATGCCGATAACGACGATTTCCCGGTCGAGCTGTCCTCGCAGATTTAGATCGACGGCCAGGGGCGGCGTTTGTCATCGTAAGATTCCATGATCGCCCATGGCGATGCCATGACAGGCGACGGGTACCGGCTCATGAATTGGCCAGCAGATGCATTGCGTCCGCGACGACATCGGCGACGGGACGCGTCGCGTCGATCGTCAGCGCCCGCTCATCGCTGCGCGGCGGCTCAAGGATGGCGAACTGGCTGTCGACCAGGCTTGCCGGCATGAAATGGCCCTTGCGGCTGGCGACCCGCTGCCTCGCCGTCGCCGGGTCGATCTCCAGATAGAGGAAGATGAGGTCGGGGCAAAAACCGCGCAGGCGCTCGCGGTAGCTGCGCTTCAGCGCCGAGCAGGCCGCGACCACGCCCTGCCCTTCGCCGATCGACGTCGCGATGCGCTCGCCGATGGCGTCGAGCCAGCCTTCGCGCAACTGGTCGGTGAGCGGCTCCCCGCTTGCCATGCGCGCCACATTCTCCGGCGGATGCAGCCTGTCGCCTTCAATGAAGACGGCATCCAGTCCGGCCGCCAGCGCGATGCCGACAGCCGACTTGCCGCAACCGGCGACACCCATCACCACGATGGCCGGGGGCGCCGCGCCGGGAACGCCCGCCGGCGCCTGTGCTGCTTCTTCGTCCACGGCTAGAGCATGATGCCGAAAAGTGTGAAGCGGTTTTCGGACGACATCATGCTCTATCTCCTTGATTTAGAGGAGGATTCAGATTTCAGGGCGATTCGGCCTGAAATCATCCGGCTCTAGCGGCTTGCCGGCGCGCGGCCGTAGAGCAGCAGCATGGCGACGATGACGACGCCATAAATGATCTGCCGCCCCGCCTCCGGCATCTGCATGACCGACAGGATGGATTGCAGCAGCGTGATCAGGATGACGCCGGCGACGGTGCCGAGATAGGAGCCGCGCCCGCCCAGGATCGAGGTGCCGCCAAGCACCACGGCGGCGATCGACGGCAAGAGATAGGCATCGCCCATCGACTGCGCCGCCTTCGAGGCATAGCCGGCCAGCAGCACGCCGCCGAAGGCCGACAGCCCGCCGGAGACGGCGAAGGCGATCATCACCACGCGCCTTGTGTCAATGCCGGAGAGATACGCGGCGCGCTCGCGGTTGCCGATGCCGTAGACGGTGCGGCCAAAGCCGGTGCGGGTCAGCACGAAGACCATCGCGGTCCCGATCAGCGCCCAGATGATGACGGCGTTGGGAACGCCCGGAATGGCAAAGCCGGTGGCGAGGTAGCGCATCGCACCCGTGGCCGAATCCTGGGGCGAGAAGCCGCCGGTGTAGACCACCATCAGCCCTTGCGCGACGGCGTTGGTGGCGAGCGTGATGATCATCGAGGGAATGCGCAGATAGGCGACGCCGATGCCGTTGACGATGCCGATCAGCACGCCGCAGAAGATGCCGAACGGAATGGCCAGCGCCACGCCGAGCGGACCGTAGGCCGCCGCCGCGCAGGCCATCATCGCACCCGCCGCAACCGACCATGGCACCGACAGGTCGATCTGGCCGAGCAGGATGACCAGCATCATGCCGGTGGCGATGACGCCGAGGAACGAGGCCACCTTCAATTGCTGCAGCAGATATTCAGGCGACAGGAAGCTTCTGGAATAGAGGCTGCCGAGGAACAGCAACAGCACGATGCAGGCGAACGCAGTCAGCACCGCCGGATCGGCGCGGCGGATGAATTTCGGCATGCGGCCGGCGATACCGCCCAATGTCGTTTCGCTCACAGGAACCACTCCAGCCGGTTGCGGACCCGAAACAGGGCGAAGGCGCCGAGGCTGACCGCGATCAGCAGGATAACGCCCTGGAACAGCGGCTGCCAGAGCGGATCGAAATCGAACACGAACAACAGGTCGCCAATGGTGCGGAAGGCCAGCGCGCCGAAGATGGCGCCGATGGCGCTGCCCTTGCCGCCGAACAGCGAGACGCCGCCCAACACCACGGCGGCGATCGAAAACAGCGTGTAGGCGTTGCCGCTGGCATAGGCAGCATCGCCCGTATAGGTGAAGAAGGTCAGGAACAGCCCGCCGATCGCCGCCAGCAGCCCGGCCAGCGTGTAGGCGGCGAATTTGCCGCGCCTGATCGGCACGCCCGACATATAGGCCGCCGTCTCCGACGATCCTGCAGCGTAGGCAGCGCGGCCAAGCACCGAGCGGCTGAACGGCACCCAGATCAACAACACGATGGCGAACAGCACGACGAGGCTCGCCGGCACCACATCGAAGACGCGTCCGGTCATCGCATCGGCCAGATCCTCATTGACCGAGCCACCCGGGAAGGGCCGCAGCAAAAGGCCGATGCCGTAATAGACGGCCCCGGTGGCGATGGTGGCGACGATCGGCTGCAGCCGGCCGTAGATGACGATGGCGCCGTTGACGGCGCCGCACAGAAGACCGACCGCCAGCACGGCGATGACGCCGAGCGTCGTCTGCATGGGCGTGCCCACCACCAGCCAGGAGGCCAGGCAGTTGGTCAGGAGAAAGATCATGCCGACGGATAGGTCGATGCCGGCGGTGATCACCACCAGCGTCTGCGCCATGGCGACGAAAGCGAGCAGCACGCCCTTGTTCGCCGCCGTCTGCACCACATTGGCGGTGAAGCCGGCCGGATGGTTCGAGGTGTAGATGATGAACATGACGATGAAGATGCCGAGCGCCAGCAGCGTTCCGCGCTGCTCCGCCAGCCAGTAGCGCCAATCCTTCACGCGCTTGCTCCCAGGCCCACCGGGCTCTCCTCGCCATGGATGTTGAGCGCGCTTGCAATCAGCGCCCGCTCGGTGATCTCGGCGCCGACCAGTTCGCGCTTGACCGCGCCGTCATAGAGCACCAGCACGCGGTCGCAGCAGCCGATCAGCTCGTCATAGTCGGTCGAATAGAACAGGATCGCGGCCCCGGCGTCCGCCAGCTTGCGCATCAGCTGATAGAGCTCCTGCTTGGTGCCGACATCGATGCCGCGCGTCGGATCGTTGAGCAGGATGATGCGCGGCTGGCGCATCAGCCATTTGGCGATGACCACCTTCTGCTGGTTGCCGCCCGACAGCGCGCCGACCGGGATATCGAGACCCGCCGTCTTGATCGCGAGCAGGCCGACCATGTCGTCGATCAGCCGCTGCTCGGCGGCGCGGTCGATGATGCCGCCTTTGGACAGCCGGTCGAGCGCGGCGAAGGACAGGTTCTCGCGCACTGTCATCGGCAGCATCAGTCCTTCGGTCTTGCGGTCTTCAGGAATGAGCGCCATCCCGATACGGTCCTCGCGGGCCGCCGCGGGACTGCTGATCGCCACCGGCTTGCCGTCGATCAGCACCTCGCCGGAAAGGCCGCGCAGCACACCGAAGAAGGCTAGCAGCAATTCGCGCTGGCCCTGGCCGTCGAGACCGCCGAGGCCGACCACCTCGCCTGCCCTGACGGTCAGCGAGATGTTGTGCAGCCGGTCGGTCCAGGAGAGCTTGCGGGCTTCAAGCCTGGGTGCGGCTGTAGCCGGCACGGCCGCCGGCTTGGGCGGGAAGATGTGACTGTATTCGCGGCCGATCATCAATTCGACCACCTCATTGTCGCTCTTGGAGCCGGCCTTGTAGCTGGCGACATTGCGGCCATTGCGGAACACCGTGCACTGATCGGCAAGTTCGGCGATCTCGTTCATGCGGTGCGAGATGTAGAGCAGTGCCAGCCCTTCCGCGCGCAGCCGCTTCAGGACGCCAAAAATCTTCGAGACATCCGCCGCCGTCAGCGCCGAGGTCGCCTCGTCGAGGATGAGAATGCGCGGCTTCCTGGCCAGCGCCTTGGCGATCTCGACCATCTGCCGGCGCGACAGCGGCAGATCCTTGACCAGCGCCAGCGGATGGATGTCGGCCGCGCCCGCGCGCGCCAGCGCCTCCTCGGCGATGCGTCGCTGTGCCCCGCGGTCGATCATGCCGAAGCGTTTGGGCGGATCGGAAATGACGATGTTGTCGGCGACGCTGAGATCTGGAACCAGCGACAGCTCCTGGAAGATGCAAACGATGCCTGCCTGGTTGGCGGCGGCCGGCGACAGGAAGGTCACCTCCCGGCCATCCAGCGTCATGCGGCCCTCATCAGGCGCCACGACACCGGCCATGACCTTGATCAATGTCGACTTGCCGGCGCCGTTTTCGCCAAGGATGGCGTGGATGCTGCCGGCTGTGACGACAAGCTCCGCCTTTTCCAGAGCTCGCACGCCACCATAGCGCTTGGATATGCCTTCCATCCGGAAGAGCGGAACCGCACTGTCCATCGGCCCTCCCCGGGGCGCTTTGATCATCAGCATATCAGGTGACCGGCGCCGCGGGAGATCCCACGGCGCCGGGAGTGCAGCTACTGGTCCGCCTTGGTCTGGCCCATGATTTCCTGCGCGGTGAAATTAATGCCGCAGGTCGGGAAGGAATTGCCGACGAAGAAATTGTCGGATTGGTCGGGGAAGAAATCCTGACCTGCCTTGAAGTTCGGATCCTCGACGATGGCAAGCGGCAGCTTGACCGACTGCGGGACGACATTGCCTTCAAGCGCTGCGATCGCCGTCTTGATGGCAACCGCCACCTGCGCCGGACCGGTACCGGCTGACGAGCATTTCAACCCGTCGGCCGCGTGGGCCGCGCAGAACTTGCGGAAGCCGTTCTCGGTCTCGCCGCCGAACGGCACGAAGGGATGCTTGGCATCGATCATCGCCTGCACGATACCGGTGTCGCCGCCCTGCCCGGTAACGCCGTCGAAGGGGCCGTTGGTGGCGATCGCATCGGCCGAAGCTTTTTGCGCGACGCCGTCATCCCACTTGCCGACGACCTCGGTGACGGCCCATTTCTTGCCGGAGGCATCGAGAACCTCGTGGATGCCGTTGTGGCGATCAGTGTCGACCGAGGTCCCGGCAACGCCGCGCACTTCGAGGATCTTGCCGCCATTCGGCACATGGGAGATCAACCATTTGCCCCATAGTTCGCCAAGACCCTTCTGGTCGACATTGACGTTGATGGCGTCCTTGGTGTCGAGAATGTTATCGAAGGCAACCAGCACGACGCCGGCTTCCTTGGCGCGCTTGATCACAGGCCCGAATGCGGTCGGGTTCTGCGCGTTGACAACGATCGCGTCATAACCGGAATCGATGAAGTTGTTGATCGCCGAAATCTGCGCCGGCACGTCCTCACCGGTCGAGACGACCTTGAATTCCTTCAGCTTCGCGGCGACGTCCTTCTGTGCCGCATAGGCCTTTGCGGTCTGCACCATCTGGATGCGCCAGGTGTTGGCGATATAGCCGTTGGCCAGCGCGATGCGGTACGGCCCGGCCTTCTTGGGGAACTTGAAGAATTGCGTGTCGGCTGCCCAGGGCGCGAAACAGTCAGGCTCGGCAGCCGGACCCTTGACGATTTCGGGACCCGCAGCAATCGCCGACGAGCTCAACATTACGAATGCAGTGGCGGCAACGATGCCACCGACGAGTGACTTGATCATCGATAATCCTCCCGATTGCAGTTCTGATTTGTTGCTTCAGTTTTATGCAATTCCCGCGTTTCCGGCAGGCCCTCCCGCCTTGCCCAGTCACGCCTGTCAGGTGCCAACGACCTTCGCGCCAACCTCCCCTTTGCCGTCCCCATCGACCGAAGAAAAACTATCATATTATACATAATAAACAAGCGTGAGCTGTTGCTTATGTATAATAAACAAGCGGAACACTTCGGACACGAGGCTCGTTCTGAAAAATGGTAGCGCTACCATAGCGTTGTGTAAAGCGCCATTTGAGCGCCTTCTAAAAAGCGGGTTCAGCGGGCTGTACTCTCGCGGCGCTTGAGCTCGAAGCCGAGATCGACGACCCGCTCCTGCGGTCGGTCACCGGCGATCGCCGCCAGCGCCATGGCGACGGCCCGCCTGCCGATTTCGTAGCGGTAGGTGCGGATGCTGGTGATCGAGGGAAACGCCACCTGCATCATGTCGAGATCGTTGAAACCGACAATGCCGATGGTCTTGGGCACATCGATCGCGGCGCGATGGCACTCGAACAGCACGCCGAGCGCGATGTCGTCGTTGTTGCAGAACACGCCGTCGAGCGTCGGCATCTTGGCCAGGGCATCGCGGAACAATTCGCGGCCGAGCGGCACGCTGGACAGCACCGGCGTGGTGGTGATCAGGCGCGGATCGAACAGTCCGGCCTTCTCCATCGCCGCGCGGTAGCCGGCAAGGCGTCGCTGCGAGCGCGGGTCCATGCGCGCACCGATGAAGCCGATGCGGCGATACCCCACCTCGATCAGGTGCTCGGTCGCCGTCCTGCCGCCGTCGAGATGCGAGAAGCCGACCATCATGTCGATGGGATCGGGCCCGGTCTCCATCACCTGCACCACCGGGCAGCCGGCATTCTCCAGAAGTTTTCGCGAGGTTGGCGTCTGGTCGATGCCGGCGACGATCAATGCTGCCGGCCGCTGCGAGCCGAACAGCTGCAAGAGCCGCTCCTCCTCGAGCCCGGAATAGTGGGTGTTGCCAAGCTGGATGCGGAACGGACTGTCCGACAGGCTGTCATAGATGCCGCGCACCACCTCGGCGAAGACGTTGTTGGTGAGCGACGGCACCAGCACGCCGAACACCTCGGCACGCGCCGAAGCCAGCGCCCGCGCATTGGGGTCCGGCACATAGCCGAGTTCGTCGATGGCGGCCTGGATCTGGCGGCGCAGATCCTGGCTGACGCGCTCCGGCTCGCGCAGCGCCCGCGACACTGTGATGGCGCCGACGCCGGCCTTGCGCGCGACATCCGATATGGTCGGGCGGCCGCCGCCCCGGCGCGAGCGCGGCTTGATCAAGGCCACCGCCCGCGCATATGGCCGCCGAAGCGCGCCCGCAATACGATCATCTGAGCTGTCGCCATCTCACCGGCCTGTTGCCGCAACCCTTGCCTCTGGGGTCGCGCAGCCCTTGCCCATTGTCAAGCCGAGGCGCGCCTCAGGCTGCCATGACGGCCCTGCCCCTTGCCTTCCACATGAACAGCCCTATCGCCACTATGTTCAGCAAATTCCAGGCGATGCCATTGAGGAAGGCTACGGCGTAGGAGCCGGTCAGGTCGTAGATCCAGCCCGACATCCAGCCGCCGATCGCCATGCCGAAGATCGTCGCCATCATGACGATGCCGATACGCTGGCCGGCCTCCTTGGCCGGCAGATATTCGCGCACGATGATCGCATAGCAGGGCACGATGCCGCCTTGCGACAGGCCGAACACCAGCGACACGACATAGAGCGAGGCGAGCCCGTCGAACGGAATATAGAACAGCAGCGACAGGCATTGCAGCACCGAACCGATGACCAGGGTCTTGGCGCCGCCGATACGATCGGCAATGAAGCCCGAGGCAAGCCGGCTGACGACGCCCGCCGCCATCATGATCGACAGCATGTCGGCGCCATGCGCAATGCCGTATCCAAGATCCATGCAATAGGCGACGATGTGCACCTGCGGCATCGACATCGCCACGCAGCAGCCAAGGCCGGCGATAACCAGCAGCGCCTGCAGCGCCGCCGGCGACATTGGAATCGGTTGCACAGACCGGCTTCCCGGCGACCCAGCAGCGGCAGCCTCCGGAGCGCCGCGCCGCAGCATCAGCACCAGCGGCACCATGGTGACCAGGCAGAAGATGCCGATGGCCGCATAGGTGAAGCGCCAGCCTTCCACCTTGATCAGCGTCGGCATGATGGTCGGCCAGAGCGCGCCGGCGAGGTAATTGCCGGCCGCCGCCGCCGTTACCGCGACGCCGCGCCGGCGGTTGAACCAGTGCGAGATGTCGGCGATGAGCGGCCCGAAGATCACTGACGTGCCGACACCGATCAGCACACCCTGGGCAAGGGTGAATTGCAGGATCGAGGTCGAAAGTGCGGCAAGCAGGAGGCCAGCCGAGAGTGCTACGGAGGAAATCAGCGCCGGGATCCAATACCCCATGCGATCGATGGCGCGGCCGACCAGCACATTGCCGGCGGCGAAGCCCACCATGGTCGCTGTGTAGGGCATGGATGCCGCGGCGCGGTCGACGCCGAACTCGGCCTGCACCGCAGGCAGCACCACCACGACGGCCCACATGCCGACCGCACCGATCGTCGCCAGCACAATCGAGATGGCCAGGCGCATCCAGGCGTAGGAACTGTCGATGCCGGGGCTCGGCCGGCTCAAGTCGGTTCGGGTCAAAGGCGTTTCCTGTCGACGGTTACGAAAACCGGCTGCCGTTTGCGCCACTATCGGCGCATTCTCGGGACGCAGCAGCGCCACGGCGGGCAAATCCGTGGCTCCAGAGCGGACAAGAAAGCGGGAACCGACGCCGATGTCTGGAGTTTTCCGATCATCAAGCCGCAAAGGAGTCCCAGCCATGACCGCTGCCAGGCAGAAATGGTCGGCCGAGGTGACCGAGCACAGCGACGCCATGGATCTCGAGGATCACGTCTTCGAGTCCGACGATGCCAGGAAGATCGCCGCCTCGCTCAAACGGTCGGCCGAACACAGCCATCGCCGCAAGGCCGAACCTTTCCAATCCGCCATGTCGATGCTGAATTTCTACATCAACCGCGCCGGCAAGAACCTGCCCGCCACGCGCAGGCGAGTGCTTGAGCGCGCCAAGGACGAACTGCGCGTGGCCTTCGGGCGCGAGAAGGAAGATTAGCTCCGGCCTCGGGTGTGTTGAGATTCAGGTCAGGCCGAGCCGAGAAAAACTGCCGCTCGCAGGCCGGCGTCACCTGAATATCAACAACCTAGCGCGACTTGATCACGTTGTCGGTGTTGGCGAGCAGCTTGCGCACCGCGGCGCGCGCCGCGTCCGGGCGTTGCAGCCGGATGTTCTTCTCGATCGCCTCATGCAGCTTCTGCACGTGATTGAGGTCGTCGACCGCCCGTGTGGTGAAGGTGAAGAGATGGTCGAATGCCGACTCGATGAGCACGCCGAGCGGCACCAGGAGGTCGTTGCCGGAAGCCCGCAGGATGGCCAGGTGAAAACGCGTATCGGCGCGCGTGCGCTCCTGCAGGGTGGCCGCCTCCCCCATCTCGCGGCAGGCCTGGCTGATCTCGGCCATCTGCTCGTCGGTCCGACGCATGGCGGCGAAGGCGGTGGCTTCCGGTTCGATGATGTGGCGGAACTCCTGCACCGTCTTGAGGAACACCTCGCGGTCGGGCGACGTCGCGTACCAGGCGAGCACGTCGCGGTCGAGCAGGTTCCAGCGTTCCCTGGGCTCGACCCAGCTGCCGATCTTGGGGCGCGAGGCCAAGAGGCTCTTGGCCATCAGCATCTTGATCGCCTCGCGCACCGCCGACCGGCTGACGCTGAAGGTTTCCGACCATTTCGCCTCATTGGGCAGGATGGTGCCGGGCGGGTAGTCGCCGCGCACGATCCGCAGGCCAATTTCGCTGGCCAGCGACGTGTGCACGCTGGCGCCGGGAATGCGCGCCGCATCGGATCGGCGAACGCCGGGCTGGCGCTCGGCGGATGCCGGCTTTTTCGGCGCTCTTTCCTTGTTCGGCTTTGCGTCCCGCATGGACTTCAGAAAGGCCGGTTTGCGGAACCTGTCAAGCGCGGCGCGGGCGCTGGGCCGCAAAGCCCGCTTCTATGCACAACCCAGCCGCGATTTTATCCCCGTTCGGCCTATTTGACATATTTGCGCCAGCTATGCTCCGGACGGAAGTCGAGCATGTCTCGCGCCTTGCGATTGGAAAGCAGCGTCTCGTATTCGCCGAGTTCGGCCTTGACCGGCACATCGGGATAAAACCGCCGCAAAAGTTCGGCCGTCGGCAGGTCGGACGAAGTGTCGTCATTGGCGGCGTTGAACACCTGGTAGCCGAGCCCGTCCTTCTCGATGGCGCGCAGCGTGATCTGGCCGAGATCGCGCGCGTCGACATAGCTCCAGGCGATGCGCTTGCGGAAACCCGGATCGGCGAACCATTTCGGGAACAGCGAATATTCATGCGGCTCGATGACATTGCCGATGCGCAAGGCATAGATGTCGGTGCCATTGCGCTGCGCGAAGGCTCGCGCCGTCTTCTCGTTGACGACCTTGGACAGCGCATAACTGTCCATTGGGTCGACGTCATACTCCTCGTCGAGCGGGAAATATTTGGGGTCACGCGGCTCGTTGGCGAACACTAGGCCATAGGTCGTCTCCGAGGAAGCGACGATCACCTTGCGGATGCCGAGCTTCACCGCGGCCTCGATGACATTGTAGGTGCCCATCGCATTGATGCGGAACACTTCATTGTCCGGCGTGATCATGATGCGCGGGATGGCGGCGAAATGCACCACCGCATCCACCGGTTGCGGGCGCAGCGACGGGTCGAATTCGTGCAATCCCATATAGCTCGACAGCGCGTTGAACACCTGCCCGCTATCGGTGATGTCGGTGATCAGCGTGCGCACCTTGGGATTGTCGAGCGGCTTGGTGTCGATGTTGAGCACCTGACAGCCCTGTTCGACAAGATATTGCACGACATGACGCCCAGCCTTGCCGCTGCCGCCGGTGAACATGATCCGCTTCGTCATTGTGGTCTCCATGACAGGCTCTGGAATTGCCGTCTATTGTCAGACAATATTGCTTTCTGCAACCGCATATGGGTAAAACAGCGGCGCAATTATCGATAATCCGGAATAGGACGACGACATGAACACCACCACCGCGCGCGAAAAGATCGGCTTCATCGGCCTTGGCCTGATGGGGCACGGCATTGCCAAGAACATCGTCGACAAGGGCTATCCCCTGACATTCCTTGGCCGCAAGAACCGCAAGCCGGCAGAGGACCTTCTTGGCCGCGGCGCCAAGGAAGCGTCGACCTTGCACGATGTGGCAGTGGCGTCCGATATCGTCTTCATCTGCGTCACCGGTTCGCGCGAAGTGGAGGCCATCATCCGAGGCCCCGGCGGCCTCAAGGAAGGCTTGAAAAAAGGCTCGGTCGTTGTCGATTGTTCGACCTCGGACCCAGTCTCTACCGTGGCGCTTGCGGCCGAACTCAAGGCGCTGGGCATCGACTTTGTCGACGCGCCGCTGAGTCGCACGCCGAAAGAAGCCTGGGAAGGCACGCTCGACGCCATGGTCGGCGCACCCGACGCCGTCTTTGCAAGGGTCAAGCCGGTGATCGAGACCTGGGCCGGCCGCATCGTGCATATCGGCGACACCGGCGATGGCCACCGCATGAAGCTGCTCAACAATTTCATCTCGCTGGGCTACGCCGCCATCTATTCCGAGGCGCTGGCCCTGGCCGAAAAGGTCGGCATCTCGCCACCACGTTTCGACAGCGTCATCCGCAATGGCCGCATGGATTGCGGCTTCTACCAGACCTTCATGCGCTGGACACTGGAAGGCGACCGCGACGCCCACAAATTCACCATCGCCAACGCCTTCAAGGACCTGACTTATCTGGAATCGATGGCGGGTGCCGCCGGCATCGCCAACCCGCTCGGCAACGCCACCAAGAACTCCTTCGCCGGCGCCCATGCCACCGGCCCGGCCGAACAGTTCGTGCCGATGCTGGCGACCCATATCGGCAAGGTCAACGGCGTCGATCTGATGCCGACCAAGGATGGCAAGAAGCAGACGATCTAAGGCTGTAACTCTTTGTTTGACGCAATTCCCCAGGGAAAGCGCTATGCGCTTTTCCCGGGAAAACCGTTTCACACTTTTCCTGGAATTGATCTAACCGCCGGACGGCTAACGCCGCCGGCTGCCGATCCCCTCATCGGTGTCGGCAAGCAGCTTGTGCACGGCATTGCGCGCCGCCGCCGGCCGTTGCAGGCGGATGTTCTTCTCGATCGCCTCGTGCAGTTTCTGCGCCCGGGTCTGGTCGCTGATCTGGCGTGTCGTGAAGACGAAGAGATGGTCGAGCGCGGACTCGATCAGCACGCCGAGCGGCACCAGAAGGTCGTTGCCCGAGGCCCGCAGGATGGCGAGGTGGAACCGCGTGTCGGCACGGATGCGTTCCGGCAGGTTCGCAGCCTCGCCCATCTCGCGGCAGGCCAGGCTGATCTCGGCCATCTGCTCGTCGCTGCGCCGCACGGCGGCAAAGGCGGATGCTTCCGGTTCGATGATATGGCGGAACTCCTGCACGGTGCGCAGGAAGGTTTCACGGTCGGGTGCGGTCGCGTACCAGGCGAGCACGTCGCGGTCGAGCAGGTTCCAGCGCTCCTTCGGTTCGACCCAACTGCCGATCTTGGGACGTGATGCCAAAAGACTCTTGGCCATCAGCATTTTGATCGCCTCGCGCACCGCCGAGCGGCTGACGTTGAACGTCTCGGCCCATTTGGCCTCGTTGGGCAGGATGCTGCCGGGCGGATAGTCGCCGCGCACGATCCGCAGACCAATCTCGCTGGCGAGCGAGGCATGAACACTGGACCCGGGAAAGTGCGCCGCATCCGCCCTGCGCACGACCGCCGGATCGCGGCTGGCTTGCGCCTTGGCCCGGCTGGCTTGCTTCTTTGCCTTGTCCTGGGGCATCCACGTTCCAATACGGTCGACCGCCTGTCGCCCGGAGATACTCCGAACCCTGTGGCGCGCCGATCCCGTCACCGAAAAATCCAAACCACGGACGCGTCGAGGCCGGAGCCTGTTGCCCCTTGCCACGGCGTCTCGCTCAGGAATTGACGGGGCGCCCGTCAGACGAGCGCCCCGGATCGAAAGACCTATTTCTGGATGCAGGTGTCGACCGTGTCCTTGGTGCACTCATCGAGGCCGGTGAAGACCGGATCGTCGACCTTCTTGCCCGTGATCAGGTCGATCATCACCGACGGCGCCTTGTAGCCCATTTCAAAGGGCCGCTGGCCGACCAGCGCGGTGACCAGGCCGTCCTTGGCGATCGCCACTTCGTCGCCGATCGTGTCGGCGGCGCCGATGACGAAGTCGTTCTTGGCCAGCCGGTCCTTCAGCGGTCCAACCAGGTCACGATAAGGCTGCGGCGCGCCGAACAGCGGCCAACCGCCCATGATGCCGAAGGCGTCGAGCTTGGGGTTGGCGGCGAGGATGTCCGTCATCGCCTGAACGCCCTTGGCGCCGTCGTCGTTGGTGAACACCGGGCAGCCGGCGACTTCCGTCCATCCGCCTTCACCGGCAAGTGTCGCGAGACCTTCCTTGCCCGTCAGAGCGTCGCGCATGCCTTGTGCGCGGCGCAGGATGTTGTCGGCAGCCGGATTGCCTTCGATCGTGCAGATCGTGCCGCCATTCGGCTTGGCCTTCTTGATGTACTCGCCGATCTTCTTGCCCATCAGATAGTTGTCGGTGCCGAGATAGGTCTTGCGAAGGGCTGCATCTTCCTTGGCAAGGTCGGCGTCGACGGTCATGATCGGGATCGACGGATTGGCGCTCTTGATCGTCTGCGCGATCAGCGGCGCGTTGGACGGCGAAATCGCCATCGCCACCGTGTCGGGCTTGCTCAGCATATCCTGGACGATCTGTGCCTCGCCAGCCTCGTCGGAAGTCGACGCCGGACCGGTGTAGAAGCACGCATATTCCGAACTCGCGTTCTCCTTGTTCCATTTCTCGCAGCCCTGATGGATGGCTTCGAAGAATGGATTGTCGAGACCTTTCACCACGATGACGAGCTGCTTCTTGGCCAAAGCCGGCCCGGCGCCCAGCGCCATGGCGGCGACGGCGGCGAGCAATACTGTTTTCCTCATGTCAGTCCTCCCTTGGAAACAGACGGACACGGCGTGCCCGCCATACAAATCGACCTGATGCGAGATGGCAGAGCCAACGCTCGTGCCGCCGTGCAAGGCCGATAAGCATTTTCAGATGCGACCGGACCGCCAACATGCCGGAACGGCCGATAACCTCCCACCGGTCCCGCCGCAACAATGGTTTGGGACCGGATATCTTTCTCCGACCGTCAACTAATAACGGCGCGGCGCCAACGTCAATTGCTATTTGTCCTACAAAACGGATTTTTCAGAGGCACATGTCGCTATTCGTCTGACAAATAGCCCATTTCGACAATTGACGCCCGTGCGGGCATTCGCGTAAATGCCGAAGATCGTTGCTTCCGGGAGGAATGGGGAGCACGATATCGGAGCTGCGACCTGGAAAAGGCATGCAGCAAGACATGGGAGGCAACAGGCTGGTGGCGGTTCTCGAACTCACCAACATCTCGAAGCATTTTGGCGCCATCCAGGCTGTCAACGACGTGTCGCTGTCGATCGAACCCGGCCAGGTCGTCGGCCTGATGGGCGACAATGGCGCCGGCAAGTCGACGCTGGTCAAGATGATCGCCGGCAATTTCCATCCGAGCCATGGCACCATGCGCATGGACGACAAGGAATTGATCCTGAACAAGCCGGCGGAAGCCCGCCAGCACGGCATCGAGATCGTCCACCAGGATCTTGCGCTCTGCAACAATCTGACAGCGGCCGCCAATGTCTATCTCGGCCGCGAGTTGCGGCGCGGCGTCGGTCCATTCCGCATCCTCGACTATGCCGCGATGTACAAGCGCGCCGGCCAACTCTTCGCCGAGCTGAAGTCCGAGACCCGCCCGCGCGATCTCGTCAAGCAGATGTCGGGCGGCCAGCGCCAGGCGGTTGCGATCGCCCGCACAATGCTGTCGCAGGCCAAGATCGTGCTGATGGACGAACCGACGGCGGCGATCTCGGTCAGGCAAGTCGCCGAAGTGCTCAACCTGATCCGCCATCTGCGCGACCAGGGCATAGCGGTGGTGCTGATCAGCCACCGCATGCCCGACGTGTTCGACGTCGCCGACCGCGTCATCGTCATGCGGCGCGGACGCAAGGTCGCCGACAAGGCAATCGCGTCGAGCTCGCCCGAGGAGGTCACCGGGCTCATCACTGGCGCCATCGAGCAGGTCTCGTGAGCGCGGCTAATCCGGATTTCACCAGGCTGGCGTGCATCGCCGCCGGCAGGAAAGGTCGATAATGGCAGTCACCCTTGATCAGACGATCGCGCAGAAGCAGCACACTTTCCTGTCGCGGCTGTTCTCCACCCAGACCTTCTGGGTGGTGATCGCCGTCATCCTCGCCTGCATCTTCCTGTCGTTCGCCACCGACGCTTTCGCAACCTCGAAGAACCTCTACAACATCACCCGCAACATCACCTTCGTCGCCATCGTCGCGCTCGGCATGACCTTCGTCATCATCACCGGCGGCATCGATCTGTCGGTCGGCTCGGTACTGTGCCTGTCGTCGATGGTGCTGGCCGTCACCATGCATGCCGGCTATTCGATCGAAATCGGCATCCTGGCCTCGATCGCCACCGCGCTCGCCATCGGTGCCTTCAACGGCATCCTGACCGCCTATCTCGGCTTTCCACCTTTCGTGGTGACGCTCGGCATGCTGTCGATTGCCCGCAGCCTGGCCATGGTCGCCTCCAACAACACCGTCGTCTTCCAGTTCGGGCCGGACCATGACAAGCTGCTGGCGCTCGGCGGCGGCGCCTGGGTGTTCGGCATCGCCAATCCGGTGCTCTACATGATCCTTTTGGCGCTGATCACCGGCTTCATCCTGCGCTGGACCAAGTTCGGCCGGCACATCTTCGCCATTGGCGGCAACGAGCACGCGGCAACGCTGACCGGCGTCCCAGTGAAGCAGATCAAGGTAGCCGTCTACATGATATCGGCGCTGTCGGCGGGAATTGCCGGGATTATCCAGACCGGCTGGCTCGGCGCCGTCACCACCAATCTCGGCACCGGCATGGAGCTGCAGGTCATCGCCGCCACCGTCATCGGCGGCGCCAACCTGGCCGGCGGTGTCGGCACCGCCTTCGGCGCCATTGTCGGCGCGGCCCTCATCGAGGTCATCCGCAACAGCCTTGGCCTGCTTGGCATCAATGCCTTCTGGCAAGGCACCTTCATCGGCGGCGCCATCCTGCTGGCGGTGCTGTTCGACCGCATCCGCAATTTCAGGCGCAACGACTGACATTTAAGTGCCTGTCCTTCTCCCTCATGGGAGAAGGACATTGCCAAGCGCTGTTCGTTCCGGTTCCTATCGCTCAGTCTGAAAATCAGCCGGAGCGAGCCACCACCGTTTGCCGCCAACAGCCTATGTCTTGACGGAAACAGGCAACCGGCAGCACAATCTCCAGGCAGGCGAAGGGAGGCCAGTCGTCTGCGGGAGGATATACCCATGACGGAAGCGATCAGGCTCTACTGGGGCCGGTTCGGACATGTTTCTGTCCTGAATGTCGCAAGCGACTTCGTCACCCATGCCCATGTCGAGGCGCATCTCATCATCTGGCTCGAAGGCACCGCCGGCGAGATGACCATCGGTCGCGAGACGGTAAGGCTCGGTTCCTGCACCGCCGCCGGCATCAATTCCTTCCAGCCGCACAGCCACGTCCTGTCGCAAAACGGGACGCCCGGTCTGTTCCTTGCCTTCTACATCGATCCCGATTGGGCGCGCCGTCGCCGCGACCTGCCCTCCTCCGCGCCGCTGTTTGCCCAGGCGGCGATCACGCTGGAGCCCTGGCTGCACCAGGCCGCCGCCAGCCTGCTCGACCATCTGACCGACAATGAAAGCGTCGACGATGTTGCCAATTACGAGATCGAGCGCTTCATTGATTCGGTGCTCGATGCCGCCGATGCGTCGGCGCCGCAGGAGGCGCGCACCCGCATCAACACCCTGCAGGATTTCCGCGTCCGCAAGGCCATCCAGCTGATGAAGGCCAATGTCTGCGAACGCATCTCCTTCGACGATGTGGCGCGCAGCGTCGGCCTGTCGCGGCCGCATTTCTTCGCCCTGTTCAAGGAACAGACCAATCTGACGCCCAACGTCTACTGGAACACGCTGCGCATGGAGGAAGCCGTGCGGCAGCTGCATTGGTCGCAGGAGCCGCTGATCTCGGTCGCCTGCAATCTCGGCTTCACCACGCAGGGCAATTTCTCGCGCTTCTTCCGCGACCATGTCGGCGTGCCGCCGACGCTTTATCGCGAGGCCGCGCGGGCAACCGCCTGAGCCTGCTTTTTCAGACTCCTTGATACGCGCACAAGACGCATTGATAAGCGTCAGCCAGGCCACCGCCCTACCCTTGCCCGACTATCGCATTCGCAAGGGAACGTCCTATGGCAAAAGTCACCATCTCCAGCGTCATCGACGCGCCGGTCGAAAAGGTCTGGTCGCGCATACGCGACTTCAACGGCCTGCCGGGCTGGCATCCGCGCATGGTCGAAAGCCATATCGAGGATGGCAAGGACGCCTCGACGATCGGCTGCGTGCGCAATTTCGAGCTGATCACCGGCGCGCGGCTGCGCGAAAAACTGCTCGACCTTTCCGATGAGAACTTCCTCGTCAGCTATTCCATCCTGGAAACGCCGCAGCCGCTGACCAACCACAAGGCGACGCTGCAGCTCAGGCGTGTCACCGATGGCGACCGCACCTATGCCGAATGGACCGCCAGCTTCGATGCAGCCCCCGAAGAAGCCGACAAGATCGCCGCCGGCATGGGCACCAACGTCTTCCAGGGCGGTTTCAACGCCCTGAAGAGCCATTTTGCCGGCCAGAGCTGAACTGGGCTTCAGAACAGGAGCGTTCCATGGCGCTTGCCCTCCAGACTTTCCCGACCGTGAAGGACGCCAATGCGGCGCTGAAGGCGCCCGGCACCCGCTATCTCGGCGGCGGCACACTCGTGGTCCGCGCGGCCAATGAAGGCGATGTTTTGGTCTTCGGCCTTGTCAGATCGACCGACCCGGCGCTCATGGCCATCACGGTCGCCGACCGCAAGGTCCGCATCGGCGCATCGGTGACCATGGCGGCGATCGCCCGTCATCCCGAGCTCGCCATCCTTGCCAAGGCCGCGCGCGCCGTCGGCGGTCCGGCGATCCGCAACATGGCGACTGTCGGCGGCAATCTGTTCGCGCCGGCACCCTATGGCGATTTCGCCGTGGCCTTGCTGGCGCTCGACGCCATGGTCGGCACCGAGGATGGCGAATTGCCGATCGAGACTTTTCTCGCCAAGCGGGACGGCAGCCGCTCCATCGTCACGTCAGTCAGTTTCACACTGCCAAAGGCCGACGGCTTCCGCTTCCTGAAAGTGTCGCGGGTCAAGCCCAAAGGCGTTTCGGTGCTCAGCATCGCGGCCGTCCTGGAACAGGCCGCCGACGGCACCGTGTCCTCGGCGCGGATCGCGCTTGGCTGCATGGCGGACCGGCCAATGCGGGCCAAGGCGACGGAAAAGGCGCTCGAGGGAAAGAAACTCGACCAGAACGGCATCGCGGCAGCATTGGCCGCCGCCACCGAGGGCATTGCGCCGGTCACCGATCCGATCGCCAGCGCATGGTACCGCGCTGAAGTCCTGCCGATCCATCTCGGCCGGCTGCTGCTGGCCTGAAATCACCGTTGGGGGGCGCGCGTCTGTCCGATCCGTCGGGCAGGCGCGCAAGGAGGAAACATGGCGAAGATCCCGGTTCAATTCACGCTCAACGGCTCCGAGAAAGCCGAATTCATCGACAGCGGCACGACGCTGCTCAACGCTCTGCGCGACAAGATCGGCGACACCTCGCCGAAGGGCGGCTGCCACCAAGGCACATGCGGCGCCTGCTCGGTCATCATCGACGGCGAACTCAGGCTGTCCTGCCTGACCTTGGCCGAAACCTGCAATGGCGCTGCCATCACCACGACATCGGGCCTCGCCGAAGGCGGCGTGCTGCATCCTCTGCAGCGCGCCTTCCTCGACACCTTCGCCACGCAATGCGGCTTCTGCACGCCGGGCATGATCATGGCCGCCAAGGTGCTGCTCGACCACACGCCAAACCCCAGCCGCGACGAGGTGGTGGAGGCGCTGTCCGGCAATATCTGCCGCTGCACCGGCTACGAGCCGATCATCCAGGCAGTGCTCACGGCGGCCCGTGCCAATTCGCAGAACGCGGCCTGAGGGACCAACGATGGAATTGCGCAAGAACTACTTCGCCGATGTCCGCAAGGACGATCTGCACGAAATCGGCCAGCCCCGGCCGCGTTCGGATTCGCCCGGCCATGTCACCGGCAAGACCGCCTTTTTCGCAGACCGCAGCTTTCCCGGCATGCTGCACCTGAAGATGGTGCGCAGCCCGCACCACCATGCCCGCATCCGCTCGATCGACACATCCGAGGCGGAGAAACATCCGGGGGTCGTCAAGGTACTGACCGCCAAGGACGTGCCGCACAATGTCTACACCATCCTGATCCTCATCCAGATCGGCCCTGAGGACGAGACGGTGCTGGCCGACGGCAAGGTGCGCTGGAAGGGCGAGGCCGTGGTGGCGGTGCTTGCCGAGACCGAGCGCGCCGCGCAGGAGGCCGCAGCCAAGATCAAGATCGACTACGAAGTGCTGCCGGCCGTCTTCGACATGGAGGAAGCGCTGAAGCCCGGCGCGCCGCTGGTCAACGAATATCACGGCCAGAACTATTACCTCTATGACAGCGGCGAGTGCCGCAAGGTGCGTTTCGGCGATGTCGAGGCGGGCTTTGCCGGCGCCGACCATATCCTGGAGCAGAGCTACCAATCCTCGCCGATCGAGCATGCGCCGACCGAGACCACCGGCTGCGTGGTGGCGCCCGAAGGCAATGACCGCTTCACCTGCTACACCAACACGCAGGCGATGTTCTTCACCCTCGACAACACCTCGATCATCCTGCAGATGCCGGGCAGCAAGCTGCATTTCGTCGGCGGGACGGTCGGCGGCGGTTTTGGCGGCAAGGTCGACGTCATCGTCGAGCCCATCGCCATCCTCAGCGCCAAGCTCACGGGCCGGCCGGTCTCCTTTGTCTACAGCCGTGAGGAGGAAATGCAGATATCCTCGCCCCGCGCGGCCGAAAAAGTCGTCATCAAGGACGGCGTCATGAAGGACGGCCGTATCGTCGCCCGAAAGGTCACCGGCTACACCGATGCCGGCGCCTATTCGCGCCACTCGCCCTATGGCGCGCAGAAGGGTGCCGGGCACTATCCAGGCCCCTACACCATCCCCAATGTCTGGATCGACACCTATTGCGTCTACACCAACCGCACGCCGTCCTCGGCCATGCGCGGCTTCGGCGTCACCATCGGCGACTTCGCGCTGGAGGTGCAGATGGACAAGCTGGCGCGGCTGATCGGCATGGACCCGCTCGAATTCCGCTTCATCAACGCCTATCGCGACGGCGACATGAAGGCGCATCGCCAGCCGACGGAAGGGGCAGCGCTCATCGAGTGCATGCAGGAAGCCTCGCGCGCCGCCAACTGGCCGGTGGCGGAGAAATTCATGGCGATGTCCTCCTACAGGAAGGGAGCCTGATATGGCGATCCGGCGTGGACGCGGCGTCGCTGCGATCAACTATCCCACCGGCATGAATCTTGGCGGCGACCCGACCCAAGCGCTGGTCCATTCGACGCCGACCGGCAATTTCATGGTGACGCTTTCGTCGGTCGATCTCGGCCAGGGCATGAAGCAGATCATGGCGCAGATCTGCGCCGAGACCATCGGCGTGCCGACCGACCGCGTCGTCGTCGACACCGCCGACACCGACACCGGCCCGCACTGCATGGGCACCTTCGCCTCGCGCGGCACCCACCGCGCCGGCAACGCCGTCATCCAGGCGGCCAGGGAAGCGCGCCAGGTGATGCTGGAAGTCGCTGCCGAGGAACTGGAGGTCAACGCCTCTGACCTCGAGACCGACGGCCAGGGCAACATCCTGGTCAAGGGCGCACCGCAGAAATCGATCTCGATCTTCGATGTCGCGCTGTCGGCGCATTTCAAGCGCGGCCGGTCCATATCGGGCCGGGGCATGTTCCTGATCCCGCGCTCCTACCCGGACAAGGAGACCGGCGCGATGAAGCCGTCGACCTGCTACGCCCACGCCTGCACCGTGGCCGAAGTCGAGGTCGATGACGAGACCGGCGAAGTCACGGTTTTAACGGTCAAGAACGTGTTCGAGATCGGCCGCGCGCTGAACCCGAAAATGGTCGAGCAGCAGCTGGTCGGCGGTTCCTGGATGGGCATCAGCCACGCGCTCTATGAGACCACCGAGCCCTATTATCCCAACCGCGACCATGGCGGAACCGATTTCAACCAATACCTGATGCCGGGTCCCGGCGACCTCGCGCAGACCGAGATCATTGTGCTGGAGCGGCCGTCGGCGGACGGGCCTTACGGCGCCAAGGGTCCGGGGGAAATGTGCGCCAACCCGCAGATACCGGCGGTCGCCAATGCCGTCTTCGACGCGGTCGGCGTGCGCATCGACACGCTGCCGATCACGCCGGAACGCATCCTGCGCGCGCTCAAGGCGCAAGCGGCAAACTGACATGCCCGAGCTCAGCGCCGAGACTGTCGCGACCTCGCCGGAGGCGGTAGCGCAGCACCTTGCCGCCTCGTGCTACCTGGCCGACGACAGCCTTTCCACGGCCATCTTCCTGGCGATCCGGCTGGGCAAGCCCCTGCTGCTCGAAGGCGCGCCCGGCGTCGGCAAGACCGAAGCGGCCAAGGCGATCGCCGAGCTGCTCGGCCGCGATTTGGTGCGGCTGCAATGCTATGAGGGCATCGACGCCGCTCACGCGCTCTACGAATGGAACTACCAGCGCCAGCTGCTCGCCATCCGCCATGCCGGCGAGCATGAGATCGACATCTATGACGACCGTTTCCTGATCGCCCGCCCGCTCCTGCAGGTCTTGCGGGCACCGGAGCAGCGCGTGCTGCTGGTCGATGAGATCGACCGTTCCGACCATGAATTCGAGGCGCTGCTGCTGGAATTCCTCTCCGACTTCCAGATCAGCATTCCCGAGCGCGGCACCATCCGCGCCGCCGCCCAGCCGATCGTCATCCTGACCTCGAACCGCACCCGCGAACTCGCCGAAGCGCTGCGCCGCCGTTGCGTCTACCACTGGATCGGCTATCCCGAGGCCGAGCGTGAGGCCGCCATCATCATGCTGCGCGCCGGCGATGTCGCCGAGGCCACCGCGCGCGCCGTGGCGGCAGCCGTGCAGACCATCCGTGCCCTGCCGCTGGCCAAGCCGCCCGGTATCGCCGAAGCGGTCGAATGGGCCAACGCCGCCACCATTCTGGAAAAGGGCGGCAGCCCATGGCCCGAGGCCTTCCGCCGCGCCATCGGTGTGCTGATCAAGGACGAGGAAGATCTCTCCTACATCGCGCCCGAGCTTGGCCGCATCGTCGAGGAGGCGCTGGGGTGAGGGCGCTGCCTCGCCCGGCCGCGCCCTTCCTCGGCTTCGGCCGACTGCTACGCCGCTACGGTTTCGCCGTCGCACCCGAACAAATCTCCGGCTTCATGCAAGCCGTGACATTACTTGGCCCACGCTCAATGTCTGACATCCACGAAGCCGCCCTTGCCACGCTGGCACCGCCACCCGATCGCCGCGACGAATTCGAGGTCCACTTCCAGAGCCATTTCTACGGCAACACGTCAGCCGTGGTCGAAGGCGAAGCAGACGAGGAAACCCGCATCAAGGATGATGGCGGCGCCGACGATGAGCGGACCGAGGCCGAGCGTAGCCGGGAAGGCGGCGAGCTATCCTCGGCCCTGGAACAGTTGAGCACGCGCGACTTCCAGCGCGACGACGACAGGCTGACCGCCTTTCGCCGAAAACTGTCCTCCGCTTTGCCCGCCCGCCGCTCCTTCCGCACCGTGCGCACCCCTTCGCGTGGCAAGCTCGATCTGCGCCGCTCGCTCAGGGAAATCGTCAGCGCCGATGGCGACGTGCCCTCGCCGCTGCTGCGCCGCCGCCAGACCGTGCCGCGCAAGCTGCTGCTCTTGATCGACGTCTCCGGCTCGATGAAACTGCACACGGCGGACTATCTCAAGCTGGCGCATGCCGCCGTGCAAGGCGCCGGCCGCGCCGAGATATTCACCTTCGGCACGCGGCTCACCCGCATCACCTCGGCCCTGCGCATCCGTGACCGCGATCAGGCGCTGGCCCGCGCGGTAGCCCAGGTCGACGACTGGGACGGCGGCACCCGCATGGGGCCGACGTTGCTCGCCTTTCTCTCCGTGCCGCGCTTCTCGTCCTTCGCGCGTGGAGCAGCAGTCATCATCCTGTCCGACGCTCTGGAGCGCGGCGACCATGCCGAACTGGAGACCGCGATGCGCCGGCTGAGCGCCCGCGCCTTCCGGCTGTCGCTGGCCACGCCTTTGGCCGGCGACCCGCGCTTCCGGCCGGCAACGGCAGCGCTGCGCGCCATCCTGCCTGATCTCGACGATCTCATCGACGGCTCGTCGCTGACCAGCCTCACCGATTTCATCCTGTCGCTCGCCCGCCCTGCCCCCACGGCATCGACAATCTGGAAAGGGGTATCGTGATGCAGAAAGCCATCGACGCGCATTTCCACATCTGGCGCCAGAAGGATCAGCCCTGGCTGGTCGGGCCGATAGTGCCGCGCATCTTCGGCCCCTACGAGCCAATCCGTCGCGACTATCCGATCGGCGAATTCCTCGAGGACCAGAAGAGGTCAGGCGTCGAGAAAGCCGTCTATGTCCAGACCAACTGGGCGAAGGAGGATTTCGAGAAGGAAGTCGCCTTCCTGCAGACGACCGCTGGCGAGACCGGCTGGCCGCATGCCATCGTCGGCTATGCCGACATGACGGTCGACGATGTCAGGCCTCAGATCGACCGGCTGATGCAATACAGGCTGCTGCGCGGCGTGCGCATGCAATTGCACTGGCACGAGACGCCGGCTTTCCGCTTTGCCGCCTCGGCGGATCAGGTCATCGACCCCAAGGTGCGGGCCAATGTCGCGAGGCTGAAGGATTACGGCCTGTCCTTCGACCTGCAGCTCTTCCCCGCCCAGATGAAGGACGGGCTGACGCTGGTCGGCGAGAACCCCGAGACCAACTTCATCCTCACCCATGCCGGCATGCTGACCGGCGCGGATCAGGAAGCCACCGAGGCCTGGAAGGCCGGACTTCGCACGCTTTCGGCCGCACCAAACCTCTATGCCAAGCTGTCCGGTCTCGGCACCTTCGTCCACCGCAACGACCCGGCGCTGATTGCCTATATCGTCGACAACGCCATCGATATTCTGGGTGCGGATCATCTGATGTTCGGCTCGAATTTCCCGATCGAGAAGCTCTGGACCAGCCATGCCGAGTTGATCAAGGCGCACCGCGATGCGGTGGCGAAACATGGTGCAGAAACCGAGGCCGACATTTTCTGGAACACGGCCGAAAAGGTTTATCGGCCGGTGTAGCGCTCTCTTCCTTCTCTCCTTTGTTTGGATCGGGAAAATCGCACACCTGTTCGCGATGTCCCCGGTCCAAACACCCTTGCGGGAGAAAGGTGGCCTCGCGAAGCGAGATCGGATGAGGGGTGCTCCAGGGAACACCACGCCTCACTCCGCTGGAATACCCCTCATCCGTCTCGGCGCTGCGCGCCGATCCACCTTCCCCCACAAGGGGAAAGGAAGAAGCCGCCACACAACCCTTACTGCGTCGGCAACATGCCTTCGACGTCGCTTGCCGCGTCATAGAGCGCTTCCTTGGGTGAGGCCGACTGGTCGACGATGCGCGACAGATTGTCGACGATCGTCTGCGTGACCTTGACCCCATTGGTGCCCGGGAAGGCATACCACGGAACCATCAGCGGCATCTGGCTGAGCCCGGCCTGGAACAGCGGGTTCTTCTTGTAGAAATCGCCGAGATACTCGGGAGACTTCGCCGCCAGTTCGTTGTTGGGGACATAGCCGGTACCCGGCACCACGACGGAGGCGCCATAGGGGCCGGCGGCGAATTTCGCGAACTTCCAGGCGGCCTCCTGCTTGGCCGCGTCCTTGGTCAGGATGACCACGGCATTGCCGCCGGTCGGCAGATGGCCGTTGATCGGATCGATCAGCGGGATCTTGGCCGTGCGCAGGGTGAACTTGTCGCCGACATTCTTGATCGTGTTGACCAGCGCACCGGTGGTCTGGAATTCGAAGCCGACCTTGCCGGCCGCGAACGCCTGTTCGCCCGCCGGCTTGGTGAAGACCGGCATGCCGCCTTCCTTCACCATGCGCTCGAGGGTCTCCACCGCCTTCTCGCCTTCCGGCCCGTTGAAGGCGACCTTGCTTTCGTCCTCGTTCAGCATCTTGCCGCCGGCGCCGAACAGCAGCGCCGAGAACATCCAGTCATCGCCCTGCCAGCGGAAGTCGATCCCGTCGATGCCATTGCCGAGCGCCTTGATTTTGCCGCCGAGCGCGATGACCTCGTCCCAGGTCTTGGGCGGATTGTCCGGATCGCCGCCGGCCGCCTTCACCAGGTCGGCGTTGTAATACATGATCGGATTGGAGGTGGCGAAGGCGAGGCCAACCTGCTTGCCATTGACCTGCGCCAGCTTCAGGATCGTATCGGAGAAGCCGAGCTCCGCCATATTGCCTTCCCTCTTGACCAGCGGGCCGAGATCGACCGCAACGTCGCGCTCATTGAGCATGCGCAGGCGGTTGAGGCCGATGAAGGTGATGTCGGGCATCTCGTCGGTGCCGGCCTGGCGAAGGATGGTCTGGATGCCCTCTTCATAGGTTGCCGACGGGCTGGCGAACTGGATCCTGATGTCGGGATTTTCCTCCATGAACTTCTTCGAGATCGTGTCCATCACGTTCTTGAAGAAGCCGGGCATCGGGTAGTGAACCGTCAGCGTCGTCTCGGCATAGGCGGGAAGGGCCGCCGCCAGTGACACCGCTGCTGCGGCAAAAATCCTAGAAATATGCTTCATCGTTCGTGCTCCTTGTTGGTCCGATCAGCCTTTGAGACCGGTCATGGTGATGCCCTCGACGAAGCGTTTCTGCGCGAGCAGGAAGGCGGCGACGAGAGGAAGGGTGATGATCAGCGTGGCGGCCATCAGCGCGCCGTAGTCGTCGCCGGCCTCGGCGGCGCGGAAATACATCAGGCCGAGCGGCGGCGTGGCGTAAGCCTGCTTGCTGACGACGATCAGCGGCCAATAGAGATCATTCCAGTGCGCAACGACGGAAAAGATCGCGAAGGCGGTGACCGCCGGCCAGGCATTGGGCACGATGACGCGCGCGACGATGCCGAGTTCGGACATGCCGTCGAGCCGCGCCGCGTGCAGCAGGTCGTCGGGCATGGCGCGGAAGAACTGCAGGAACATGAAGATCGCGAACACCGAAATGGTGAAGGGCGCGACCAGCGAGGTGTAGCTGTTCAAGAGCGACATCCTGTCGAAGGCGACATAGAGCGGCAGCGCCGTCGCATGGATCGGCACCAGCAGGCCGAGCATGACCAGCACCATCATCAGCCGCGCGGCGCGGAACTTCAGCTTGGCCATCGCATAGGCGCAAGGGATCGCCACCACGACCTGGAAGAAGAAGATCAGGCCGCACACGATGACACCGTTCCACAGCAGCGTCGCCATCGGCACCTTGGCAAACGCCTTGGCGAAATTCTCGGCGAAGTAGAAATGCTGCGGGATGAGCGCCAGCGACGAGGTGAAGATGTCGCTCTGCGTTTTGCCCGCGGTCGAGATCATGAAGATATAGGGCGCAAGGATCATCAGCGCGCCGAGCGAAAGCAGCGCGAAGCGGATGATGCGGCCGGCCGGGATGCTGTTCATGTGTAATGCACCCGCCGGTCGAGCACGCGATATTGCACAAGCATCAACACGACCAGAATCGCCAGGAAGACGACCGTCATCGCCGAGGCGTAGCCGACGCGCAGATAGACGAAGCCCTCCTGGTAAATGGTGAAAAGCAGCACTTCGGAGGCCTTGTTGGGCCCGCCGTCGGTCAGCATCTTCACCGTTTCGAAGACCTTCACCGCATTGGTGATGCTGATGGTGACGACGAACAGCGTCGTTGGCCCGAGCATCGGCCAGGTGACCAGGAAAAACCGGTCGAGCGCCGATTTCGCGCCGTCGACATGGGCTGCGGCATAGAGCTCACGCGGGATCGCCGTCAGGCCTGCCAGGAACAGCACCATGTTGAAGCCGACCGACTGCCAGATGCCGATGATCGACAGGCTGTAGAGCACGGTGTTCGACGCGCCGAGCCAGTTCGGGCCGGGAATGCCGGCAAGCGAAAGCAGCGCGTTGAGCGGCCCGATCGTCGGATGGAAGATGTATTGCCAGACGGTCGCCATGGCGACAATCAGCGAGGCGACCGGCAAGAAATAGACGGTGCGGAAGAAACCGCGCGCCCGCCCCTCGCCTTCGATCAGCAGGGCAACCCCCAGGCCAAGCACGATCGACACCGGCGCGACGATGGCCGTATAGACCGAGGTGTTCCACAGCGACCGGCGGAAGGTGCGGTCGTTCAGGAGATGCGCGTAATTCTCGAAGCCGACGAAGCGAAACTTGCCGTAGCCGAGCTCGAAATCGGTGAAGCCGAGGAAAATGACGGCCGCCACCGGCAACAGCACGAACAGCAGCAACAGCACGATGGCCGGCGCCGCCAGCAGCCAGGCGGTCCGGTCTTCGCTGCGCGCACGCAGCGCCGCGGCGCTCGCGACATTGCCCGCCAGCGCGACGCTAGACATAGGCCGGCTCCTGCCGCGCACCTGCCGCGACGCGCAGCCGCTTTCCTTCCGGCCCGAAGACCATCGCCTGCTCAGGGGCCAGGACGAGACCCACCTTCATTCCTCCGATCAGGTCCTTCGCCTCATGCGGTGCCAGCTTGGCGACGACGGCGTCGCCGGAGGTCTCGAGCCGGCAATGGGCAATGACTTCCGAGCCGAGGAACTCGAGCCGTTCGATCATCCCGGCAAGACCGCTCCGGCCGCTGGGAGACAGTTTGACGAATTCCGGCCGGATGCCGAGGCTGACCGGGCCGTTCGCCACCTTCTCCAGCAGAGCCAGCCGGATGCCTTCGAAACCGACACGGCCGTTTTCGGCGAACGCCGGGATGATGTTGATCCGCGGCTGGCCGACGAAACGCGCGACTTCGATATGGGCGGGATCGTTGTAGATCATTTCCGGCGCGGCGAGCTGCAGCAGATTGCCGCCGATCATCACCGCCACCCGGTCGGCCATCGAAAGCGCCTCGGCCTGGTCGTGCGTCACATAGAGCGTCGGCACGCCGGCGCGGCGGTGCAGTTCGACGATCTCGCCGCGGGCATGGACGCGCAGATTGGCATCGAGGTTGGAGAGCGGCTCGTCCATCAGGAAGATGCTGGGATGGCGCACCATGGCACGCGCCAGCGCCACACGCTGGCGCTGGCCGCCCGACATCTGCCCCGGCTTGCGGTCGAGCAGATGGTCGATCTTGAGCAAACCCGCCATCTCGCGGACATCGCGTGCGATGCCGGTGCGAATATCCTTTTGGCCGGGCAGCAGAGGGCCGACCAGCGGCAGGCGCTGCGACCGGCTCAGCCGCTTCATGGCGAGCGGCACGGCGATGTTCTGCCCCGCCGTCAGATGCGGGTAGAGCGCGTAGGACTGGAACACCATGGCGATGTTGCGGTCGGCGGCGGCGACCGGCGACATGTCCTTGCCGCCGACGAAGATGTCGCCGCTGTCGGCATGGTCGAGCCCCGCCAGGATGCGCAGCAAGGTGCTCTTGCCGCATCCGGAAGGGCCGACGAGCGCGATGAATTCGCCGGCTTCGACATCGAGGCTAACGCCATTCAGAATGGCGTTGCCACCAAAGGATTTTTTCAGCCCGCAAAGCGATAGCGCGCTCATGACGCCACCCGCTTTCGAACCTTGTGCGCCTCGTGCGGATAGACCTCGGCCACCACGTCATCGAGGACGTAAGCCGTCATGCCGGGTATGGCGACAATCTCGCTGGCGACGGTGTCGCCGAATTGATGCCCGAGTTGATGGATGACGGCGCCAAGCAGCCGTTCGCCCGGCATGTCGCGCTCCATGTCACCGACCACGAAGGCGGCCGGCGGCCCCCATACAAGCGACGTGTTTTCGTAGTGGCCTTGCCATGCCCGGTGCAGGTGGCCGCTTGCGAACAGCGCGACATCGTGCGCGGCGATCAGATCGTAGAGGCGCTGGCGCTGCGCCGGCCTGACACTCCAGTAGCCGGTGTCGCCCTCGCCGGGCGCATCGACGAACAGCGGCTTGTGGGCGAAGAGGGCGATGCTCCGGCCGCCACGGCTTTCCAGCACGGTGCGCAGCCAGTCGAACTGCGCCTCGTCCTCCGCATCGTCGAAGCCCATCAGCAGGCTGTCGAGGCCGATGAGGCGCCATCTCCCTGCATCCTCCATCCAGTAGTCGTGCCCAACCAGCCGGCGCCAGCGCTCAAGGCGCCCGGCATTGACCGGCTGCAACGAACCCGGCAGGTGGCCGACATCGTGATTGCCGGGCACCAGCAACATCGGCGCGGAGATTTCCCGCATCAGATCCATGCAGAAGGCGATATCGTCATCCTTGTCGGCACCGTCGACACTGAGGTCGCCGGTGTGGATGACAAGGTCGGCGCCGCTCTGCTCGATCCAGGCGGCGAGCGGTGCCCAATTGCCGTTGAAATGCGGCTTGGTCGGACTGAAATGGGTGTCTGTAATCTGAACGATTTTCATGCCGGCTCCACCATACGAGCCGCGCCCCAGGCAAGCGGCATCGCATGGGGCTTCCTTAGTGCCGTTCCATGTCACTTCCTTAACAGCGGCCGGGATAAACCGCGCAATTGCAGGCAACGGTCGTCGAAGAGCGCTGGAGGCACGCGCCGCAACGCGGAAACCGAAAAGATTTCAGCCGCTTACCGCCGGTGCGCGACACATTGGCCGCGCTCACAATCTTGTGACGGCGCGCGAAAAGCTCACTTCACCTCGAATTGCGGATCGACAGGGATCTGCATCGCCGTCACCAGATGGTTGGTCTGGCCCGCCAGTCCGATGATCGAGATCAGTTCGCCATGCTGTGCGTCGGTCATGCCCTTGGCCCGGGCCGCCGCCGTATGCGAGTGGACGCAGTAGGAGCAGCCATTGGCGGTCGACACCGCGATGTAGATCATTTCCTTGGTCAGCGGATCGATGGCGCTGTCCGCCACCATCACCGCCTTCAGCTGTTCCCACACCCGCTTCAGCGACGCCGGATCATTGGCCAGCCCGCGCCAGAAATTGTTGACGAAATCCGATTTGCGCGTCGCCCGGATATCGTCGAACACGGCCTTCACCGCCGGGATTTTTTCGACCTCGGCATCGCTGAGGAGTCTTGTGGTGGCCATGGCGTTTCCTTTCGTGTGAATTGAATCATGTCATGAGCAATTGCAGGCAATCGTCTTGGATGATTCAGTTTTTGCAGGTCGGCGCCCCTAGCTTCGTCATCCTAGGGCGAAGCAGGAGCGAAGCTCCGTCGCGCAGACCCTAGGATCCATTCCGTGACGTCTATCGGAGTGTGCAGCGGAGCAGAATTCTGAATCGCTGCAACGCTCAGGAGTCCCGGCATGGATCCTCGGGTCTGCGCCGCGTCGCTTCGCTCCTTGCTTTGCCCGTGGATGACGAAGGGACGGACGATTCGGCCAATTGTCAAAGTGCCCACCAGCCAGCATCCTAATGCACCGCCGCGTACATGATCTTCTCCTCCGTCGCCTCCGCCGGCGAAAACTCTTCGACGATGCGGCCCTGTCGGCACACCAGAATCCGGTCCGACAGGTTCATGATCTCCGGCAGGTAGGACGAGATGACGACGACGGCCAATCCCTCATCGGCCAGCCGATTGATGATCTGATGGATCTCGGCGATGGCGCCGACATCGACGCCACGCGTCGGCTCGTCGAAGATGACGATGCGCGGCTGCTGCACCAGCCCCTTGCCGATCACCACCTTCTGCTGGTTGCCGCCGGACAGTTCGACGACGCGGGCATTGTCGTTGATCGCCTTGATGTTGAGCGTCTTCGTCCATTCGGCGGAAAGCTGCCGCATCTCCTGCTGGTTGATCACCCAGGCCTTTTCGCGGCCTGCGGCGAGCAGCCCGCCGAACAGGTTCTCGGCAATGCCCATCGTCTCGAAGATGCCTTCGCTCTTGCGGTCCTCGGTGACGTAGACGATGCCGTCGGCCACCGCCTCGCTCGGCACGAGATAGCGCACAGGCCGATCGTCGAGCTCGATTGCGCCGCCGCGCAGAAAATCGCGCTTGTAGATGCCCGACACGATCTTGAAGGTCTCGGTGCGGCCGGAACCGATCAGCCCGAACACGCCGGTGATCTGGCCTTCGAAGATCGAGAAGGAATTGTTGCGCACGACATTGCTCATCGAAATGTCCTGCACCGACAGCACCTTCTTGCCGGCCTTGCGCAGTCTGGCCTCGTCGCGCTGACGGTAGATCTGCCCCGACAATGTGCGCCCGACCATGGCCGCGACGATCTTGTCGCGGTCGAAGGCCGACGTGTCGTCGGTGATGACCAGTTCGCCGTCGCGCAAAACGGTGATGCGATCGGCAATGGCAAGCGCCTCTTCCAGCGCGTGGCTGATGAAGACGATGGAGACGCCACTCGCCTTGAGCCGACGGATCAGCGCAAAGAAGTGGCGTTTTTCCTCCGGCGTCAGCGTCGCCGTCGGCTCGTCGAAAATGATGATCTCGGCATTGTGGTGGACAGCGCGCGCGATCTCGACCATCTGCCGCTTGGCCGCGCCCAGCGTCGCCACCATGGCGTTGGGATCGACGGGGAAATTCAGGGACTGCAGGAACTGCTGTGCTGAAATATACGTTCCGCGCAGCCGGTTGAGGAATTTCTCAGTGCCGAGATAGAGGTTTTGCGCCACCGTCATCGACGGCACCAGGCTGGTTTCCTGGAACACCATGGCGATGCCGGCCTCGAGAGCCGCGTGCGGCGACGCATAGGCGATCTCGCTGCCCTTGTGGAACATCTTGCCGGAGGTGGCGTCGACCACCCCTGCGATGATCTTGGTCAGCGTCGATTTGCCGGCGCCGTTCTCGCCGAGCAGCGCGTGGATCTCGCCCTTGCGCAAGTCGAAGCTGACATTCTTGACCGCGGACACGCCGCGATAGTTCTTGGTGACGTTCTCCAGACGGACGATCGGTTCCATCAAAAACCTCCCGAAGCGAGGTCGACAGCCAGAACGCGGTCGCCGCCCTTGGAGGCGATGAACAGCCGGCCGGCCTTTTCCGTCACGCTGCAGATGCCGTGGCGTGTGCCGTTGGCGCGGCTGTGCAGGCTGAATTGCGGCTGCATCTCTGCGTCGAGCCTGACCACCAGGCCGTAGGAGCGGCTCGGCGACCACGGCTTGTGGATGCCCATGGTGCGGATGCTGCCGCACTGCAGCGGCTCGAGGAAGCTGCGGTTGGAGGCCAGCGCCGGCGCGATCCAGTAGGCCGGCGGCACCTGGTCGATCATATCCTGCCGGTAGTGCGTTTCCTGCAGAACGAATTCGATCAGCCGGTTGCGTGGTGCAAACAGCGCCAGCCAGGCGCCGCCATCGCCGGCCGGAGAAAGCCGCGCGGGATAGCCGGGCAGATGCGTCAGCACGGTTGAACGGCTGCCCGCAGCGCCGTCGAAGCGGATGAGCTGATGGCGCCAGCTTTCGCTGACCAGCACGTCACTGCCGATTAGGTGGAGCCCATGGGGAAAGGCGAGATCGCCGGCCACCTTGCGGAATTCGCGGCCCGTCGCGTCGCGTTTCCAAAGCGAACCGGACGCACCCTTCTTCATCAGATCGGCCGCCCATTGCGAGGGCGCATGTTCGGCCGAACCATTGGCCAGCCACAGCGTGCCGTCTTCGGCATAGGCAAGTGCTGTGATGCAGCTGAGATCAGCCGGCAGCGAAAGCTCCTTGCCTGATACCAGCAGCTTGCCGCTTTCCAGTGCCACCGTGAGTTCGCCCGATGGCGACCCGGCCAGCGCCGTGATGGGCGACGGAAAGGTCTCGATCACCTTGGGCTCGGCTCCGGCGGCAAGCGAATAGACTGCGTTGCCGCTGGAGGCGAGCAGCCGATCACCGCAGGCCAGTAGATTGTCAGGCTCGCTCAGCTCGGCAAACGACGATGCATCGTCCAGCCGCGTGTTGGGCCGGAAAGCGCCATCCAGCGGTGGGATGGTGACCGCCTTGCCGCGAAACATGTCCAGGATCGGATCAAGGATCATGGCTTTGCTCCCCAATAGGAAGCCGGGCTGGTCCAGTTCGGATCGGCGCCTGAAATCCTGTAGCGGCCGACGCGGTTGTTGAGGATGCCGCCGACGAAGAGGTAGCCCTTGTGTTCGCGCATCGAGGTAACCATCGGATGCGCGGCGCCGGAAAGGTCGCCCAGCGCCTCGACGATGCCGCCCTTCTGGTTGAATTTCACCACGCCGCCGGTGTTGATGTTGGGAAACAGCCACTCGTCCTGCGGCAGCCGGCGCGTCATGCGCTTGCGCATGTCGGGATGGCGCAGCGACAGGTCGAAGCTCGGCGTGCGCATGCCGAGCCACGCCATCCAGTAATTGCCGTCGGAAGCGCGGTTGATGTTGTCGGGATAGCCCGGCATGTCGCGGATGACGCATTCGGCGGTGCCGGCCTTCGGCCCTTCCAGCCAGTAGCGATGCACGCGGCAGGCCCAGCTTTCGGCGAAGAACAGCGATTTGCCGTCATGCGCCATGCACACGCCGTTTGTGTAGCGGTAGCCGTCGAGCAGGGTCTTCGTCGACCCGTCCCTGGGGTCGTAGACCAGCAGCCGCCCGGTGGCGCGGTTCTCGATCGAGTCCAGCGCCCAATCATGGGCGTCGTAGCGCTTGGTCGAGTCGGTGAAATAAATGCGCCCGTCGGGAGCGATGTCGCAATCGTTGGGATCGCGCAGCCGCGCATCGTCGACGATCGAGGTCCAGGAGCGCGCGGTCTCGGCCGACAGGCGTTTTACTTCCCGCTGCGGCGAGACGGAATAGAGCCCCATGGCGCCAACGCAGCTGATCAGATTGCCTGACTTGTCGAAGGCCAGGCCCAGCGGGAAGCCGCCAATATGGGCGAACACTTCCGACCTGACATAGTCCGGCGCGAAGAAGCGGACGATCTCGCCATGGCGGGTGCCGCAATAGAGATGGTCGTCGCGGTCGAGGATGACATCCTCCGGCCCCTCCAGTTCGCCAAGCCCGATATGGTCGGCCGCCGACAGCCGGTTGTCGAGTTCGTAAGGCGTGCCGGAGCCCGGCACCGCCGACTGCGTCTCGCCCATTTTGAGGTAGACCGGCGCGACATAGACTTCGTTCAGCACCTTGTGGCGGTTCTTCAGCCAGCGGATGTCGATGGTCACCGCCACCGCCAGCATGATGCCGAGCACCATCTGGTTGGTGCCGGTGCCGTAGCCCAGTCGGATCAGCCCGTTGGTCATGGTCAAGACGATGATGGCGCCCATCAGTCCCTTGATCACCGAGCCGCGCCCGCCGCCCAGACTGACGCCGCCGACCACCGCCGCCGTCAGCGCCATGATTTCGAGGTTGAGGCCGGTGCCCGGCCCTGCCCCGCTCAGCCGGCAGGCGATGAGAAAGCCGCCGATCGAGGCGCAGAAGCCGGAGAAGACATAGGTCATGAACACGGTGCGGCGCACGCGGATACCGGCATTGTGCGCCGAGCGCCGGGAACCGCCGACCGCCAGCACATGCCAGCCGGGCCGCGACCGCATCAGCGCGATATGGGTGACGATGGCCAGGACAATGGCCAGCCAGACCGAGACAGAGAGCCCCCAAAAGGTGCTGTCGCCGATGAAGTCGAGCACATCCGAGGTGGCGGTCGAAAGCTGCACGTCGGCGGCATAGGTGGTGACGAAGATGTCGAATAGTGCCCGGCCGAAGATGAAGGTGACCAGCGTGGTGAGAAAGGCGCGCAGCCTGAGGTAGCCGACGAGGTAGCCGTTGATGCCGCCGAAGATCAGGCCGGTGGCGAGTGAGGCGGCCATTGCCAACCAGATCGACTGTTCGAGGATGAAGAAGACATAGACGGCGGAGAAACAGGACAGCGCGAAGATCGAGCCGACCGACAGATCGATGCCGCCGCCCAGCATCACCACCGTCATGCCGGTGACGACCATGGAGAACTCGCCAAGCTGGCGGGTCGATTCCTGCAGCGCATTCAGCTTGAAGAAGCCCGGAATGATCGAGCCGAAGGTCGCCAATGTCACCACCAGCGCCAGGAAGGGAATGGCGTTGTCGGTCCAGCGTTTGGTCAGGATCTCGCCGATCAGATGGTCGGGCACGAGATTGTAGCGCCAGGATTGGAGGCGTTCGCGAAAGGACATTGGCTGCCGCTGCTCAAGAGAAAGAGGTGGCCGAACTGATCCGGCCACCTCATGGAGTCTGTTCGACGGCGTGGCTTATTTCGCCGCCGCTTCGGCCTGCAGCGCCTTCAGATCCCAGCAGCTGTCGGGCTTGAGGTCGGCCTTGGTCGTCGCCTTCTCCAGCGTGTAGATGTAGGTGTGCGAGGTGCCGGCCGGCTGGCCGCTCTGCAGCAGGAACTTGATGATGGCGTTCATGTCGCCCGACTGGCGGGCAAGCTCGGTCATCACCACGGCGCCATAGGTGCCGTCGGCGAGCTTGTCGCAATCCGCGGCTTTTTCGCCACCGCCGGTGGTGACCAGGAACACCTTGCCGTCGAGCTTGGCGTCGCGGATCGCGGCGGATGCGCCGGTGGCGTCACCATCCCAGAAATCGATGATCGAGCAGATGTCCGGGTTCTGCTGCAGCATCGTCGTCGTCACGTTGCGCGAGGTCGTCGCGTCCCAGTTGGAGTCGGGCTTGGCCACCACCTTGAAGTCGGGATGCTTGTCCAGCACCTTCATGATGCCGGCATACTGGTAGAGGCTGGAAGAGTTCGCCTGGTCGCCCTGCACCAGGCCGATTTTCTTCGACGAGTTTTCGCCGCAGCCCTTGATCGCCGCTTCGGCCTCGAGCTGGCCCAGCCGGTCCCAATCGCTGCCGACGAAGGCGTCGGCCGGGAAGTTGGCGGGGTTGTCGACCAGAAGCACATAGGTGCCGGCGGCCTGCGCCTTCTTCATCAGCTTGGAATAGGAGTTGAGGTCCGGGGCGTGGATGATCAACACGTCGGGCCTGGTGTCCGACGAGATGGCGTCGGTGATCGCCTGCGCGCCGGCATCGACCACCCAGTTTGGATCGCGCGTCTCGAACGTGCCGCCCCAGGCCTCGACCTCCTTCTTCAGATAGTGCGCCCAGCCTTGTGCCAGATCGAAGCCCATCGCCAGCGGCACCAGCATGACGCGCTTGCCCTTGAGCGCCTGTGCGTAGGCCGCCGGACCCGGATCGTCGGCGGCGAAGGTCGGCGCCACGAAGGCGGTAACGGCGAGCGCCGTTGCGGCGGCCATAAGTGTCTTGATCAGTCTCATGTCACGTCCTCTGGTTCGGTTTTCATTGCCGGCCGATCGTCGCGATCGCGCCGGGTACCCCGAGCAAGATGGGCTAGCCCATCTGCTCTAAATGTCGCCTTGTTGTGCGGTCTGTTCGTCGCGCGGATTGATGATGCCGTCGACGATGATGGCCCCAAGCAGGATCGCCGCCTTGATCAGGTTCTGGTAGAGCAGCGGAATGTCGATGATGGTCATGGCGTTGAGCAGGATGCCGATCAGCGCCGCCCCCACCAGCACATTGCGCACCCCGCCCCTGCCGCCCGACAGGCCGATGCCGCCGATCACCGCCACCAGCACGATGTCGTAGAGCAGCGTCGAATTGACGACGCGGGTGTTGATCGAATGCAGGCTGGCCGCGGTCAGCAGGCCGGCGATCAGCGCGACGAAAGCGGAGAGCACGTAGCGCAGCACCAGCATCGGCCGCACCGGAATACCGATGTTGCGCGCGGCGACCGGATTGTCGCCGGCGAAATAGATGTAGCGGCCCCATTTGGTGTAGCGCAGGAACAGGAAGAACAGGAAAGCCAGCCCGGCGAAGACGAACACCTCGATCGGGATGTCGAGGAAGCGCAGGCCGCCAAGCAGCTCGACCCAATGGCCCTGCGGCACCGGCACGGCGTCCTGCGTGATCAGTTGCGAGCGCACATAGCCGAAGACGAAGGAGCCGGTCGCCAGCGTCACGAAGATCGCCGGCACGTCGGCATAGGCGACGAGAAAGCCGTTGAGCAGGCCGATGGCGAGCACGCCGGCCAGCACATAGGCGAAGGCCAGCCCGTCCGAGGTTCCGGTGTTGAGCAGTTGCAGATACCAGGCAACCGACATCGCCATGATCGCCACTGCCGACAGGTCGATGCCGCGGCCGATGATGACGACCGCCATGCCTAGCGCCAATATGCCCAACACCGACACCGACCTGACGATGGCGACGAGGTTGTTGGCGTCGATGAAGCCCGGCAGGCCGATGGCAGCTGCAACAAACAGCACCACTGCGATGGCAAAGACAATGCCTTCCTGATTCAGGCTCCTGAGATTTAGCCAGCCGATCGCATTCATGTCTGCATTCGCCCCGATGGCAGCGCTGCCATCCCGAAAGCAAAAGCTAATCGGCTCTGCGCTAGTTCGTCAAACGAATCCGCGTTCAGAACGCGGCCTTACGCCGAAATTCGCCGAGTGGACGCATCGATTGCCAAAACTGGCGCAATGCCCGGAAACTCCTGCATTTTTGGCAATCGATTTCGCCATCGCAGCCATTCGCGAAAGTGCCGCATCAAGGCGAAAGGATGAGGCGGAATTTATCTCCGCATCAGGCGAGAAAATCCGATTTTCAATTCCCCGGCGCGTGGCCGGAAACCTCGGCGCCCGCAGTTGGCGGCAGCACCAGAAAACGCAGCGCCGCCACCAGCCCGATGGCGCCGATCACGAAAAAGGCGATTCGAAAATCGACGAGGTCGAGCGACGGTTGCGCCCTGGCGATCTGCGACAGGTTGAGGATCGCCGCCGCCATGGCGACGCCGAACAGCATCGCCACCTGCTGCAGCATCGAGGACAACGTCGCCGCCGAGCTTCGCTGCGCGGCGTCGATATCGGCGAAGGCCAGCGTGTTGAGCGCGGTGAACTGCATCGAGCGCGACAGGCCGGCGATCAGCATCAGCGCCACCACCAGTGCCTGCGGCGTCTGCGGCGAGATCACCCCGCAAGCCATGATCGAGGCCGAGGCGATGATGCCGTTGACCACCATCACCGGGCGGAAACCGAAACGCCGCAGCGTCGGCGTCGTCACCGTCTTCATGCCGAGATTGCCGAGGAAATAGGCCAGGATCATCAGGCCGGCATCGACAGGCGAGAGGTCGAAGCCGAGCTGGAACAATAGCGGCAGCAGGAACGGCGTGGCGTTGATCGCCACCCGGAAGATGGTGCCAGCGGCAAGCGTCGAGATGGCGAAGGTCAACACCTTGAACGAGGAGAGGTCGAGCAGCGGATGCGGAGCGCGCCGCAGATGCCGCACCGCCAGCCAGCCGATGACGCCACCCGCCGTGATCAGCGCCGTGGTCTGCAGCACGCCATCCTCGGGATGCGCGATGCGCTCGAGACCGTAGAGCAGGCAGGCGAGCCCGAGCGACGTCAGGAAAAATCCCGGCCAGTCGAGCGGCTTCGGGTCCGCCTCGCGATCGCCCGGGATGAAGCGGGCGACCAGCGCCAACCCGATCAGCCCAAACGGGATGTTGATGAAGAAATTCCAGTGCCAGGATAGATAGGTGGTGATGAAGCCGCCAAGCACCGGACCGACCACCGGCGCGAACAGCGCCGGCCAGGTGATCAGCGCGGTGGCGTTGAGCAGCTCGGATTTCGACGCATTGCGCAGGACGAGAATGCGGCCCACCGGCGTCATCAGCGCGCTACCCAGCCCCTGCACGGCACGTGCGGCAACGAATTCGGTCAGATTTTGCGAGAAACCGCAGGCGAGCGAGGCCAGCGTGAACAGCGCGATGGCCAAGAGGAAAATGTTGCGCGCGCCGAAACGGTCGGCGAGCCAGCCCGACAGCGGCACGAACACCGCCATGGTCAGCATGTAGACGGTGATGCCGATGCTCATCGCCACCGCCGGCACGTCGAAAGACTGGCCCATCTGCGGCAGCGAGGTCGAGATGATCGTCGAATCCAGCAGTTGCATGAAGAAGGCGATGGCAACGATTAGCGCCACGCGCCGTGCATTGGTGGCCGTTTCCGGCAAGGTCTCGGTCTCGGGAATGGCAGTCATTTCGGTCCGGTTTGAACAGCATTTAGCCGGCGGCGTCCAGACACGGCGCAACAAACTTTCGTGTCGCGTCGCGGCCTGCTATGGGATGCGCGGGTGATCGAGGAAAGTGCGCGCGCAAAATGAAGCCCATCTATATCGACTATCTCAATGCCCTCGACATTGAAGCGCTTGCCATGACCGATGGCGAAGTCATCGCGGCAGTCGAGGCTGGCCTTGTCGCCCAGGGCAAGGGCCAGACGGTGATCGAGCCGCGCGTTCATCTCGAACCGGACCCATCCTTCCACGGCCATTTCAATGTCTTGCGCGGCTATGTGGCGCCGCTCGACACGGCGGGCGTGAAAATCGTCGGCGACTATGTCGACAACTATCTGCACGGCCTGCCCTCCGAATTCGGCATCCTCAATCTGTTCGATCCACGCACCGGCACGCCGCGCGCCATTCTCGACGCCACCGTCATTACCGACATGCGCACCGGTGCGGTCACCGCGATCGGCGCCAAGCATCTGGCGCGCAAGAATTCGAAGGTCCTGGCCCATGTCGGCGCGCGCGGCACCGCCTACTGGAACGTGCGGCTGCTCGACCATCTGTTCGACTTCGATGAAATCCGCGTCCATTCGCGCCGCCCGGAAAGCCGTGACGGCTTTGCCGCCAAGCTCTCCGCCCATCTCGGCAAGGCGGTCACGGCCGTAGCCGACTGGAAAAGCTGCGTCGAGGGCGCCGACATCGTCGTCGAGGCCTCACGGCTGCCGGAGCCACAACCGCTGCTCAAGACCGAATGGATCAAGCCCGGTGCGCTGGTCGTGCCCTATGGCACGATGAGCGCGGTGGAGCTGTCGCTGACCGACATCATGGAGAAGATGGTCGTCGACGATTGGGGCCAGTGCAAGGGCGGCAAGTTCGGCTCGCTACGCGTTCATGTCGAGACCGGGCGGCTCAGCGAGAAAACGCTGCATGCCGAGCTCGGCCAGATCGCCGCCGGCCTCAAGCCGGGCAGGCAGAGCGACGACGAGACCATCCTGTTCTGGCATCGCGGCCTGTCGCTCTCCGACATTGCGCTGGGCAAGGCGATGCTCGCCAAGGCAGGAGAAAGAGGCATCGGCCAGAGGCTGCGCTTCGCATGAGCGCGCTGGTCCTCACCGGAGCCGGCGTCAGCGTCGGTGATGTCGCCACCGTCGCCCGCCAGGCGCGCAAGGTAGAGATCGGACCCGACATCATCGGCCGGCTGGACAAGGCGCGAAAAGTGCTCGACCAGGCCGCCGCCTCAGGCCAGCAGATCTACGGCCTGAACACCGGGCTTGGCGCCAATCTTGGCACCTCCGTCGAAGGCGACGCCAGCGCCTTCCAGCGCCAGCTGCTGCACGGCCGCAGCGGCGCGGTCGGTGAAACTCTGCCGGTAGAGGCCGTGCGGGCCACCATGGTCGCCCGCGCCTCGATGCTGTCGGCCGGCGGCTCCGGCCTGTCGCCCATGGTCTTCGTTGCTCTGGTCGACGCGCTCAATGCCGGCGTCCATCCGGTGATGCCGTCGCTCGGCTCGATCGGCGCCGGCGACCTCGTGCCGATGACCGCGCTTGCTCGCCTGCTGATCGGCGAAGGCGAAGCCGACTATCAGGGCCGGCGTATGCCGGCGGCCAAGGCGCTGATAATGGCGCGCCTCGCCCCGATCAGCCTGGCGCCAAAAGATGGATTGTCGCTGATCAACGCCTCGGCCGTCTCCGCCGGCAGCGGCGCCCTCGCGATCACGGATGCGCTGTCGGCGCTCGCCCAGCAGCAGCAGGCCGGCGCGCTGACCATGGAAGGTTTTGGCGCCAACCGCACCATCCTCGATCCGCGCCTGCAGATGGCGCGGCCGGCGGCCGGACAGCAGGAGGCGGCGAAGGCCTTGCACGACCTTCTCGCCCGCGACGAG
This sequence comes from Mesorhizobium sp. WSM4308, assembly GCF_002294905.1. Taxonomy (NCBI): domain Bacteria; kingdom Pseudomonadati; phylum Pseudomonadota; class Alphaproteobacteria; order Hyphomicrobiales; family Phyllobacteriaceae; genus Mesorhizobium; species Mesorhizobium sp. WSM4308. Next base: position 96,949 of record NZ_NSFW01000009.1, on the reverse strand, counting down.
ATGCCGGCGCCCACGACCATTCAGGACCCGTTGTCGATCCGCTGCATGCCGTCGATCCACGGCGCGCTGATCGAGGCAATCGGCCAGGCAAAGAGTGCTGTCGAGATCGAACTCAACGCCGCCGCCGACAACCCGCTGGTGATCGGCGACGATGAACTGGTGATGTCGACCGGCAATTTCCACACGGCCTCACTCTCGCTTGCCTTCGAGACGCTCGGCCTGGCCATCGCGCAATGCGCCGCCGCCAGCGTTGCCCGCTTCATCCAGCTCACCGGTTCGGGCCGCAACGGCTTGACCAAATATCTGTCGCCCATCGGCGGCGCCTCGGCCGGTTTCGTGCCGCTGCAGAAGACGGCGACATCGATCCTGGCCGCCATCCGCCACAAGGCCAATCCGGTGATGCTCGACTTCCTGCCCGTTTCGGAAGGCGTCGAGGACCATGCGACCCAGTCGCCCCTCGCCGTTTCGAAATGCGCCGGAATGATCGCGCTGTGGCGGCGGCTGATCGCCTTCGAATTGATGGCCGCCGCCCAGGCCGTCGACCTGCGTGAAGGGTTGACGCTGGCGCCGCGCACTGGCGCGATCTATGCGGCGGTGCGCGCGCATGTATCGATGCTGAAGGACGACCGGCCGCTGGGGATCGACGCCGAGGTGCTCCACGCCATGCTCACCGACGGAGCATGGCAAGGCGCTGCGGCGGTCAGCAAAGAAATCGAATAATCAGCTCTTTGCGTCTACCCTTTTCATGAACAGGCTGAGCTCGGCCGGGTCCATGCGCACGACGTGCCTGTCCTCGGGATAGGCGCCGCTGTTGACGTCGGCGACATATTCGGAGAACGCCGCCACCCGCTCCGCCTGCAGCCGGTCATACTCGGCGGCGAAATTGCGATAGACCTTGGAGTGACGCGGCATGTGGCCCCGGTTCTGGCCGAGAATGTCGTCGGCGAACAGATATTGCGCGTCGCAGCCGGTCCCCGCCCCCATCGACAGCATGATCAGCGAGGTGCGCTCGGAAATCGCCTTGGCCACCTCGACCGGCACCACTTCGATCTCGGCGCCGACAGCACCGGCGGCCTCCAGCTGTTTCACCGCCTCGAAAACCTGGATGGCTGTGTCGGCCGTCTTGCCGACCGCCTTGAAGCCGCCGGTCCAGGTGGCGCGCGACGGAATGAGGCCGACATGGCCGATGACGGGGATGGCATCGTCCGCCATGCGCTTGATGGTGGCGTAGCCGGCGCTGCAATAGACCGCGTCGGCGCTTGCCTTGTAGAGCCGGAAGGCCCAGCGCACGAAATCATCCGCCGTGCCGATCTCGAAGAAATTCTCGCCCGGCATGGTGAACAGGCTGGGCGCGGCATCGCGATATTGCGGGTTGAGCACCAATTCGGGTGGCACCGAGACGATATCGACCCCTGCCCGCTCGGCGGCCTCCGCCTCATCCAGGTTGAGCACGCGCAGCATGGTCAGCTGACGCTTGCCCTTCATCGCCCGCAGATCGGCGACGGTCGGTCTCTTTCGGCTCATTAAAGCGTCCCCTTTGTGATGCTGGATCGGTTGCCGCGCGTCAAATCTGGATCATCACCTTACCGGCCTCGATCTTCACCGGATAGGTCACGAGATTGACGCAGACCGGCGCGCCCTTGGCGGCACCTGTCTTGTAATTAAAGCGGCCATTGTGCTTGGGGCATTCGATGATGTCGTCCATCACCAACCCGTCGGCCAGATGCGCCTTCTCATGCGTGCAGTAGCCGTCGGTGGCGAAGAACTCGCCATCGGGCGAGCGGTAGACCGCGAAGGTGCGGCCGCCATGGTCGAAGCGGATGACATCCTCTTCCTCGACATCATCCACCGCGCACGCTTCAACCCAATCGGCCATCTCGGTCTCCTGCAAAATTCGCGATCGCTATTCGGCCGCAGCCGACATATCGACCTCGTGGAACTCGCCGCGATAGGGCCTGGCCGTCGGCGGCAGTTCGCGCTTGAGATAAGAATCCTCGTATTTCAGCTGCCTGAGCAGCACCGGCCAGACCTCGCGATAGGCATGCCACATCGACGGGTTCGGCTCCGGCAGGTCGTGTTTGATCAACTCATGCAGCCTGGGCAGCGCGTGATACGGCACCATCGGGAACATGTGATGTTCGACATGGTAGTTCATGTTCCAGTAGATGAAGCGGCTGATCGGGTTCATGTAGACGGTGCGGGTGTTGAGCCGGTGGTCGACGACATTGTCGGCCAGCCCAATATGCTGCAGCAGGCCGGTCGTCACCATGTGCCAGGTGCCGTAAAGGCGTGGCAGGCCGACCAGCACCAACGGGATCCATGACCCCAGCGCGATCGCGGAAGCGATCGTCGCAATGTACACGGCCATGTGCCAGCGGGCGGCGACGACAGCCTTGTGCTGTTCCATCTCGGGGATGTAGCTCTTCTCCTCCTCCGACAGGCTGCCGAAGGCCTGGCGCACCAGCGTCGGCAGCGAATAACGGAAATCGAGAATGCCGGTGAAGGCCAGCGCCGCCTTCAACAGGTCCGGCGGGCGCATGACCGCGATCTCGGCGTCGCGGCCGACGATGATGGTGTCGGTGTGGTGGCGGGCATGGCTCCAGCGCCATTGCACGGGATTGCGCATCAGCATGAAGGAGGCGATGTGGTAGACGACATCGTTCATCCAGCGCGTGCGGAAGGCCGTGCCATGGCCGCATTCGTGCCAGCGCGAGTCGCTCGACGAGCCGTAGAGCACGCCATAGACGAACAGGAACGGCACCACCCACCACGAGCCCCAGAACCAGACGATGCCAGCCGCCGAGCCGACGATGGCGGCGAGCCAGATGACGGTGTCGCGGATCGCCGGACCGTCCGAGCGCTGCATCAATTCCTTCATCGCCTTGCGCGGCACGTCGGTGTGATACCATTCAGCCGAGGCCAGGCCGGTCTCGATCGCCCTGCGCGTGCTTTCGCCGACCAGGCTGTAATCGCGCTTTTTTGCCATCGTCGTCACATCGACCTCCAATCGTCATGCACCGCTGGCAATCCGGTCCGCCGGCCGGAGGGCTTGCTTGGGACAAATGTTGCGCTCACGCCTTGCCCGCCAGGCTTGGGAAATTGCCGGAGGGCTGAGGATAATCCTGCTCGGGCTGGCGGGCGATGGCCGCGATCCTGCCTTCGGCCGCGGCAATCTCACCAGCACCGTCGAGCGCCCGGAACACTGTGTTATAGGCCCGGGCTTCGCCATGCTCCAGCCAGATCATCTCGCCGCGGTCGCGGGCGGCGAGATCGCCAAGCACATGATGGGTCGAAGGCTCGATGCCCAGCGCATACTGGCCGGCCTGGAAATTCTGCCATTGATAGGCGCAAGGCAATTGATCCTTGCGCGTCACCACTTCGAAGCCCAGGCCGAGCCGGTCGTTGACCACGGCAACAGGCACCTCGCCCTTTGCGTCGGCGCCCATCTCATGCTGCCACACCTGCTCGCTGAACCCCAATCGCGGTTCCGGCATGGTGCGGTAGCCGACCTTCTGCGCCTCGTAGCGCTCGCCGGCATGACCGGCCCACACCACGTCGCGGATTGGCGCCAGATAGCGCGAGCCCTGGTCGAGTAAGGGATGGCTGACATTGACATGGTAGAAATACATGTGCGGCGTGCGGTTGAAGCCATGGTTGACGACACGGTCGAAAAGCCGGACCTCGTTGCCGCCGACATCGGCCTCGATACGACGGATGAGATGCAGGTCCTCGCCGAACACGGCCGACTGCTGGACGATGCCTTCGGCCCACAGCACGCAGCGGTCGCCATCCCAGCTTTCGCCATAGCCGGTTAGCCGCGCCGGGATGGTGCCGACGCGACCGTGCAGCGAATGGATGATGGTTTTCTTGCCGGGGTAGTTGTAGTTTTCGGCCGGCACTTCTTCGCGGCCCAATATGTGGTCGAGGCCGCAGGTGACGAGCAGGCCGGAAAAGGAGCGCGCCCAGGCGAGCCCGCTTTCACCCTCATAGTCGTGCAGCCCGGGATGGCGGAAGCCGCTCGGGGAATGCCAGCCGATCGCCTGGCCCTTGAAGTCGCAATCGGCGATGTCGAGTGCGCGGTCGACCAGCGAGGTGAAGCGCAGGCCCGAGCCGGTGCGGAACTCCAACATGCGGATGCCGCGCTCCACGCCGTCGCCAAGCGTCATGAGCCGCACACCGGCGAATTGCGACAGCAGGCCGGAGCGCTCCGCTACCTGCCTTCGCGACAGCGTCTTGCCGTAAAGCTCTACCATGTCACGGCCGCTTCTTCACTGCACTGTCGTCCCTTCAATCGGCGGCACTAACGGCCTTCACAGACCGTTGGCGCGGAACTTCCCGTCGAGGAATTTCTTGGCGCGCGGCACGTCGTCTTCCGACAGATGCTCGATGATGACCGGGATGTTCGGGTGCTTTTCCGCCAGCCGCTTGAGGTAGAGGTCGTAGTTCAGCGAGCCGAGGCCAGGCGCCGGCAACTCGATCTCACCGACGCCCCGGAACGTGTGGCTTTCCATCGCATCGGCGTCGCCGATATCGGCGTGCTTCTCCGACTTGTCGTCGCCCGAGCGCTTGACGTCCTTGGCATGCGCGATCTTGATCTTGTCGGTCAGCGTGTCGAACACCTGGTTGAGGATCTGGTCCATCCTGTCGATGTTGTGCGTCTCGAAATAGTTGGTCGGGTCCATCAACAGGCCGAGGCCGGGATGGTCGACCTGCGCGAACATCTTCACCGTCTCCTCGACCGAGCCGACGACGTTGTTGACATAGGTTTCAAGCAGGAACACCGCGCCGTGGTCGTAAGCCGTCTGGGCGAGGTCCGCGATCACCTTGCGGCATTCCTCGAACCCCTCCTCGGTCTTGTTCTTGGGGTGATGCACCCAGTCGGACTCGGTGTTGTAGGTGCCGGTCTCCGAGATCACGTAAGGCGAGCCGAAATGGCGAGCGTTGCGGATGATCTCCTTGAGATAGCCCACGCGCTTGTCGCGCTCCGCTTTGTCGGGATGGATGATGTTGGTGTAGCCCGACACGCAGCAGACCGGCAAGTTGTGGTCGCGGAAAACATCACGCACCTTCTTGGCCTTGTCCTTGGTGATCTGCCCGGCCGACAGGTCGACATCCTTGAAGTGGAGGTCGAGCTGCACCGTGTTGAAACCAAGACCGCGGATCTTCTTCGCCGTCTCTTCGAGGCTGTACGGGAAATAGCCCGTAAAAATGCCTGCCTGCATCATGATCTTGAATTCCTCCCTGTAAGCGATTCAATTATCTGGTGTTTCAGTTGCGGTGATCAGATAGCGATTTCGGAAAGCTTGACCGTGCGCCTCGATGCCATCGAGCGGTAGCCTGCCTCGACGAGCGCCATGGTCTTGACGTTGTCGGCGACGGACAGCGCCGGCGGCGTACCGGTCTTCACCGCGTGCTGCAGTTGCTCCATGACGCCGATAAAGGCATGCGGGAACCACATCGTCTCCCAGCTTGGGCTGACCCATTCGCCGCCAGTGGTCTCGGCCGAAGCATAGGTCAACGTCGAGGCAGCGCCCGTCGGCCAGCCGATCGTGCCCTTGGCGACACCCTTGGTGCCATCGACGCGCCAGTTGATGTGCTGGTCGTCCTTGTAGCCTTCCTGGCGCGGACCGGACCAGACATCCTCCAGCGAAACCGCGAGCACGCCGGACGGGAAACGCAGCGTCGAGACGGTGATGCCATCCAAATGGTCGAATGTCGTGCGTGGGTCTTTCCGCGTGACTGTCGTGATCTCATCGGGATCGCCGAACAGGAAACGCAGCACGTCGAGATGGTGCACGCTCATATTGGCGAGGGTCAACCGGTCGTAATCCTCGAGAAACGTTTGCCAGTGCGGGATCGCGTGCATGTCGATCTGCGCGAAGACGATGTCGCCCAGCGCGCCGCTGTCGATAATCTGCTTCAGGACGCGCATCGACTGGTCGTAGCGCATGTTCTGATTGACCGAGAGGACCTTGCCGGCCTTCGCCGCCTCGTCGCGCAGCTTGACGGCTTCCTCGACCGACAGCGCCAAGGGCTTCTGCGCCAGGATCGCCTTGATGTGCTTCTGCTTCAGCGCGTGGCGAATCAGCGCCGGCTGCAGGTCGGGCGGAAAGGCCAGGTCGATGATCTCGACGTTTGCATTCTCGATCAGCTGTTCCGGCGTGTCGTGCACGGTCGGGATCCCCCAGCGCGTGGCGACCTTTTGCGCATTCGGCCGCGTGCGCGAGGCGATCGCAACGACCGGAAACCCGGCCTCCTTGTAGGCGGCAAGATGGCACTCGGCCATGATCATGCCGGCGCCGACGCAGCCGATCCTGTATTCTTTCGTGCGGATCTTCACATCCGGCTCGAAGCCTTTGCCTGCCATGTCTTCCTCCCGAAATTCTGTCCTCGCGGCTGCAATCATCTCACCAGCGCGCCTCCGCTTTGCCCGAAATAATGCACGCGGGCGGGCTCGCAGAAAATCGCCACCATGGCGTCGGGCTTGATGTCGGGCTGGCCGCGCAACAGCGCCTTCAGCCGCGCCTGCCCGGCGGCGAGTGTCACGACGGTGTAACCACCAAGCGGCTCGACCTCGAACACCCGCGCCGGCCGGCCCTGGCCGCCATCCGCCCACGGCCTGACCTTGATATCCTCCGGCCTGAGCCCAATCTCGACGGCATCAACGGGGGCAGCCTTGTCGGCAATCCGGATTGTGCCTTCGGCGGCTTCGACGCCGCCCTCGCCCCGTGCGGATTTCAGTATATTCATCATGGGCGAACCGAGCAGCCGCGCCACATAGGTGCTCGCCGGACGGTCATAGATCTCGGCGGGCGCGCCGATCTGCCTGATCTTGCCATTGTCCAGTATGGCGATGCGGTCGGCGATCGACATCGCCTCTTCCTGGTCGTGGGTGACATAGATCAGCGTCTTGCCGAGCTCGCGCTGGATGCGCTTCAGCTCGACACGCGTCTCCTCGCGCAGCCGCGCATCGAGCGCCGAGATCGGGTCGTCCATCAGATAGGCGTTCGGGTCGCGCACAAGCGCACGCGCGATCGCCACGCGCTGCCGCTCGCCGCCCGAGAGCTGCGCCGGCGGCTTGTGCAGGATGTGGCCGATATGCAGCTTGGCCGCGACATCGGCCACCCGCCTTTCGATCTCGGCCTCGGCGACTTTGCGCGCGACCAGCGGGAAGCGGACATTGTCGCGCGCGCTCATATGCGGGAACAGCGCGAGGTTCTGGAACACCATCGCCACATTGCGATCGGCCGGCGACACCGCGTTGACCGGTCTGCCGCCGATCAGGATTTCGCCGGCGTCCGGCCTCTCCAGTCCAAGCACCAGGCGCAGGATCGTCGACTTGCCGGACAGTGGCGGCCCGAAGAAGCAGAAGAATTCGTTATCGTTGACGATGAACGAGGCATCGTCGACAGCGAGTGTGTTGCCGTAGCGCTTGGTCACATTGCGAAAAACGATGTCAGCCATCTCAACCCGCCTTCATCGCAACGCCGGAAGCCGCATCGAAGATGCGCACGGACGAAGCCGCCGGCGCGACGACCGCGGTTTGTCCGATCGACAGCCCGACATCATTGTCGAACACCGCCTTCACGGCGCCATCGCCTTGGCCTAGATGGACGATGGTGCGCGCACCGATGCGCTCGACAAAGGTGACCGGCATGGCGAGCCCATGCCCGTCTTGCGCCAAAGCCACCTGCTCCGGCCGGAAGCCGTAGAGCACGTCGCCACATGCACCGCGCAAGTATGCCGCCAATTCCTCCGGCAACGGCGGCGTGATGCCCAGCAGCCCGAGATCGATGACAAGGCCCCGATCGCTCTCCGCCGGCTTACCGTGGAGCAGGTTCATGCCCGGCGCGCCGATGAAGCGAGCGACGAAGACATTGGCCGGATTGTTGTAGACTTCGAGCGGCGTGCCGACCTGCTGCAGGACACCATGATCCATGACGGCGATACGATCGGCCATCGTCATCGCTTCGAGCTGGTCGTGGGTGACATAGACCATGGTCTGCCTGAACTGGCGCTGCAGCTGCTTCAGCTCGGTGCGCATGACAGAGCGGAAGGCCGCGTCGACATTGGAGAGCGGCTCGTCGAGCAGGAAGATCGCCGGCTCCATGATCGCCGAACGGCCGATCGCGACGCGCTGCAATATGTTGACGGACAGCCGGTCGGCCTTGCGGTCGAGCAGCGCCGTCAGTTGCAGCAGCTCGCCGATGGCGCCGACGCGGCGGTCGATCTCGGCTTTGGCGGCGCCCCGCATTCTCGGCCCATAGGCCAGGTTCTGGCGCACCGTCATATGGGTGAAGATGGCATAGTTCTGGAACACGAAGCCGACGCCACGCCGTCCCATCGGCACGCCGGCCATATCGCGCTTGCCAAACAGGATCCTGCCGCTGGTCGGCTCCTCCATGCCGGCGATCATGTTCATCGTCGTCGACTTGCCGCAACCGGATGGCCCGAGCAGCGCCATGAACTCGCCGTCTGCTATGTCGAGGTCCATGGTCTTCAGCGCAGTGAAGTCGCCGAATGTCTTGGTGAGGTTGCGCAGCTGGATCGCGCTCATGCCGCCACCTGCCTTGCCCGCGCCATACGCTTGATGGCGAACACGGCGACGATGGAGAGCACAATCAGGATGGCCAGCGCGATCGCCGCGACATAGCCCCAGATCAGGTCCTGCGTGGTGACCTTGTAGATGTAGACGGAGATCGTTTCGGTCGCGACGCCAGGGCCGCCGCCGGTCATGATGTAGAGCGTGTCGAATATCTTGAAGTTCTCGATCACGCGGATCGCCAGCGCGATGATGATGATGGTCTTCATCTTCGGCAGCGCGATGGTGACGAAGCGCTGCCATGGGTTGGCGCCAAGCAGCGTTGCCGCCTTGATCTGGTCCTCCGGCACGCCGACCAGGCCGGCAAGCAGGATGAGGAACATCAGCGGTGTCCACTGCCAGATATCGGCGATCATCACCGCGATCAGCGCAAGCGTGGGTTCCGACAGCCAGGCGATGGTGACTGATGTGCCCGTGATGGCGGACAGGATGTCGTTCACCGGGCCGCCTGACTGGAACAGCATGAAGAACATGTAGCCGGCCACCGCCGGCACCACCATCATCGGCATCAGCAGGATCGAATAGAAGATGCGCTTGCCGGGAAAATCGTCCGCGAACAGTGTTGCCAGTCCTAGGCCGAGCAGGAACTCCGCCGGCACGCAGACGATCATGACGAGCGCCGTGCGCTTCAGTGCGCTCCAGAAGCGGGCGTCGGCGGCAAGGTCGGTGTAGTTGGCGAAACTGTTCCACATCTCCCAGGCATTCCACCAGCCGAGGCCCGAAAGCGGCGACCAGTCGGTGACGCTGATGTAGAGCTGCATCAAGAGCGGAAAGGCCGAGATGAACAGCACCAGGATCTGCGCCGGCAGCGTCAGCCGGAAGCCCAGTCGCGCGCCCTCGTCGCGCAGGGCCGGCTTCGCACGGGCGGCACCCATTTCGTCCTCCGAAACAGTCACGGTCGCCGCGCTCATTGCTTGAGCGCCCCAAAGGTCAGCCCGCGCACCAGATGGCGCTGGATGGCGATGCCCATGATAACCGGCGGCACGGCGGCGATCAGGCCGAGCGCTGCCTTGGCGCCATAGAGCTGGCCGGTCATCGAGGACGATAGCGAAGCCATATAGACCGGGATCGTCACCCATTCGCGCGTCGTCAAAAGCAGCGCGATCAGATAGTCCGACCAATTGAGGATGAAGACAAACAGGGCAGCGCTAGCGAGCGGCGCGCGCATCATCGGCAGCGTGATGCGGGTGAAGACGCGCAGCCGCGAGCAGCCCTCGACCAGCGCCGCCTCCTCGATCTCGCGCGGCATGTCGTCGAAGAAGGTCTTCATCAGCCAGAAGGCGAACGGCAAGGTGACGATGCCGTAGATCAGCGCCAGTCCCCACCAGCTGTCGGTAAAATTCAGGAAGGCCCACATGATCATCACCGGGATCATCACCGCCATCGGCGGAAACAACCGCAACTGGATCAGCGCCAGCGGCAGGTTCTGCCCCGAGCCGAAGCGCGACAGGCCATAAGCAGCAGCCGTGCCCGCCGACATGGCGATGGCCGTGCCGAACACCGCCGACAGCAGCGACGACAGGATCGGTTTCAGCGCCGTGCGGTCGAGCGCCACGATCAGGCTGTTGGTGGATTCGCCGAAGACGAACTGGAAATTGCTGAGTGTCGGGTTCTTCGGCCACCATCTCAGGTCGGCTCCGGTCGCCGACCATTCGGCGATCGGCTTGAAGGCCATTGACACCATCCACAGGATCGGCACCAGCGTCACCGCCATCGCCGCGAGGATCGCGGCATAACGAAATATCTCGAAAGGTACGGAACGCTTCATCTGGCTGCTTTTGCTGGTGGCGTTGAGTGCGGAGGGGAAGAGCTTTCGCCCCTCCCCTCCGGCTCGATCCAGGGATACGGATCAGCTGATCGGATCGAGAACGGTCGGCCAGGCCTCCTTGTTGGTCCTGATGGCTTCGAGCAATTTGTCCTCGCCGATGCGCCGGGCGATCTTCTTCCACTCGGTCTCGGTGTCGGCCATTGCCTGTTCAGCGGTCTTGGCCTTGGTCAGCGAGGCCATGAGGTTTTCGTCCAGCGCATTGTGGAAGGCGGTGGCGCCGGGATAGTTGATGGTCGGCACCGTGCGGGCGACCGTCTCGCGCACCACGTCCATGTGGTAGGCGTGGTAGGTCTGCCGCACCAGCGGATCGGAGAAATCCGACAGCCGGAACGGATCCAGATAACCGCCGGGATTGGCGCTCATCCAGGCGTAGATGCGGGCGGAGCCTAGCCATTGCAGCAGAAGGTAGGCGACCTCCTGGTTTTTCGACTGCGACGAGACCATGCCGGTCAGCGAGAACCACAGAACGGAGCGGCTGATCAGCTTGCCGTCGATCTCGCGGCCGGGCGGCAGCATCGAGCCGATCTTGCCGGTGACAGCCGAATCCTTGTTACCGGGATTGTCGAGGAATTTCGGCAGGTTGGAAAAGGCACAGGTCATCGCCGCACCGCCCTTGGCAAAATTGCCGTACTGCTCCGGCCAGCCCCACGAGATCGCATCCGGCGAGTGATGGGCGAGCGAGCCGACATATTCGTTGGTGGCGGCGATGCCATGCTCGGAATTGATCAGCGGCTTGCCGTCGTCACCGAACAGGAACTGGTTGGGCGAAGCCATCGAAACATAGCGCTGGTACCAGTTGGTATAGCCCCAGCCCTGGTTGCGCAGGTCGGTCGAGCCGAACAGGCCCTTGTCCGGGCGCTGGAAGAAGGCGGCGATGTCGCCATGCTGCTTCCAGGTCTTTGGCGGCGCCAGATCGTAGCCGTATTTGTCCTTGAACGCCTTCTGCTCGACTGCGTCGCCGAACAGGTCGCTGCGGTAGACCCAGGTCTGGAAGTCGCCGTCCAGCGACACGCCATAGTTCGACCCGCGATATTTGTTGAGCAGTGATACGCCCTTGGCTCCGTCGACATAGCCGGTCTTGGGATCATCCCACTCGGGCTTGTACTGGGCAACGAAGTCGTCGAGCTTGGCGATGCCGCCGGTCTCGGCGAGATCGCCGAGGCGGTTCCATTCGGTCGAGTAAATGTCATAGGCCCCACCCTTGGTGGAGATATCCTGCATCGTCTTGGTGAATTCCTGGCCGTTCGGCAGGCCGACGATCTCGATCGGAATGCCGGTTTCCTTTTCCCACAGTTCCTTGATCGACGGCGCGCCGGCGGGGAAAGGCTGCGTGAGCTGGCCGATCGAGCCGTCCGACAGGCCGAGCACGATCTTGGCAGGTGCCTTGCCCGCGCCCTTCAGCGACTTGGCCGCCTCGATGGCACGGCCTTCCGGCGTGTCGGCGCCGTATTGGTAACGCTCGGCGCCCTCGAAGCCGGTCGGGCCGCCGATCATGCCAGGCGCCAGCGCGTCGGCCGCAAAGGCGCGGCCGGGACGAATGAATTGCGGCGCGATACCGGCCGCTGCCACGAACGCCGCCAACTTTCCTCCGGACGCCAGCAATCGGCGCCGCGATATGCGGATCAGATCAGACATTGGAATTCCTCCCTCAGGGCTCCATGTTTCCTCCACGAGCCCATGAGGGATATTGACGGCAGGATCGGAAGACTGTCAACATCATAAATAATCAAAACACCTCATAACATCGCAATGAGGCGAGGAAATGCGTCGTACCAAGGTCCACATACCACTCCTGATGCCTCGATTTGATGGGAAATGTGCCTTCCCATTCCGGAATAGCCGTGCCGGGCGACCTGATTTAGCCCGACGGCTTGCGCATCGGCCAAGGCCGGATACATCATTTCCCATCAGAATCGCCGACGGCAGACAGTCGGCATTGCGTGATCCTGATGCGTTGAGGAGATGAAAGACGTGCGTTCCACCCTGACCGACATAGCCCGGGAAGCCGGCGTTTCCGCCGCCACCGTCGATCGCGTGCTCAACAACCGTCCCGGCGTGCGGACGCGCACACGCGAGATCGTGCTCGAAATGGCGCAGCGTCTCGGTTACATAGCCGAAGGCCCGAACGGAGCAGCGCCCCGGCCCTCGCCCGGCGAGGTCATCCGGCTCGACTTCGCGCTGCCGGCCGGCACCAATTCCTTCATCAAGATGCTGCACCGACACATCGAGGCGCAGGCCTTGGCGCGCCCGGATCTCGATGTCCACATCGCCACCATAGAGGGTTTCAACCCCGACCGGCTCGCCCGCCTGCTGCAGGAATTGCGCGGACAGACGCAAGGCGTCGGCGTCATCGCGCTCGACCATCCGACGGTGCGTGAGGCGATCCGCTCGCTGTCGGCCAACGACGTCAAGGTGGTGACCATCGCCTCCGACATCCTGCATGTGCCGAGGGTCGCGTATATCGGCATCGACAACCGCGCCGCCGGGCGGCTGGCCGGCTATCTGCTCAACCGTTTCATGGGGCCGGAGCGCCCCGGCAAGGTGGCGCTGTTCGCAGGCTCGCTTTCCTATCGCGGCCATGAGGAACGCGAGATGGGATTCCGGCACATATTGACCGAGGAATCCCCCAATCTCGAGATCGTCGAGATGCGCGAAATGCTCGATGATCGCGAAAAGGCTTATTCTGAAGCATCAGCACTGCTGGACCGGCACCCCGATCTCGCCGCGATCTACAATGTCGGCGCCGGCAACACCGGCATCGCCCGCGCGCTCAAGGAACGCGGCCGTGCGCAATCGATGGTCTTCCTCGGCCATGAGGTGACGGACGGCACCAAGGACCTTCTGCTCGACGGCACGCTGGATGCGGTCATCGACCAGAACCCGCGCGTCGAGGCGCGTGAGGCGCTCAACACTCTGACCCAGGCGGTCCGGGGACTACCCTATGAGCTGCACCAGCCAAGGCTGCAGGTGATCTTCAAGGAAAACATCCCGGAGATTTGAGCGGCTAGCTTTCTGTTTTAGCCCTTATGACCGCCTGGCCATCCGTGCCAGTGCGGATGGCTAACCGATCACAGGAAACGATCCCGCCAATATCACACACCACCAGCGGCATACTTTTCCCGTACAGAAACTCCGCTACGATCGCCCCCACCGCCAGGATCGGATCCGGCCGCTCCAGAAGAATGCCAGCCGGCGCCGTACCCCGGCGGATCGCTTCGGCCAGGACGGAGGATGAGGAGGATGACCCTCGCCCGCTTGGCATGACCAGTATCCTGCCGGCGACATTCTGGCCCAATCCAGGATGCGAATGGTCGATGATTTCCCCCGTCTCGGCGTCGATGCCACCCCAGAAACTGAGCGGCTGTGAGAACACCAAAGCCGGGCCATCGGCCTCACCGGCGAGTTGAAAAGTGCCCAGCCGATCGACGGCGTCCTTTACAACGGGTTGCGTCATGAGGCACCCCGCACGACATGTCCGGCCGCTGCGGAGCGGATGCAATCCCTCATCTCGGCAAAGGCGACGGTCACGCCGATATTGCCCGGCGCGTAATGCGCCCATTTGCCGGAATTGGTCATCACCACGCCGTCGAGCCGCTCGAGGATGGAGGTGACATAGGTGCACGTGTCGGCGACCGGGATCAGGCCGAATGCCTCCATGCCGGCCAGCGCGCCTTCCTCCTGCAACCGCGTCAGCGTCGCGCGTCCGGTGTTGACATAGATCGGGATGCCCTTGCCCGGCGCTGCCTCGCGCAGCATCGGCAACAGGCGCGTCCACTCCTCGTGCGAGAAATGCGGCGTGCCCAGCGACACTGCGGCAAGCGGCGCCCCGTCGGCCACTCCGGACAATCTGGACAACGCATGATCGATATCTGCCCGGGTGATGCGGATCGTCTCATCCGGCGCGTGGCCGTGAAACGCTTCGTCGAGCATGTTGGCCTCCGGCGTGATGCCGACCGCATGGAACAACGCCACGGCACCGGTCGTCGCGGCCGCCGCGCCAAGCGCCTTGAGCTGATCCTCGTCGCGCGGCCGCGGCAGGCCGGCAATGACCGGAATGCGGTCGCCACTGACTTGTCCGACGATCAGCCCGACGCCGACGAACAGGCTGTCGCTCGGTTCGGCTTCAACGATGTCCAGCTCGAACAGGATGCGGCCGCGCCGGTTTTCGCTGAGATGCAGGCCCCAGGCCGGTGCGCGCCCGGTCATGGCGCAGCACAAATCGATGAAGTCGCCATAGCGGTTGGTGCGCGCGCCGATCACCGAATTGGCGAAGACGATGGCATTGGATTCGCCCCAGGCGATCTGTTGGCCGAATTCAGGCCGGAACCGGGTCTGGTAGGGCGCGCAAGTGAAGGTCGCCTGGCAGCCAAGCTCCAGATGCGCCTTCATCAGCCGCCGCGCCGGCACCTCTTCCGCCGCCGGCATCTTCACCATGCCCGGATGGATGAGGTCGAACGAGCCGACATTGAGCGTCGTCGGCACCTGCACGCGCCCGCCGCCCTCGACCAGCCGTTCGACGAAATCCAGCCCGGCCTTGCCGTGATAGAGACAGCCGTCGATATGGGCACCGCTGATGTCGAGCAGGCCGCATGCGCCGATGGCGTTGGAGAACGCGACGAGGATTTTCATGGCGGCGGCTGCCGACGGGCCTTGCTCGCCGTCGAGCATGGATCGGTCACGCGCCATCAATTCCAGCGTCATCGGAATGCTCCGGACTTATGCCCGGCTATGCTGTTCCCTATTGTCCCCCGTCTGGCAAGAGCCGGAGCGAGGATCAGGTCGCAGCAATCAGCACCGTGCTTTCCGGCGACCAGCGCAGCACCACATCCTGCCCTTCCGCCAGCCTGTCGGCGCCGGTGTTCTGCACGATCACCTTCAGTGTCTGGCCGGCACGCTCGACGAAATAGGTGCTGTTGTTGCCGGCGAAGATGCGTTTGGAAACCTGGCCCTTCAGCATGTTCGCATCGCCATCCACAGCCCCGGCATCGGTGCCGATCCGGATGCGCTCGGGCCGCACGGCGCAGCTCGCCTTGGCGCCGGCGGCAAGCGTCGCACCCGCGCCTGCGGCAATCGCCGTACCATCCTGCAGGCGGATGCCGTTGCCGGTCGTATCGCCGCGAAAAATGTTGGCGTCGCCGAGAAAGGTGGCGGCGAATTCGCTTCTCGGCCGATCGTAGATCTCCTCCGGCGGCCCCTCCTGCACCAGCCTGCCGTCGCGCAATATGCCGATGCGATCGCTCATCGTCAGCGCCTCTTCCTGGTCGTGGGTGACGAAGATGGTGGTGATGCCGATCTCGCGCTGGATGCGCTTCAATTCGATCTGCATGTCGACGCGCAGCGCCTTGTCGAGCGCGCCGAGCGGCTCGTCGAGCAGCAGCACGCGCGGCTTGGTGACGATGGCGCGCGCCAGCGCCACGCGCTGGCGCTGGCCGCCGGAGAGCTGGTGCGGCCGGCGGCCGCCGAGCTTGCCCAACTGCACAAGGTCGAGCGCGCGCTGCACTTCGGTCGCAATAACCGCCTTGGCCTCGCCCCGCACCGAAAGGCCGAAGGCAACATTGTCGGCGACGCTCATATTGGGGAACAGTGCATAGTTCTGGAACACCATGCCGATGCGTCGCTTCTCGACCGGCACCCGCTCCACGCTCTCGCCGCCGATGGAAATGCGGCCGGAGTCAGGAAAATCGAAGCCGGCGATCTGCCTGAGCAACGTGGTCTTGCCGCTGCCCGACGGACCGAGCAGCGCATAGAAGCCGCCATCGGCGAAGTCGATGGAGACATCGTCCAGCGCCTTGTGCGCGCCAAAACTGCGCGAGACATCAGATACCTGCACGCCGGCCATTATTTCTCTCCGCCGAATTTGAAGAAGCGCGCCGTGAGCAGCATCAGCGCCATCGACACGACAATGATGATGGTCGAGACAGCATTGATCTCGGGCGTGAACCCTTTGCGGATCGCGGCATAGATCTCGACCGGCAGCGTCGTCTGGCCGGGCGTCGACAGGAAGTAGGACACGACGAACTGGTCGAACGACACGGCAAAGGCAAACAACCCGCTGGCGATGACGCCCGGCATGATCCAGGGCAGCGTGACACGAACTGTGACCTGCCACTGATTGGCGCCGAGCGAGCGCGCCGCCTCCTCCAGTTCCGGCGCGAAGGTCTGCAGCCGCGCCGAGACGACGACGATGACATAGGGCAACGCCAGCGCGACATGGCCGAGCAGAATGGCGAACAGGCCGCGTCCGATGCCGACGCCGAAGAAGAAGATCAGCATCGCCGTGCCGGTGATCAGCCAGGGAATGGCGATCGGCGGGAAGAGCAGCGCCTGCAGGACCTTCTTGCCGCGAAATTCGTAGCGGAAGAGCGCCAGCGACGCCGCCGAGCCGAGCACCACGCTGATAATGGTGGTGAGGATTGCGATCTCCAGGCTGTTCCAGGTCGCGGCAATCAGCTGGTCGTTCTGCCACAGCGAGGCGTACCATTCGGTCGTCCATTCGAACGGCAGCTGGTAGAAGGGCGAGACGTTGAACGACATCAGCGCCATGATGATGATGGGAAGATAGAGGAAGGCGAGCAGCAGCCCGATGTACAGCCGGCCAAGTCCTTCCAGGATGCGGGTCGTCGCCATCACGCAGCCCTCCGCAGCACCGGCGAGGCGATCGCCAGGATGACCAGCACGACGGCGAGCAGGATGAAGGATAATGCCGCCCCCAGCGGCCAGTTGAACACGGCGACGAACTGGTCCTCGATCACGGTGCCGTAGAAGGTGCCGGTGCGCCCGCCGAGGATGCGCGGCTCCATGAACGAGCCGACGACGGGGACAAATATGAGCGCGGCACCGGCCACTAGACCCGGCATCGACAGCGGAATGATCACCCGCTTCAGCACCTGCAGCCGCGAGGCGCCGAGCGAGCGCCCGGCCTCGATCAGCGAGTCGTCGATCGCCTGCAAGGTGAGATAACAGGTCAGCACCATGTAGGGCACGTAGGAGTGCACCAGCCCGATGATGACGGCCGGGTAGGAATACATCAGATCGATGTTGATCTTGAACGGCAGCACGGCGTTCAGCGCCGTATCGAGGATGCCGCCTTCGCGCAAAACCATCGCCCAGGAGAAGATGCGCACCAGCCCGTTCGACCAGAACGGCAGGATGACGAGCAAGAAGATCGCTTCGCGGCTGCGCCCCTTCAGCACCTTGGCGAGCACGTAAGCGGCGGGATAGCCGATGACGATGCACCACAGCGTCACTTCGAGGCCGAGGCGCAGCGAGGCGAGCAGCAGCGTGAGATAAAGGCTCTGCGAGAAGAAGGCGGCATAGTTGCCGAGCGTGAAAGCCCAGGGCTTTCCCGACAGCGGCAAGTCGGTCATGAAGGAGAAGAAGACCATGGCCGACAGCGGCAGGAAGATCGCCACCGTCAGCCAGATATAGGCCGGCGCCAGCAGCGGCAGAGCCGATCTCAACCCGCTGCGCGATGCGGTCGCGCTTTGTGCCGCCATGCCACCCTCCTCCCCAGGATTGAAAGGACCAGCCGGCGCGAACCGCCGGCTGGTTCGGACGTGCGTTTTATTTCACGTCAACCTTGAGCTGCTGCCAGAGCGCCAGATAGGCCTCGCGCTGGGCATCGGTGATCGGCGCCTGGAACTGGATGCGCTTGGCGACCTCTGGATCGCCCATCACCTTGCGGTTGAAGGCATCCTGAGGCAGCGCCGCGACGGCCTTGGTGTTGGCGGACACAGGGGCGCCGACTTTGGTGACCCATTCGACGTAGAATTTCGGGTCGATCATCCAGTTGATGAAGGCCTGCGCGCCCTCGACATTCTTGGAGCCGACAGGAATGGAGAAGGCATCCAGCCAGGCGACGGCGCCCTCCTGCGGAATGACCAGCGAAACCGGCAGCTTGAAATGCGTCTTGGCGCGATCGGCCGAGCCGCTCCAATAGGTGCCGATGTCGATCTGGTTGGAGGCGACCATCTGGTTCCAGTCGTTCTCCGAGCTCCAGAACGTCTTGATCTGCGGCATCAGCGAGGTGAGCTTCGTCTTGACCGCATCCATATCCTTGATGTCGTTGATGTTCTGACCGGTGGCGATAGCGCCGAACTGCACCGCCTCGACGGCGTCGTCGCGAATGACGACGCGACCCTTGTGCTTGGGATCCCACATTTCGGCGATCGACGTCGGCGGCTTGTCGAAGGATTTTTCATTGATGGCGAGCGCGGTCAGGCCCCACACCCATGGCACGCCATAGACCTTGCCGTCATGGTCGAGCATCGGCGAACCGGCCTTATCCTTGCTGATGTCGGCATAGTTCGGCAATTTCGACGTATCGATCGGCTGGATCAGTTTTTCCGCCATCGCCTGGTCGTTGAAGGCGGCGTTGATCATGACCACGTCATAAAGCCCCGGATTGGTCCGGATCTTGGTCAGCATTTCCTGTTCGGAATTGAAGAAGTCGTTGACGACCTTGTTGCCGGTCGCCTTCTCGAAGGCGGCGACCGCCCAGGGCTCGTCGGCGCCGTAGCCTTTCCAGTTGAGCACATGCACTTCTGCGGCATTGGCGGCCAGCGTGAGTGCGGTGGTGAAAACGGCAGTCGCCGTCAGCAGGGCAGTCAATCTTGGCATGCGCATGTCGGTTCCTCTCATTGTTTGCCCGCTTGGCGGGGCTTGTCAGGCTGTCTGATGGGCCTTCTGGTTCTGGCCCGGCGCGCCGGTCGCGGCGGCCTGGCTCAGGAAAATCTGGATTTCCGCATCGGTCGGCGCCGATGAGCCGCCATGGCGGGTGACCGAAATGGCCGCCGCTGCATTGGCGTAACGCCCCGCCTCGAAGGGCGGCGTACCGCGCGCCAACGCACTAATGAAAGCGCCGATATGGGTGTCGCCGGCGCCGTTGGTGTCGACTGCCGTGACCTTGAAGCCGGTAATGGTCTGCGCCATGCCGTCGGCCAGCCTGATATGGCAGCCCTTGGCCGCCGAGCGGATGACGACGCCGGCGGCCCGGGGGCAATGGTCGGCGAGCAGCCGCGCCGCCAGGCTCTCGACGTCACCGGAGCCGGCAATGTCGGCGGCCTCCGCCGCGTTGCAGCTGAGCCAGGTGGTGCGGGCAAGCACTCGCGACAGGATCCGGCGCGGAATGTCCGAAATGATCGGCGTCGGGTCAAAGACGAACGGCGTTTGCGCAGGAAGCGCCTCGATCCAGTCTGTGAGCGCGTCGCGGCTTCCCGCATAGCTCAGCGTATAGCCAGAGGTGAACACCCAATCGTCCGGCGCCACCGATACGGGCGCCATCATGTCGAGGGTGAGCACACTTTCTGCCCCCGGCCACGAGACGAAAGTGCGCTCGGCATCGCTCGAGATCATGGCGACGCAATTGCCGCTGTCCATCGCAAGCGATGGCGGCGTCAGTGTCTCGATGCCTTCTGCGGCGAAGGCGGCGCGCAGGAAATCGCCGTTCGGCCCGCTGCCGAGCTGGCCGCCGAACACCACTGTCATGCCGGTGCGGGAGGCCGCGACCATCATGTTGAAGCCGCCGCCGGCGACCTGGGCAAAGCTCGATGCCGTCTTCTCGGTACCCGGCGCGGGCAAGGCGTCGATGCGGTAGACATAGTCGACCACCGCGCTGCCGATATGGACGAGGCGCCCGCTCATTCGGCCGCGTCCTTGCCGAACCCGGTCTTGGCCACCCTTGCCGCCACGAGATCGGCGGCAAGCGCGCGCACCTCTGACATGTCGATGCCGACAAGCCTGGCAATATGCTGCTGCGGCAACAGTGAAAAGCCGGTGCAGGCGCCGGCCATACCGGCCGCGATGGCGCCGATCGTGTCGGTGTCGCCGCCGAGATTGGCGCTGATCACAGCCGCTTGCCAGGGATCGCCCCCGGCGACTTCCAGCACAGCGAAGGCGGCCGGAACCGATTCCTGGCTGGCAACGCCGGTGCCGACCAGGTCGGTGATCAGCCGGATCGCATCCCCCGCCACTTTGCCGCGCACCAGATCCTGCGCCCAGACGATACGCGAGGCGATGTCGCCGCCGGTCACCCAATGGCCAAGTGTCGCCCCTCGCCTCGCCGCCGCGACGGCACTGTCGGAGGCGGCGCGCCAGTCGCCGCCGGAAACGCCACGGCTGACGGCCGCCGCGACCGCTGCGGCCGAGGCTATGGCAATCGAGGTGTTGTGCGTGGCGCGGCAGGTCTCGGCCACCTTGGCGACGAACGCGTCGAGCGGCCCCAGCGGCATCATGATGCCGACAGGCGCGATGCGCATGGCAGCCCCATTGGTGTCGCCGGTGCGCCCCGCTTCCTCGGCCGGCACGCCCTTGTTGATGGCGTCGATGGCGCGCTTGGTCGACGGCCCCAGCAGATCGTAGCTGCCGCGCGCCTTGACCTCGCGCTCCCAGTCGAGCAGCGCGTTGACCCAGCGCGTGTGGTCGAAGCGCTCGCCTGAAACAACCAGGATGCGGCCGAGCAGCAGCGCCTGTTCGGTATCGTCGGTAATTGTGCCGGCCAATAATCCCTTCGACACGGGATGCTCGGCGAAGGGCGCGACGAAATCGTCGACACGGCCGTAGAGCTCGGCGATGCGCGCCGGCGACAGGAGCTGCGTCGGCATGCCGAGCGCGTCTCCCAGCGCCCCGCCGACAAGCGCGCCCATGGCGCGATCAAGCGTGTCCGGCATCGCTCAGAACCTCATATGCAGCGCGAAATGCGCCGGATTGAGCAGGCTGGTGACATATTCGATCGGCCGGTCGTCGGCCGCGCGCGTCAGCCGCCGCCCGCGCAGGAAGGGCGTGCCTTGCGGGCAACCCAGGATGGCCGCGTCCTCGGCGTTGAGCATCTCGATGCCGACCCATTCCTCGCCATGGTCGGGGATGAGGCCGGCGCCGCGCAGCGTCTGGTGCAGCGATCCTTCGCGCAGGCCGCGCAGCGGCACATCCTCAAGCTCCGGCGACAGCGGCAGGCGGCTGCGCTCGATGGAAATCGCGTGGCCATCGCTGGCATTGGTGCGCACACGGTCGACGGCGATGAAGAAGGGGCTTTCGATCTCCAGCAAGGCAGCGAGATCGGCGTCTTCGATGATCTCCAGCCGCAGCGTCCTCGTTTCGGCATTGGCGCCGGCATTGGCCAGCGCCCGCGACCAGCCGATCGCGTCGTCGACCGGCTTGCCGTCGAAGGTGACGAAGGAGCCGATGCCGACCTTGGTGGTGATCAGCCCACGGCTGGACAGTTCCTCGAGGCCCTTGCGGACCGTGTTGCGGCTGACGGAGAAGCGCTGGACGAGCTCGTTCTCGCTTTGCAGGCGGTCTCCGAAGCCGAGCACGCCGGAGCGGATTTCATGTTCCAGAACGGTCGCGATCTGCTCGGGCTTGCCCGTTCCGGGAGACAGTTGAACCATGCGCCGCTTCATATGCATACCTGTTCAATGAACCTGTATAGTCCTGTTCAATATATGGCTGTAAGCCTCCTGTCAATGCGATGCCGAGACCCCAGGCAGCGACTGGAAATTGCCTGTTTCGGACAATGGCGTCAGCAAGATCGCCAATGACGTGCCGAGCAAGGGCTCCGGCCAGCCTTCGTCGAGGCGTTGGTCAGACAGCTGGAAGCCCGGGTGGAACCATCAGCGACACCGACGGCACAAGCGTCTCCCCGGCAAAATGCCCGCTCCGGGATACCGGGGCGGGCCTTGGAGGAGGATGAAGGGGGGGACCCTCTCCTCTTGTTTCCACGGGGGGTGTGGACCGAAATCACCATACGCCAGTCCCGCGTGACGGCGGATCACAAGCCGGCTGGCTTGCATCACAATCCGGTGCGCCTCGGCCCCGACATGGTCACGGGATTGCGATCATCCCGGCGGCTTGTAAGCCGCTAGATGCGCCCTAGTACGACGAGGATGATGATGATCAGCAGCACAAGCCCGAGCCCGCCGCCGCCATAGTAGCCGGTTCCATAAAACGGCCCGCCGCCGAGCCCGCTAAAGCCGCCAAGCAGCGCGAGGACAAGAAGGATGATGAGTATTGTGCCTAAGGTCATGGTTCCCGCTCCCGTGGGCGCTGGTGCGCCGGTTTCGAACACCGTCACTTGCGGTGTTTCGAAAATGAGAACGTTCGAGCCGCCTTACCGTTCCGCCCCTAATGTTCGCCGGCGAAGGAAGGATCCGATACCCCGACAGATACGGGGTAGGAATTGACAGCGCCCGACACGCGGGAAGCCCGCCCGAGAGACGGGCTTCCGAACGGCCGGAGGTCAGACCGTCAAAAAGGTTCACGCCGATTGGGCACGTCGATTCCTGGCGCCCCTGGCTTCAGCGACGGGCGATCAAAAGGCAGAGCTGACGCAGGTCGCGATCATAGCTGCCCTCGCTGCTGAGCACGTCGACACAGCGCTTCTTCATGCGCGCCACCTGGCTGTTGGACATCTGGGCCACGACGCCCGGCAGGCTTGGATGATTGGGATTGCTCGCGTACGAGGGATTGCTCGAGCTGGACGGATTGCTTGGATTGGTTCCGCCACCAATGCCGACGCGCGGACCGGTATGGCGACCGACCGATCGCGGACCCCAGCCTCTTCAATCGACAATCCTGCCCTTAAAACAGGCGGTAGAACAGCCTGTAGCGCACACGTTCCATGTAAGCGCGATACTCCGGTTCGGCGGCCAAAAGGGCCTCCTCGCGCAGGATGCGATACAGCTGCATGTAGGTGATTACCGCATAGACAGCGAGGTTGTGGAAGGAAAAGGCCGACAGCAGATAAAGCACATGGCCGGCGAGGTAGCCGGCATAGATCGGGTGCCGCACAATCCGGTAGGCGCCGCCCGTCATCACGCCGCGATTGCCAGGCAGGATGGCAAAGGAACGGCCAAGCGATATCTTGCCCCAGATGACGAACAACAGCGCAACAAACTGCAGCGGCGCGGCGAAATAGACCGGAACAAGCGCTATGCCAGGCTGGAGGCTGATCAACGCGACACCGAAACTGGCGGTCACGGAGACGACGACCGTAAGCGGATTCCAGTCACGCGTCACCGGACGCCGCGACAGAAGCAGCCAGGTGAAAGTGAGGATCTCGGAAATCGCCACCAGCGCGGCGTTGATCCGGGTCGGGTCCTCCACGAGCTGGGACATGCCGCGATAGACGAACAGCCCCGCGCAGGCCAGGGCACAGAGGCGAAAAAAGCCTTCGCGCAGATCGACCAGTATGTCACGCTTTCGCGCCGCGGAGAAAAATCCGCCCTCATTATTATGCGAAAACGCTTCACTTTTTGACGTGAGCAACGCAAACACCCCGATGATCCCTCGAAGCGACCATTGCACGCAACCATTGCCGGGGGGTTAACCGGGACGATCGGATCGGCATCAAACGGGACAACTCCTGCGAAAGCATGCGGGTGCGGGACGCCCCCCGCATGCGAACCTAACGGAACAGGCCGTCCGATACCGGGTGATGCTTGTCCAGCCTCATCCCAAATTCAGATTTACGAAATACTTCGTGAAATCAGGGCGCTGCGTCAGGATCTTACCATCAGCGTCGCGCAAGATGCCCGCTTTGAAGAGATAGTCGCCGATGGCGTCCATCTTGGCCGGATCCATCGTGCCGATGGCGCCGTTCTTCGCGCGCAGATAATGCCCGTCGATCAGCGCCTTCAGCGACGCCTCGATCAACGCCGGACTGGTCAAGGCATCCTTGTTGGCGGCGATCAGCAGCGCTGCGGCTTCGGCTGGATGATCGATGGTGAACTGATAACCGCGCCGCGTTGCCTGAATAAAAGCCGACGCCAGTGCCGGGTTTGCTTTGAGATAGGCTTCGCTCGAGGAGATCAGCGTCGTATGCTCGTCGGGCACACCGTAGTTGGCATAGACGAAGCTGCGCTGCTTGATGCCTTTGAGTTCGGCCTCGACGCCCTCCCAGGTCGAGACTTCGAGCGTGAAGTCGACAGAGCCATTGGCCAGCGCTTCATAGGCGGAAGTGCCGAGCGTCACCCCTTCGAAATTGCCCTTGCCGCCGTCATGGCGGATGATGGTCGAGATCAGTGCGTTTTCCCAGGCGCTGCCGAAACCGCCATAGGTCAGGCCGTCAAGGTCCTTCGGACTTTTGATCTCGCTGCGCGCCGCATTGAAGACCACGCGGCCGGTTTCCGACTGCACCACGGCGTAGACGGCCTTCAAGTCGGCCCCGGCGGTCTTCTGGGTGAACAGGCTGATGGTGCCGTTGATGCCGAAATCGGCAACGCGGTTGGCGACGAGCGTGCCGGCGCCGGTATCACTGTAGGGCAAAATGTCGACCTCGAGGCCGGCCTCGCGGTAAAATCCCTTGTCGCGGGCGACGAACAGCCCGATGTGGTTGGTGTTGACAGTCCAGTCCAGCGCGACGGTGATTTTTTGCGTGGCGGCGAAGACACGGCTCGCTCCGGCGATCAGCGGAAGACCGCTGGCAAGGGTGAGCAGCAAAGCCTGCCGGCGTGTCAGATCAGTCATGGTCATGTCCTTTGGATGGTTGGGGGTTGAGCAAGATGTCGAGGATCTCGGCCTCGAGTGCGCCGGCCTGTTGCGCGGCGGCGCCGGTCGGATCGCGCGGACGCGGCAAGGGCACCGTGATCTCGCGCAGCACACGGGCCGGGCGCGCCGACAGCACATAGATGCGGTCGGACAGGAACACCGCCTCGCGCACATCATGGGTGATCAGCAGCGCCGTCCAACGATGGTGCCGCCACATCTGCTCGAGCCAGCGCTGCATGGCCGCGCGGGTCAGTGCGTCGAGCGCGCCAAACGGCTCGTCGAGCAAAAGCATGTCGCGCTCCTGCACCACGGTGCGCAAAAGCGCCGCGCGCTGGCGCATGCCGCCGGAAAGCTGTGCCGGAAAATGCCGCTCGAAGCCGGCAAGCCCGAACTCGGCAAGCAGCGGCGCGACCCGCGCCCGCGCCGCCTGGCGTCCGACGCCTTGCACTTCCAGCCCGAGTGTCGTGTTGTCGAGGATGCGCCGCCACGGCATCAGGGCGTCGCGCTGCGGCATGAATGCGAAATGCCGGCCATGGTCGTCGAGCGGCATGTCGTCGAACAACATCTCGCCTTCGCCATGCTCGGCACCCGTCAGAAGCTGGAACAGCGTCGACTTGCCGGCACCCGAAGGCCCAAGGATCGAGACGAATTCGCCGGCACCGACGCTGAGCGAAATGTCGGCGAGCACGTCGAGGCCGCCAAACGCCTTGCGCACATGCCGCAATTCGAGCCGGCTCATCGCCCCGGCCCCTTCCCTGCCGGCTGGCGGTCGATCCGTTCCCAGGGCATGGCGAGGCGCTGCAAGAGCGCCGTCAGCCCAAACAGGATCAGCGTGAGTGCGGCACTGACGCCGACCGCGGCCAGCACCAGATCGGGGCGGAAATTGTTCTTGGCGTTGAGCATGTAGATGCCTAGTCCCTTGGCCGCACCGGCATATTCGGCGAAGATGGCGCCGACCACGGCATAGGTGATGGATATCCGCAGGCCGGCGAAGAAATACGGCAGTGCCGAAGGCAGCCGCGCCAGCACGAAGACACGCCAGCACCCTGCCCCCATGGCGCGCAGCATCTGACCGATCTCCACCTCGGTCGCCTCGTAGCCCTGCACCAGAGCCACCAGCATCGGGAAGAAGGTGACCAGTGCCACCAGCATGATCTTCGGCGTCAAACCGAAGCCGAACCACAACACCACCAGCGGCGCGATGGCCACCAGCGGCAAGGTCTGGCTGACGATGAAGACAGGAAACAGCGCCCGCCGCAGCGGCTGGAAGAAGTCGACCAGCATAGACAGCGCGAAAGCGGCGCCGAGCGAGCAGGCAAAGCCCATCAGCGTGGCGCGGATGGTGGGAATGGCGTTGTCGATCAGCGCCTCGCGATTGAGCATTGCCTGTTCGAAGACGCGCGACGGCGCCGGCAGGATCGTCGGTTTGATGCCGGAATAATTTGCGTAGAGTTCCCAGGCCACGAGCAGCAACCCGACCGACATCACGGCCGGTGCTGCCTTGGCGAAGAGACCCGCGAGCTGCCGCGGGCGGCTTGACGACGATGAGACCAAGAGAGGATAACCTTGACGGCCGCGCGACGAAGGCGCGTTCTGTTCAGACAGCGGTGGGGCTGTTGGCGGAAACCGTGACGTCAAGGGTTACGTGGCCGGCGCCCGGCCCGAAGCGGCAGAAGGCTTCATTCAGCGCCGAAAAGATCGCGCCGGTATCGCCGCGCAGTTTGGTGCAGAAGTTCTTGGAGCGATCGTAGACGCCGGACTGTTTCAGGAAATCGATGCAGCCATAGATCTCATCCATGTGGTCGCCGGTGCCCATCACATAGAGCGAGAATTGCGCCGCCGCCGGCTGGCCGGTGGCAGCAGCATTGCGCACGGCGGTGATGGCGGCTTCCTTGCGCGGCCCGAGCGGCCCGACAGGCCCGCCAAACGCGTCGGAGCGGCAGATCGGATCGTCCGGCTCGCCGGGACAGCCGCGCGAAATGGCGGCCGACAGCACGCAATGCTTGCCGCTCCGCGCCGCCGCCACGAACAGGTCGCGCAGCGCCGGGAACAACACTTCGGGTGGCCCGACCAGCAAGGTCGAGATGTCGTCGGTCTCGATACGGAGCCTGTCCCGGTAGGGGTCGAGCGCGCCGAGCGCGCCCAAGATGACACCGACGAAATCGTCGGCCATGGGATAAAGGGAAATCTGTGCGCCTGAAAACATCGCCCGCCTCGCTCCGCTGGTATTACCCAGATCAGCTTCTAGGGTCTGTGGGCTTGCCGCCCCCGTCTCAGCCCCGACCGTACGGAGCACCCCTGTGGATGAGCGCGTTAAAGCACCATTCCAACGGAAGGGGAAGCCGTTTTTTCAGCGCACCGGGCCAAAAGCGTTGCACCAGCAACACCGCAAACGCCATGGATGGGTCCGGCGGCAGCGGCCGGTCAGTGACTGTAGACCCGAGCACGCCGGCTTCGCCCGATACGGTCGATCCGGCAATTACCAACAGCACGACCATCGCGCCGGGCGACATGAACTCCGATGCGGATCGCAATTGCCCGACCAATCCGCAAGGCGCGCAGTCCGATGCCAACGGCAACGCGACGGCCCCACCGTGAACGACAACAACTGCGGCAAGTAAGTGATTGCCCAAACTGAAAAAGCCGCCGGACATCCGGCGGCTTTTCGATATCATTCCCAACGATGCTTTTTGCCCAATCGTTAGGATGCGGCCTTCTCGCGAACCGGCAGCTTCCAGCCCGGCCTGACGAAGTGGCAGGTGTAGCCGTTTGGATATTTCTCCAGATAGTCCTGATGCTCGGGCTCGGCATCCCAGAAGGCACCGGCCGGCGCGACTTCCGTGACGACCTTGCCTGGCCACAGGCCGGAGGCATCGACATCGGCAATGGTATCTTCGGCGACGAGCTTCTGCTCGTCGCTCGTATAGTAGATCGCCGAACGGTAGCTCAACCCGACATCATTGCCCTGGCGGTTGCGCGTCGTCGGGTCGTGGATCTGGAAAAAGCGCTCCAGCAGCGTGCGATAGCTGATCACTGCCGGATCGAAATTGATCTCGATGGCTTCGGCATGGGTGCCGTGGTTGCGATAGGTGGCGTTGGCCACATCGCCGCCACTATAGCCGACGCGCGTGGAGATGACGCCGGGATAGCGCCGTATCAGATCCTGCATGCCCCAGAAACAGCCACCGGCAAGCACTGCGCGTTCGGTCGAAGTCGCCATGTCACGTCTCCTCAAAAAGCAATTCCAGCTCATGCGAGCGTTTCCCGCCCGGAATTGCGCAGACAAAATTGGATTTCCCAATAGATGGGCATTGTCGTCCGCTTCGTCCAGTCGCGTGGAAACAACGCGGCCATGAACGAACGATATCACGACGCGATCGGGGATCGAACCGTTTCAGTTGGGCAGATGCCGGGTCGGGCTGTCGACGGCAAGCTGCGGATAGAGCGTGCCCGGCGGAATGGCAGCAAAGCTGATTGCCAAAGGCGGCGCCGTGCGCGACCAATTGAAAAGAACGGTCTTGACCGGGAGGTTGCCCAGCCATGTCCGCAACTGCGGCGGCACGCCATGTCCTCGCCAAACCATCAGCATGCCGTGGTCGCGCAAGCGCTGCCTGGTGATCCAGGGCGCCAACCGGGTGTCAAGATCGGTGAAGATCGACGGCTTGTCATAGGCATTGAGGCCAGCCAGCAAGGCCACCTGGGTATCGCCGCCGACAATGTCGAGCCGGCCGGGCGCCGCCGCGTGCCAGACCGCCTCGGCCTCGTCCGCGATCGGCTCCGCCGGCCAGCAGACGGCATCCAAGCGCCCCCGCACATTGCAGCCCGTCCAGCGCAGCGCAGCATAGGCGCCCGACACGGTGACGATGCAGAGGAACGCGCAGATCGCCAGCCTTCGCATCTCGATGGCGCCGAGCCGGTGGCCGAGGAAGGCCAGCACCGTGACACCGACAAGATTGTACATCGGCGCGCCCCAGGACTCGCCGGTGCCAATGAACAACGAGGCCACCATGATCAGGGTCCCCGGGCCGAGCCCCATCCACACGAGATAGACCAGAATGCTGCGCTCGACGGGCACTTCGGGGGCGGGCGAGCGCCGCAGCAGGCCTGATATTGCCAGCACCAGAAGAAGGCCGGAGAGTCCGGCCATCTGGACACCTATGTAATAAAGGCGCGCCCGGTGTTCGGCCACCCATTGGTCGCGGGCGGCGAAATAGGTCAGCGGCAGGAAATCGATGCGGTAGAGCGCGATGGCCAGCGGTGTGGCAACGGCGAGAAAAACGGCAAGGCCGAGCCATGGCCAGGGCGTCGCCAGCCGGCTGCGCGCGCGTGCGTCGCGCAACAGCCAGAGCGCGCCGAAGGCAAGCAGCAGGCCGGTGGAGAACTTGGCATAGAGCCCGACGCCCGACACCAGTCCAAGCGCCAGCCACCAGCCCGGCCCGCCGCCACGGCCGGCGCGCCAGAGCAGCCAGCAGATGGCCGCCCAGAACGGCATCTGCGCGTAGTCATGATTGAATTGCGGGGTCGGCCAGCCGAAGAAATAGAGCGACGGCATCAAAAGCACGGCGGCCAGCGCACGGCTTTGCCCGAGCATGTCGCGGGCCAGCAGGTAGACCAGGACGAAGGTCGACGAGATCGTCAGCTGGGCAACCAGATATTGCGGCCAGCGGAACGATCCGGTCAGAAGATGGCTGGTTTCGAGCAGCCAGCCTGGAAGCTGTGGGTGCTTGTAGGTCAACAGCACCCATTCGCGGCCCCACATGAAACCTTCCACCACATCGCCGGGCGGGGCGGGATCGATCAGTGCCGGCGCCACCGTCCAGCACAGGATCTGCACCAGGCACAAAAGCGCCAGCAAATACCAGGGATGGCGGAGCAGGCCGGGCCATACCGATGACGAGTCGAGGCCGGCGGAAGTCAGCCCCGCCGGCGCCCAACCATCCATGGAGTCGTTTATTCCCACCATGCGGCGCTTAAATCACATCGTCCGGTTTGCCGAACAGTCCCCATAATCAAAGCTTACGAAAAAGTATACTTGCAAGCCATTGCAAAACCAAGATTGGGCAGGAATTTCGGCGCTCCGCTGCCCTCCCCCGGCAGAACACCCGCCCATTTGGTCCTGTCTGAACATCCCTGATATCGATGCGTCACCACCATGCCGTCATCCACCATCGCGCGCTCGACTTCTGGCTGGCACGTGCGGCTGTCCTCGTCATCATCTGTTTGCAGCTCCTGGTGATCAACGATCTTTCGTTCGGCCCGCGCTGGCTGGCGCCGGCGCTGGAGGCCGCCCTGCTCGTGCCCCTGTCCGTCGCCACCGCCTGGACACAGGTCGCCAGCCAGAAAGCGGTCGAGGAGGAGCACTGGTATCTGGTCGGCCGGTTTCGCGTCATCATCCGCAGGACGGCGCTGGTGATGACCGGCGTCGTCAGCGTCATGAATTGTGGTTCGCTGGTGTTCCTGGTGCGCGCCTTGCTGGCGGGCCATGCCGGCTCCAGCGGCCAGACGCTGCTGATCGACGCGCTCAACATCTGGGTCACCAACGTCATCGTCTTTGCCTTGTGGTTCTGGAGCACGGACCGCGGCGGGCCGCCGACATGCGGCCTCGTCAATCGCGCCCATTCCGACTTCCTGTTCCCGCAAATGACCTTGAACGACCGCGAGATCCGCGACTGGCTGCCGGGCTTCGTCGATTATTTCTTCCTCGCCTTCACCAATGCGACGGCATTTTCGCCGACCGACACCTTGCCGCTGTCGCAGCGCGCCAAGCTTTTGATGATGGCCGAGTCGATGATATCGCTACTGACGATCGCACTGGTCGCCGCCCGCGCAGTCAACATCCTCGCCTAGGCCCAGAAACGCGAAAATAGCCCGCCCGGCGAACCGGAGCGGGCTATCGGATGGTTTGCGCCCAAAGCTGGAGCGCGAGGTCGACGATCTCACCCTCAATCCGCGCCGAGATCGCGTTCGAAAACCACCTGGTCGCGCAGCGGAATGCCGTTCACAAGCAAGCCTTCGGGGTAACCGGTCGATGGCCCGAAGGCATCCTGCACGATGCGAGACATTCGAAAGCCCTGTCTTTGGTAAAATCGCAAATTGCCGATATCGGCCGCCGCGGTCGACACGATCAGGCGCCGGCCGTAACGCTCGCGGCAGCGGGTGACCGCCGCCGCGACAAGGGCACGCCCCAGCCCCTCGCTCTGTCTTGCCGGACGGACCGCCAGGCTCTTGAGCTCGAAGACACCGCCCTCGCCTGTCTCGATGAGCTGCACGTGGCCGATGATCCTGTTGCCCTCTCGCGCGACCAGCACCTCGCCCTCATCGATATAGCTGGAAACCTGCGTGGGGGAATCGTCGGCAAGGGCAAACAGCGGCAGCAGTATTTCGCGGTCCCCATCATATCGTTCAATCTGCATCCGTAACCCCGGGCTGGATCAACGCCGCCGCGAGTTCGGCAACCTTTCATCGGGATATAGCAGTGGCCGGGCGGGCGCCACAAACGCAAAAAGCCCGCCTCGGCGCGGGCCGAGGCGGGCATTGGCTCGATCGAGCCGTCAGGCGCGAATTCTCGGACGCACGGCAAGCCTTCGTAGGCAGGAATGAACGTGAAGATACTGGCCGTCGATCGCGCCCCGCCGCGTGCAATCCGTCACCCAAACCAGCCAAACGTAAGGCTAACCACCAAGACCGCGATGAGGATTGAGAGCGGCACCGCCATGAACAGCCCAGCCTCTAATAATCGGGTTTCCTTGTCACTGAACATTAGGCCCTGCCTCAACAAGCTTCGCTCAGATAGAAGCTGCGAAGCCTGTTTCCGTTCCGAATACCGGCGACATGCGATCGACGAGCGATTTGGCTCAACATGGTTGCCTGGAGATCGAAATCAGTTCGGTTTCCCCAATGATGCCGGCCATGTATTTTGCAATGATACGGGAGGCCAGCGCATCATTCGATTGGTGCCCCATTCCGCCCCGAAAAAGGCGTTTCGGAGCGATTTCAGCGGGAGCTAATTGAATCGCGGTTTTTCAAGGAGCGAGCAGCTGTCGAAAAACCCGCCGGCCGCAGCCAGCGCGCCTCGCCCTTCCTTCGTTCGCACGTTTCGCTGATAAGAGCAGGGGTGCAAATATCTTCACCAGTCGGCGCTGCCATCTCAAGGCCCTGCCGGTCAGGCCCAGTGGCCTTCCGCTGCCAGTCCCCACTAGCAACCAAGCCGCTGGGCCGCAGGCATGATTTGCGCCACATATGCGGCATGAAGGCGCTGAACAGAAGGTATTGCTCGATGCTCCGGACAGACAATGGCGCGGCACTGAGGCTTTCAGATTTTGCCGATCCCAACGATGCAGTAATTGCCGCAATCGAGCTCTATGGGCCGGAAGCGCAGACCGCAGCGGCCTACTGCGCCATGGAAGCACACTTCGCCGGGCGACTGGCCGATTTCCGCCTCTGGTGCGAGGTCTTTCGCGTCTTCAAAACCAGATTCCATTGAGAGGCACATATATCGGGCTGCGCAGCCATCAGCGCGTTCTCGCAGTGCAGCCTGCCTCATGAAGCAACCATCGGAAATGCGAAAGCCCGCTTCGGCGGCCTTTCAGTCTTCCGTCGCCGACTTGAACTTCTGCACGATCACCTCGAACAGAATATCCGAAAAGGCGTCCAGATGGTTGATGGCGGCATCGAAATCCCTGGGCAGCACCGACAGCACGATCTTCAGATACTGGTCGGGCTTGTCGGCCCGCACCTCGGCGATGACGCCGGCGCCATGCGCGCGGAAATCGGCCCGCAAGGCGGCGAGAAAGTCATCGCCCAGCGTCTTCTTCGTCCGCGTCGCGCGAGTCTTCGGCGCCAAGGCAGCCCTGGCGACGGGCTTGCGCCTTGCCGGCTTTGTCATGCGGCGCGCCGGCCCGGCGGCGGCTTCGTCAGCCATCGACTTGATCCATGGTGCTGGCTGCGTTTGCGCAAGCCGCCAAGCCGGTCTTCGGCACCGATCTGGCCGGGTTCCTCGCGCGGGATTTCCTTTTCGCCACCTTGGCCCTCTTCGCGCGCTTCGGCTTTGCGGTCGCGGCGGGTTCTGGCGCACTGGCGCGTTTTGCCACGCTGGCCTGCGCCCTGAGCCGCGCCAGGACGAGACCCATGGCGTGGCCGCCAATGCCGGCCTGGGAAAAACCAAAGCCACCTCCAGCATCCCGCACCATGCCAATCAGCACGCCCGATGCAACCGGCTCGACGCGCCCCAACCGCACCTTCGGCGGCGCGCCCTCGAACGCGCCGATGGCGCTGACGATTTCGCGACCGTCATCGTCGGTGATGATCGTGGCGTAGCGTTGGCTCATTGGATTTCCCGCAAAGGTCGCGCCCTACGGCCCGCCAGCATACAAAGTTGGCGGCCGGCGGCTGCCAAGGCGCCAGAAACACAAAACCCGCCTCGGCGGCGGGTCGTTGGCGCAAATCAGCACCATGGACAAATATGTAGCATGGCTGCCCTCACCCGGTCAAGGAAAAAATTCCTAGATCATGGAACCTCTCAAGCCTCCTTCTCGATCAAGCCCCGCGCCGTCGCCGAAACCCGAACCGGATAGCCGGCTTTTCATCAGCCGGCAGCTGTGGGACCATCAGAAGAAGCTCATGGAATGATTCGCGTCGTACGGCCTTGCAGGAGAGGGCGATGGACAGACCAGCCATGGCATCCGTCTTCAGGATGCGGCATGCTCCAGCCACGGTTTCCGGTGTGCGCAGCACCGGTCAGGGCCAGGCTGATCCGATCATCCGCGTGAACTCGCTTGGCGACGCGATCCGCTTCGTCGCCAACGCCTACCCCAACTACGACATCAGCGCCGTCGCCATCACCTGCGGCGATCCGTCGATCCCGCGCCTCGGCAGCCTGGACGTCAAGGCGGTGTGGCGCGAATATGGCGAGCGCCTGACGCAGGAATAGGCGCCTCGGACGCTTCACGTGGACACCTCAATGCAACACAAGCAATCAGGGTCGTTTTGCGGTGACATGAGAATTCGGTCTATAGTCAGCTATCGGGATCGGAGCGCGTTACCGTGGGAGATCAAAAAGGTCGCGAGCAGCGTTCGCCGCCGGCGGACAAGGAACTCTCCTATGAGCGCGATGGCAGGGATGCCTATGGCGAGAACAACAAGTCGAAGCGCAAGGCCATTCCGCTGTTCAAGGCGCGGTCCAATCGCCAGGGCCGCCATGGCGCCAAGATCGCCGTCGCCGGCATGACAGGCGAACTGCGCGACGCCGACGAAGCGAAACTTCAGGCGGCCGACTTTAAGGCATCGACGCCGTGGAAGACCAAGTCGCCGGACATTCCGCTGGGTGATTATCTGAAGCGGAAGGGCTAGCCGGTGCCCGCATCCGGCGGATTGGTATCCCCGGCGCCTTCACCATCATCACCGTCATGCTGGTCCTGGTCGGCGTGTTCCCGGTCTGGCCATGCTCGCGCGGCTGGGCCTGGCGGCCTACAGGGACAGCTGCGGCGATCCTGCTGCTGGTGGTCGTGCTGTTCTCCGACAGGATCTGACGCGTCCGCGCCTGGCTTCGGATCGGAAACGCCGCTGGTGCGTTTCCCCTTTGGTCAATGGAGGGAACCCCATGAACGTCGCCAATCTGCAACTCGAAGGCCTGCTGATGGCCGTCGCGTCGATCAACCACGTCCTGGTTCGCAAGGGGGTGCTGACATCGGAGGAGATCGACATCGCGCTGCGCAAGGCCGAGGCCAGTGAAACCGGCGAGGAGCGATCCAACGGCATGTCGGCGTCGAGCCGCGACGCCGTCAATTTTCCGATCCGGCTGCTGGAACTCGCCAACCAGTGCCAGCCGGAGGCCGACATGCCGTCCTTCTCGAAACTGGCCCGCATGGTCGGCCAGATGAAGGAGCCCTATAACGATCAGCTGTGAGGCCCGGGCAGTTCACCGTTTCACGCAAACGGCGAACTCCTCCGATCTTGTAGCTCGTCTCAAGCCTTGCCCGGCCAGCCAAGGTTCAGCGCCAGCGTCCGTCCCGGCCCGTGGACGGCGGCGAAGAGCAGGCCGGCGGCGAACGGGAAATGCGACATGAAGGCGCCGAACTCGGCCTGGTTCGAGGCCCAGTGCGACGGGCCGTGGAAGGCAAAGCCGAGGAAGGTGACATAGACTGCCGCGACCAGCGCCGCCGGGGTCAGGAGGGCGCCGGTCAGGAAGGCTATCACCAGCAGCGTCTCGAGGATCGCGGCGCACCACGCCAGAAACAGCGGAAACGGGAAGCCGGCGGCGGCGATGTAGCCGGCGGTGGCGCCCATGTCCATGAACTTGAAGACCACCCCCATCAGGAACATGGCGGCGAAGACCAGGCGGGCGATGAGAAGGGCCGCGGTCTGCCACGGCGATTGAGTGATGTCCGGCATTTTGTCTCTCCAGGGTTGCAATGGATATCGACCCAAGGACGAGCGACGTCGTGCAGTTCCGACACCGGCCTGAATTTTTGTCCGCAAGCGCGGCCGCGACGGACGCCGTCGCCGGTCCGGCGCTGACGGACGGGCGCCGTCGCCGGGCCGGGAACCTTGCCGCGACCTGCCCCGAAAGCTACCCTCGCAAAGGGGGCGTGATCAGTTTGTGAGGAGAGCCAGCCTATGGCGACGGTCCGGTATCTCGTCAGCGATATCGAGTTGGCGATAGAATTTTACACCAGCCATCTGGGGTTCGCGCTGCGGCAGCAGTTCGGCCCGGCGATGGCCATCCTGAAGCGCGACGACCTGACGTTCTGGCTCGCCGGCCCGATGGCGTCGGCGGCGAGACCGATGCCGGATGGCCGCACGCCGCAGCCCGGCGGCTGGAACCGCATCGTCATCGAGGTGCAAGACCTGCCGGTGCTCGCCGCCCGGATGCGCGATGCCGGCGTGCCGTTCCGCAACGAGATCGTCGATGGCCCCGGCGGTCGCCAGATCCTTTGCGAGGACCCGTCCGGCAACGTGGTCGAACTTTTTGAACCAAGAGCATGATCCCTTCCGAAGCCCGTTCGGGATCATCATTGGTTTCTTCGTTGCCTCGCTTGGACCTCAGTTCGCCACCGGCGCCGGCGTGCTGAGTTCGAGGAACGGCACCGTCGAGCCGGGGATCATCGACTTCGGCAACTGCCCGTCCCATTTTTCGGCCTTGGTCAGTTCGACCAGCAGCGGATTGTTGGCGAGCGCTGCGGCGCGCGCCTTGATCGCTTCGGCCGTCGCCTCGCCTTCGATCTTGGTCTTGTAGGCGCTGGCTTCGGCTTCCGCCTTGACGCTGTCGGCACGGCCCTTGGCCTGGGTGACCGCGATGTCGGCCTTGATCTTTTCCTGCTGCAGGTTCTGTTCCTGCTTCTGCACTTCCACCTGCGCCGTCATCCGCGCCTCGACCGCCTGCTCATAGGCGTCGGAAAAGTCGATGTTCTCGACCTGGACGCTGTCGATCATCACTGGGCCGTCGGTCACCGACGAGATGGCGTCGGCGACATCCTTGTTGAACTTGGCGCGGTTCTGGATCACCGACACGGCGTCGTACTGGCCAAACACCGTCTTGATCTCCTGCGGCGCCTTGCGGGCGATGACCCGGTCGGCCAGCGCCTCGATCGACCCGTAATTGGTGTAGACGTTCGAGACCTCGGCCGCCGGCACGTGGAAATTGACGGTGACGCGCATGTCGGCCGGCTGCTGGTCACGCGAATAGGCCTGCATGGCCGGCAGATTGCCGCAATCGCTCTGGTTCTCGCAGCCCCATTTCAACACCTGCTGGCGCAGGCTGATCTTCTCGACCCTCTGCAACCACGGCAGTTTGAAATGCAGGCCCGGATCGACGACCGAACTCAACGCGCCATTGGTCAACAGCACGCCGCGGTCACCCTGGTCGATCGTGTACCAAGACCCCATGACGGCACCGATCAGCGCCAGCACGATGGCCAGCGCGACGATGCCGCTGCCGATCGAGCGCGAGCCCACGGCCCCGTGCTGGAGGGCACGGTTCGAATTGCCTTGCGTGTCAGTCATTGCCAACCCCCGTTGTCATTGCCCGATCCCGCGATTGCGCGGAATCATGGAGGCAAGATTGCTCAGATGTGGAGTGCCTCGGCCGCCCGCGCCAGTGAAATCAGATTATTTCGGTTTGCCTGCTGATGGTATGGGGCCGCTGGATGCGATCGCGACCGGCCGCGTCGGCGTTCCTATTTATGGTGCTGCCAGGCGGTTGAACCCAGCCAACGCGTTTGGCACTTGGCGCCAGCTTTCACCAACAAATAGCGATCCCGAAACTTGTCCGTAACCCGCGACGTGATATTGTTAGCTTTGGCTAATGTACAGGCATGTCCGGTGCAACCATTTTGGGGGTGAGTTTTGGGCGCGAGCGTCAGGTTCAGGACGAGGTCCTATCTGGTCCGGTCACCAGTCCTCGAGTGTAATGGCTGTGGCGGCACCGGGCAGGTTTTCCAATGCCCTCGCTGGACAAGCTCCAACGGGCTTTGCTGTCCCGCCGGCACGCATCAGCGCGGCTGCCCCGGCGCCAGCGCTGCTTGCGCCGAATGCGGCGAGGCCGATCCCCATGCCGCGGGCCCCGCCCCTGCATCGGCCTGACAGCCTCGATCCGCGTCGGGCAGGCTTCTGTCCGCCATCTGCCTTGGAACCAGCAGCGCCGATCGCTGTTATGTCTGATCGCGGCATCCTATATACTGATGCCCCGCGACCGTGCGGCTGACAGAAAGCGAGGCACGCCATGCCCGACGACAAAACGAAGATCAAGCAGGACCGCAAGCTGGTTTCGAGCGAGGAGACCTACGAGGTCGCCGCCTTCGCGCGCAAATACGGCATCCCGCAGAGCGAAGCCCAGACCATCATCAAGCGCTACGGCCCGTCGCGTAAGAAGCTCGACAACCACATGGCCGCGCGCGGATAGGCGGGGGCGGCCGCGAGCCGCAACCATTTCGCCGGCATTGCGTTGAAGGATGTTGCGGGCCGCATCGGCCGGGTCGGGAGCACCAGCCCGGTCGGCGGTGCGAACGGGATTTTTCCCGGTTTCTGGCCAACGAAATGGCCAGCATCTGTTCCGCCCGGCCCTTGGCGTGCCAGACTGACGAAAGCCAGACCGGAGGGCCGCGATCATGTCCGACACCACACGCAGAACCGGCAGTTGCCTGTGCGGCGGCGTGCATTTCGTCATCATCGGCCAGCCGACACGCGTCGGCCTTTGCCACTGCAAGGACTGCCGCAAGGCCAGCGGCTCGGCCTATTCGGCCTTTGCGATATGGCCGCGCGACGCCTTCGAGACATCGGGCGAAGTCGCCTCCTACGGCACGCGCAGCTTCTGCCCGACCTGCGGCAGCCGCGTCGCCTGGGTCGGCGACGGTGAAGTCGAGGTGATGCTCGGCAGCCTCGACGTCGCGCCGACCGACCTGGAGCCGCAATATGAATTGTGGATCAGCCGCCGCGAGACCTGGCTGCACGCCTTGCCCGGCACCGAACAATTCGAGCATGACCGGCCCTTTGACGGGCCGGCGCCCGAAGACGCCGCTCCGCCGCCACCGAGGCCTTTGTCCGACGCCGTCGCGCAGACTGAAAATTGATCTTCGGGCCTGGAACCCTCCCTTGTCGACGACGTTATCCGGCGCCCCTCACAAGTGCCGTTGTCCACAACCGCGGTCAGTGTCGGGCGACATGCCACGGAGACGTCAGTTGAACGACAAGATTTTTCCCCGACCGATCCGCCTGAAATTCGCCCCCGAGCGTGAACGCATCGTGCGTAGCGCCTGGGAGGGCCTGGAATGCCTGGGCGACTGGCCTGCCGGCCGAGGCCGGCGATATCAGGCGGCGCTGCGCTGCTGTCGCGATGCGCTGGACGGCTGGACACCGCCGGAAAAGGCGATGCGGGCGATGATCGACGCCGCGCGCGAAGCCCGCATCCTCCAATAGTGGAAAAACCAGAGGCGGGAAGAGCAATGGCCGATGTGATGCTGACGACACCGGTGCGGATCAAGCCGCATGGCTCGGACACAATCCGTGAGGTGGCGACCCTTCAGGACGCCAGTGAAGTCCTGATCGACTGGCCGCAAGCCAGCCGCGGTCCCTTCTACCAGGCCGCGCGCGCAAAGGTCGAAGCGGCGCTGGAAAACAAGGACGGCACGGCGCAGGCGCAGGAAGCCTTTACGGCGCTGTGCGATCATGCCGGCGTGCTGGTTCGCTAACCCAGAAATGCAGGCGGTGCCCCTCGCCTGCTTTTCTGTTGCTGCCGATACCTATTTTTGCGGAGCAGATCGCCATCCACGATCGGATGAGAGGTTTCGAACCCAAAATTCTTCGGCGCCTGGCTTTCTACTTGGCCTGCGGCTGAGCCGGCACCTGGCCCGGCTTGATCACCGGTGTCTTGCCCACGTCGGGCGCCGGTGTCGCCATGCCCTGGTCGCCGGTGGCCGGCGGCTTCAGCACCCCGCCGCAATCATTGAGCTTTTCGCTCAGATTGCCGCCACCTGGCTGCTGCTTGCCTTGATCCGGCTCGACCCGGCATTTGTCGGCCTGCGGAGTCGGGTTGTTGGTGCCCTGCTGCTGATCCGTCTGTGCCGCCGCCGGCACGGCCAGGGCCAGCAACAGCGACGCGATGGCCAGAGGTTTTTTCATCTGAGCCTCCTTTTGCTTTGACGGCCGCCCGCGGCGGCAGCCTGCCTCGCAGGGACAACGCCCAACCGCCCGAAAGGTTGGCGAACAAAGGTCGGCGCTCCGACGCGACCGCCCGCAACCAAATCCGGCCTCCGGCCGTTGCCGGAAAGGAGGCACCACCATGTTCGGCAATTTTCAGTCGATAAAAATCGATACCGGCGATGCCGGCATATTTTTCCGCCGTGCGGGCAACGGTCCGGCGCTGCTGCTCCTGCACGGTTTTCCGCAGACCCATCTGATGTGGCGCGACGTGGCGCCGGCCTTGGCCGAGCGGTTTACCGTCATCTGCGCCGACCTGCGCGGCTATGGCGCCAGCGCGTGCCCGTCGTCCGACAGCGCTCACGCCTCTTATGCCAAACGGACCATGGCCGCCGACATGGCGGCCCTGATGGCCAAACTCGGCTTCGGCAGCTTCATGGTCGCCGGCCATGATCGCGGTGGGCGGGTGGCGTACCGCATGGCCCTCGATCATCCCGGCCGCGTTGAAAAGCTTGCGGTTCTGGACATCGTCGCAACGGCCGACGCATGGGATCGGGCCGACGCCAGGCTGGCACAGGGCTATTGGCCCTGGTCACTGCTGGCGCAGCCCGAGCCCTTGCCGGAGTTGATGCTGCGGGGATCCGCCGAGGCGGTCGTCGACAACGCGCTCGGCGGCTGGGGGTCGTCGCCGTCAACGTTTCCGCCCGAGGTCCGCCAGGCTTACATCGATGCCTTGCGCGATCCCGCCCACATCCACGCCATCTGCGAGGAATACCGCGCGGCATCGACGCTTGACCGCGAGCATGACCATGCCGACAAGGCCGCCGGCCGGCGTATCCGCTGTCCGGTGCTGGCGCTGTGGAGCGGGCAAGGTGCGCTTGCCGACTGGTACGCGGGCGACGGCGGGCCGCTGGCTCTTTGGCGAGGCTGGGCCGATGACGTCCGCGGACGGGCCATGCCCGGCGGTCATTTCTTCCCCGAGGAGGCGCCGCAACAGACCGCTCGGGCATTGGCGGACTTCTTCGGCGAACCGGGTGGGGCCTAGGGGGTCAACCTTGCCGGAGGCGCCAGCACGGTTCTCCGCATCGTGCGATGGGGCAGCAGGCGGATCGGTCCTTTGCGGGCACGCCTCAAAGCAGTGGTCGCGTCCGCCGCGGAAGGAACAGCATGGCTTCGGGACCCTCGTTTCCGGGCCACCATTGCGGCGTTTCGTAAGGCTTCCTGCCATCCATGACCAGCAATGCGCGATGCCTGATTTGCGCGGGTGGCCTCGCGCCGCCTCTTGCCCCGCGCAATACGCGGCCCGTCGCGGAACGGGCGGACACATGATGGGTTTTATGGGACAATGCAGCACCCCGAACCAAAGAGGAGCCGCCATGCCCGCTCGCCTTCCTGTCCTGTTGATCACCTTGGGCTCCGTGCTCGCCGCGACCAGCCTGGCCGAGGCCCGCCCCGACAGCCGCGGTATGAGCTGCGCCGAGATCCGGGCGATGATCCAGAGCCGTCGCGCCGTGGTGTTGACCACGGGACCGGACACCTATGACCGCTATGTCAGGCAGTTCGGCAATGAATGCGACTGGCCGGAAGTGCCGATGTCGGCCTATATCCCGGCGCGCGACGGGCACTGCCCGGTCTATCGCTGCGAAGAGCCGGTCGACAACTTCCCGAATTGACGCCTCGCCGTCCTGACGGCATAAGCATCGGAGCTTCTCCCGCTTCGTCTAATGGTAGGACAGCGCCCTTTGAAGGCGTGAATCGTGGTTCGAGCCCATGAGCGGGAACCAATCTTGTCAATGGTTTGGTGCGGTCTCGACCGAAATCGTCTGATATCCAGCGATAAACGTGTCCGTATCAGGCGAACGCTGGCCTGCAGGGCGCGAGCATTTGGACACGACCAACTCAAACCTGTTCCGTCATCTTCGGAAACTTGATGTCCTGGATCATGAAGCCGCGGCGCGAGATCGATACGCCTGCAGTTTGTCGACGCTACGGGATTTGCGACACCACCCTAGACCGGTGGCTCGACAACCGCGCAAACGGCTTTCCCCAGCCGCATTGGCGCGGCCGGCGCCGGTTCTGGCTGAGTTCGACGCCTATGATGCGTCGATCTAAGGCAACGGTTTGAAAGGCTGACTTTCATTTTTGTTGCATCTTTCGCACCCAGTGTGTATTTATACACATGAAAAGTGCGGACGTTATCAAGGCCTTGGAGGCCGACGGTTGGTACGAAGTCGCTCGAAAGGGCAGTCATGCACAATTCAAACACAAGAAGAAAGCCGGCAGGGTCACGGTCCCGCACCCCAAAAGGGATATCCCTTTGGGAACTTTGCGGAGCATTGAACGTCAGTCCGGTCTGAAACTGAGGTAGAGAGACATGAAGCAGTATATCGGACTGATCCATAAGGACGCCGACAGCGACTTCGGCGTGTCCTTCCCCGATTTTCCCGGCGTTGTCACCGCCGGCGCCGATCTAGATGACGCTCGCGCTATGGCGGAGGAAGCGCTTGCCTTCCACATCGAAGGGCTTGTGGAAGATGGCGAGGCGATTCCAGAACCTTCCAGCCTGGAAGATGTCATGGCCGACGCCACCAATCGAGACGGCGTTGCAATCTTGGTAGCGGTGAAGACCGAGGCCAAAAAAGCTGTCCGGGTGAACGTCACGCTCCCTGAAGATGTTCTGCGCCGGATTGATGCCTTTGCTGAGGCGCACGGCTATACCCGATCCGGCTTTATCGCGAAGGCAGCTCAAAGGGCCATGGAGCTTGAGGCGACCTAAAGGATCGCGAGACGCTTTCCCGCAGCGACGCCTCCAGCGCTTCGGCAAGATGGCACGATCTCCGGCGGCGGCGGCAACGCAAGGTGCAGCCGCGCCTTGCGGTCCCCTGATCGGGGAGCGCAAAATCCGTGTTTGTGGGCGAGCCCCAAGCTGCCTTCCGCGATCACACCATAGGCCAACGCGGCCATGTGGGTCACAGTGCAATCACAAGCGGTCGATTCCTTCGGGACATAGCCACTGCGAAAGCCTGCTGCGGGTCGCTCCCGTGGCGGGCTTTGCCATGGGGACCAAGGTCCCATGGCCCTCACGCAAAGGTCTGATGTAACCGCTTTGGTTCCGGTATCGTCCATTGGACGTTCCGTTAATTTATCCAATCGCGATATACATTCCTTCATTTGAATGCTTCAGTTGCATTGGTCGTGCCGCATACATAGCCAGCCGGCAGCCGCCCCAGGCCGGTTAGGCCCGGTGCGCTGCTTACCCCAACCAGAGGTGTACCGGGCCGCCTGAGGGATAAAAGCCCGCGCTCTCGGCCAGAGGCGCGCGGGCCGATCGGAAACCCGATCTTCGGCAGGGAATGCCCCCGCCCTGCCGACAAACACAAACAATTAGAAACGACTAATGTTCCATCAGCCCGTCGAATGCCGGTTTCCCGTCGCGCTAAAATCGCCATTCAATTAGCGCAAACTTAATTAGACATTTTGGATTTTAACGAATCGTTGACCGCGCTGTCCTATTTTGGAACAGCGCGGTCAAACCCCAACCGGACCGCGTAGGCGGCTCCGGCAACCCGGCCCCTGTTGCACTGCCGGAGCCGCTACCACACCATACAAAATACCAGCAATGGTTGAATCAACAGTTACCAGGCGTGCTTTACGGTGCGCTACCGACGCTATTTTCCAGCCAGTGCCGCGGATCGGGGAACGCGTTCCGCTTTCGATCTAGGGAGCCCGCGGATCGTGCACCCGAGCGAACATTCGAGGGTGCCGCCACAGCCCAGCCTCACGCGCCAGTGATTGGAACCGGTGAAACTTTGGGCCGACACGCGCGTTTTGCATCAGCAACCTTGTCGAGGTTCCAATGCAACCTGCGTGGTTCTCCAAGCCCGTGGTGGTTTCGGTCGGTGTGGCCGGCGCCACCCGCCACTTGTCCAATACACAACAGGCGATCGAATTGTTGACGACACATTGGCGCGACGCCGGCAGCCTGAAACATCAGTCCGCGCTACGCGCCTGCCGCCGCGCGACAAGCGGCGACGTGCCTCCCGATATCGCCAGGGAGGCTTTGGTCGAGGCCGCGCGCGAGGCGCATATACTGGTCGAGTAGGCCGCGCCGTATTCACGGATCGCAACCC
The DNA here is from genome assembly GCF_002294905.1 of Mesorhizobium sp. WSM4308. Taxonomy (NCBI): domain Bacteria; kingdom Pseudomonadati; phylum Pseudomonadota; class Alphaproteobacteria; order Hyphomicrobiales; family Phyllobacteriaceae; genus Mesorhizobium; species Mesorhizobium sp. WSM4308. Next base: position 53,277 of record NZ_NSFW01000009.1, on the reverse strand, counting down.
TCATTCACAATTTCGTGATCGACGGAACCGTCTGAAACCGCAAGCGTTTTTTTACGGACGTCTTTTCGTCAGGCAACATCAGGAGGCGTTTATGCGCATCATGAACCTCGTCACTCTCGCCCTCATCATCCTTGGCGGTCTCAACTGGCTGTCCATGGGGGTGACCGGCTATGACGTAATCGGCACGGTCCTTGGGGGCGCCATGCTGGCCCGCCTGGCCTATCTGATCATAGGCCTTGCAGCCATTTGGCAGCTCATGCCGGGCTTCCAGAGCTTCACCGTTGGGGAAGTCGATGCCGAAAGGCATCTCCCGCATCACCGGTGACCGGCAAGCCGGGGCGGCGGAAAACCTGCCGTCCCGTCCCGGTTGAGCACAACGGCCTTTGGCGGGCAGTTCCAGGCGCATCGCCTGATTGTCGCTGATCTTGAACAGTGCCGCGATGGCAGTGGCAGTCAAAACCCTGCCGTTGCCTGACGGAGAGACGACGCCGACGCCAATCTCCTCTTACGGGGGATACGGGACGTTCAGATGCCGAAACCCTGCGCTGCGCCGTCGTCGGCTTCGACACCGGCTTGCGGCACGATGATCGATGCCAGAGGTGCACTGAGCCGCCAGCTGAGACGGCCGGGCGAGCGCTCCAGTTGAGCCGAACCGCCCAGCGACTGCGGCGCCACCCGCTGCAGGACAACGGTGCCGAACCCCTTGCGCGCGCTCTCCTCGCGCTCCGGAGGGGGCGTGGACGTCTCGGTCCAGAGCAGCTGGAAGTCGCGTCCGTCCGATGCACCGACACTCTTGGTGCCCAAGTCACTGGCACCCAAGTCCTTGGCACCCAAGTCCTTGGCGCCCAAGTCCTGGGTGCCGGAGCCCTGGGTGCCGGGGCCTTGGTCGCTTGAGCCGATTGTCCAGGTGATCTCGACCTTGCCGTCTTCGCTGCCCAGCGCGCCATATTTGGAGGAATTCGTGCCGAGCTCGTGGAAAGCCATGCCGAGATTCTGCACCGCATTCGACTGCAGCGTCAGGACCGGGCCGGAGAGCAGGATCTGCTCCTCGCGGCCGAAAGGTTTCAGATGTTCCTGGATCAGGTCGAACAGGCTGGCGCCGGCCCACTCCGAGGTGACGAGCAGATCATGCGAACGCGAAAGCGCCATGATGCGGGCGCGGATCAGTTCCTCGAACTCCTGCGGGTCGCTCGAGCGCCTGCTCGTCTCCCTGACCATCGACAGGATGACCGCGAACTGGTTCTTGACGCGATGGTTGACCTCCCGCATCAGCAGCCTGATCCGGCGCTCACTCTCCTTTGCGGAGGAAATGTCGCGGGCGATCTTGGAGGCGCCGACGATCTCGCCATTGGCGTTCCTGATCGGCGAAACCGTCAGCGAGACGGAGATAAGCGCGCCGTCCTTGCGCCTCCGCGTCGTCTCATAACTCGCCACGCGTTGGCCACTGCGAACCCTGCTGATGATCTCGGTCTCCTCGCTCTTGAGGTGATCGGGGATGAGCATGAGGATCGACTGGCCGATGGCTTCCTCGGCGGTGTAGCCGAACATGCGTTCGGCCGCCAGGTTCCAGCTCGTGATGATGCTGGTCAAATCCTTGCTGATGATGGCATCGAAAGAGGAATCGACGATGGCCGCGAGCCGTGCGTCGGCAGTCGCGTCCTGTTTCTGGTTGTTTGTTGCGATGTCCGCCGTCGCCGCCACGATTTCGCTCATCGGCATGAGGTAGTGCGCGAGCGGATCAAGACAATCTCCCCGGCCGCAATTCGCATGCGGCGCGCCACGGATGAAGCCAGCGTCACTCCGACGGCCGATCGCCCGTCTTGCCGTCGCCGTCGGGCAGCACGCCGAACTCCTGCGACTTGACCCCCTGCTCGGCCGTCAGGAACCCGTCCGAGGAAAGGCCGCGCCGCAGCAGCTCCCGGACCGCTGCCGAGCGGCTCGGCATGCGCTTTTCGAAGCGCCAGTTTTCCAGCGCCGCCAATTCGTCCGTGGTGAGCATGATCTGCAGCCGTTCCGGACGTTCCAGTTCAGCCATGTGCGCGCTCCTCGCTCAGGACTAAAAACACGGTGAGTTAGCATCTAGCTCATTCAGCTTATAAGTATGGTGACCCCCATTATGCGTCAAGACCGGCCAGTGAGGCCTCCGCACATCAAACGCATGATGCTCATCGAACGCCTGATACGCATTCCTGTAATTTAACTAACCAACTGATTTTATTTGTATATTTTCAGATTTCACTTGCCAGACCGATACCCCGAGCGCATGCTTCAACCTGAACAGAAAACCGTTCCCTTTGGGAGGTTTCGATGCGCTACGATTACTCCATGCGCTTGCACGATGACGTCAATGCAGCGGTCGAGAGGGCATTCAAGACGGCCGGCATCGTCAACATCACGGTGACGGCCGAGCAGGTCAGGATCATGAATCTGGCCGAGAATGTCGCCCTCGAGGACATTGAATATCTGGTCCTGCGGGCTGCCCAACTGCTTGGCGCGGCAATCGAATTCGACTCCATGAGCAGCGGTTTGGCGCTGTCTGGAAACGTCGAGGGTGAGGAACGGGCGATCAGCCCCCTCGTTCTTTCGCAGCCGGCCTCGATCCAGTGATGTCGCCCTGACGCCGCGCCCGGTCGCGGCGTCGCTTCCAACATTCGGACTGGCTCCGGCCTGGGCCTGCCTGGCGCCCGGCACCCTTGATCACAGTCGGTTGAGACAGCGCTGCACACCTATGGGAATTGGGCGCGTGCTCTATATGGTGCTGCAAACCCCAACCGGAGCAGCGCAGCCATGACCCTCGCGACACGAAAACTCGGCAGCCAGGGATTGAAAGTCTCGGCCATCGGCCTCGGCTGCATGGGCATGAGCCAGTCCTACGGCCCGGCCGACGAGGCCGAGTCCATCGCCACGCTGCATCGCGCGATCGAACTTGGCTGCACCTTCCTGGATACCGCCGAGGTCTATGGCCCGCACACCAACGAGGCACTTCTCGGCCGGGCGCTGAAGGGCAAGCGCGACCAGGTGACGATCGCCACCAAATTCGGCTTCCGCATCGAAAACGGCAAGCAGCTCAGCGGCGTCGACAGCCGGCCCGAGCATATCCGCGAGGTTGTGGAAGCCTCGCTCGTCCGGCTCGCCACCGACCATATCGACCTGCTCTACCAGCACCGCGTCGACCCTGACGTGCCGATGGAGGATGTCGCCGGCGCGGTCGGCAAGCTTGTGGCCGCGGGCAAGGTGCGCTTTTTCGGCCTGTCGGAGGCAGGTGGCGCCAACATCCGCCGGGCGCATGCCGTCTTTCCCGTCTCGGCGCTGCAGAGTGAATATTCGCTGTGGGAACGCAATCTGGAGCCGGAGATCATCCCGCTGCTCAAGGAACTCGGCATCGGCTTGGTGCCGTTCTCGCCGCTCGGCCGCGGCTTCCTCACCGGCGATGTCAAGCGCGCCGAGGATTATCCGGAAGGCGACTACCGTCGCAACGACCCGCGCTACCAGGGCGAAAATTACGACGCCAATGTCGATGCGGCCGGCACGGTACGCGACATCGCGGCCGCCCGGGGCGTCAAGCCAGGACAGATCGCGCTGGCCTGGCTGCTCGGCAAAGGCGGCGATTTCGCTGTCGATATCGTGCCGATCCCCGGCACCAAGCGCAGAAAATACCTGGAGGAGAACATCGCCGCCGCCTCGCTGAAACTCGACGCCGCCGAAATGGCCGCACTGGACGAGGCGCTGGCGCCGGGAAAAATCGCTGGCCCGCGCTATGGCGAGCGCGGCATGGCGATGGTCGATCGGTAGCTCCAGGGCGTTCATCGCAAGCGGCATTGAATACGGGAAGCGGATGCTTTTCTCCTCGGCAGTCTGCCGCTGAAGTCCATTGGTGATGGCTCAAAGCCTCCCAGCCCGACGATGGCAGCTGCCCGCGAAGGAATGGCCGGACAGACATTCTGCTGTCGCAAACCGTCGGTCGAAGATCGGAGCGGCAGGGCCCGCCACGGGGAAGCGGCGGGCCCGGATGGGCTTGGATCACTGAAGTCGGGCTCCCGCCGCAACGCCCTCGGATGTGGGTTGTTCCTTCAAATTTCCGCCTGTCGCTTTTGCCAATTCGCCTGGAACGAAATTTTTTCGTCGAGGTTTATCCCGCGAAGGGACTGATGCTTTCGAGGAGACCTCCCATGAAGCATATGTTGATCACCAGCATGCTCGCGCTCGGCATCGGATGCGGTGCCGCGGTGGCTCAGACACAGCCGGCTGAAACTCAGTCGGGCGGTGACGCCAATTGCGCGGCCGGCGCGGCCAACTGTCAAAAAGGCTCGAAGATGAAGATGGGCGAGCAGGCCCAAGGCAAGGCCAAGGCCAAGGCGGACCAGCAGGCCCAGGGCAACCCGAAGCCCAAGACCGACGAGCAGGCTCAGGGCAAGGCCAAGGTCGAGACCGACCAGGCCCAGGGCAAGGCAGGTGCGACCACCGATCAACAGGCTCAGGGCAACGCCAAGGTCCAGACGGACCAGCAGGCCCAGGGCAAGGCAAATGCAACCACCGATCAACAGGCTCAGGGCAACGCCAAGGTCCAGACGGACCAGCAGGCCCAGGGCAAGGCAAATGCGACCACCGATCAGCAGGCTCAGGGTAAGGCCAAGGTCCAGACCGACCAGCAGGCCCAGGGCGAGGCAAATGCGGCCACCGATCAGCAGGCTCAGGGCAAGACCTCGACACAGACTGATCAGGGTTCGACTGCCTCTATCAGCAATGTGACGGTCGAACAGAAAACCCAGATCACCCAGGTCATCAAGGAGACCCGGGTCGAGCCGGTGTCCAATGTCGATTTCGACATTTCGGTCGGCATCGAAGTTCCGCGGCACAAGATCCGGCTGCATCGTCTGCCGGCGCGCATCGTCAAGATTGTTCCGGCCTATGAAAGCTACGAGTATTTCGTATTGGCCGACGGTCGGATCGTCATAGTCGATCCAGACACGTTGAAGATCGTCCTTATCCTGACCTGACTTGGGCCAACGCTCTGAAACGCCCGCACACCCAGGTGGCGGGCGTTTCCATGAGATCTGCCGTTGAATCAATTGTGGGCGGAGGCTGCCGTGTTCGGGGACAAGGCCGGGGATCTAGCCGCCAGGACGTCAAAGCTGGATTTCAGCGCCTGCCTGTTCGTCGAACAAAACCGGGCAGCCTCGTGCAAGCGCTACCTTGGAAAGGGCGTTCGCCACCACATCGTCCGGTGACACGAAATCGCCGGTCAGCACCCGCAACTCTTCCACGCCTTCAGCCATCGAGACAAAATTTCCGACCACGCGGTCGTGCTTGCAGGCCTCGACCACGTAAAGCAGATCGACCAGTTCGAAGCTGCGCATGTTCAGCCTCCAAAAAAACGTCCATTGCAGGATCATGAAACGCGTTGGCGGAGCGTAATGTTCCGACAGACCCGACTTAGCTCTGGCTCGCCGCCGGCAACCAGAGCTCAGATGTCAGGATCGTCGAGAATGCGAGCGAGCGTGCTGCGCCCCAGCGCGCTCATGGCTGGGTTGGTGCCACGGTAATACCAGACGAGACCCATGGCCTGCTGGAACGCCCAGGCAGCACCGCGCTTCCATAAGAGGTCCTCGACCTGAAGGCCGCTGCGAAAGGCCGCCCTTCGCTCGCGGTCGAGAAGATGCCACGCCACCACCAGATCCAGCGACGGATCGGCCGGCCCGAAACTGCCGCCATCAAGCACGCCGACAAGACGCTCGCCCTGCACGAGAAGGTTTGCCGGGATAAGGTCCTTGTGACTCATCACGACAGGCCCGGCGGCGGGCAACTCCCGCAACCGGGCCCACAAATCGCGCAGTCGGGCCACATCAAGCAGGCCATCGCTGTTTTCAAAGCAGACAGCCATCCAATCGTCATGATCGGGGAGATGTCCGCCACGTCCTTGCCCGTCGAAGCGCCGGCCCCGTGTGTCCGCCTTGCGCAACGATGCCACGAGGCTTGCAAGGTCAAGCGCGAACATCGTCGATCCACTTAGCCCGTGCGGCGTGGCAACCTCGCCTTCGATCCACGTTTGCAATGCCCATGGCATTGGATATCGAGGACCGGGCTCGCCGAGCCCAATCGGGCGTGGCGTCGCAAACAGGCAATGTTCGCCGATCTCGACCATGGCAGCGGCCTCCGACCGAAGCATATCGGCGCATTCGGCAGGGTTCATCGCCCGCAGCGGGAAGCGCGCAGCGCTCTTCGAGCCGATGCGGAAGATGGCGTTGACGGTTCCCGACGATCCGACCGAGGTGATGTGCTCATGACGATATTGGGGAAACTGATCGTCGATCATCTGGCGGGCGATATCGATGTCGATATCCACCTGATCGTCATGCATCATGTGTTCTCGTCCTGCCGGGCATGATCCGCTGGCGCCGACGACCGGGATGCGGCGCAAAGCCACTATAAGCGCCCTTACCGGTAGGTCGAACCAGCGCTCGCGGCGATCGGCTTCTGCCCCTAGCCCGCCGCCGCGGCCGGCACCTTCCTTGGCGCGGCGCGCGGCCGGCGCATGCGCCGTTTGGCGACGAGCTTCAGCGCCACCGGCGGCTCGTTCGACAGCGCGCCGGTCACGGCGTCGACCATGCCGTGGGCGACGAAATCCGCGTTGATGTCCTGGGCGAGCTTGGCCGCCGCTTCCTTGTCTCCGTTGCCGGTTTCCGACCAGAACACGATGCCCACCCGAAGCGCCGCCTTCGCGCGCTTCAGCCGCCGAACCAGAAAGCGGGCATGCTTGACGGAATCGCGGTTGAGGAAGCCGACCACCACCGTGTCGACTGTCTCGAGCTCGAGATGGCGGATGCCGGCGGGTTCCATGTCGACGAAGTCAGCCTTCGACACGGTCGCTCCCTGGACCTCCAGCACTTGCGCCAGCATCGCCGCGGCGGCGTCGTCGAGCTCGCCGCGCCCGCCGGCGCAAAGCACCGATAGGCCACTGCCGTCGGGCAGCTCGGCCTCGTCCTCGGCGGCGGCATCGCCGGGCTCGCCCCCTTCCCCGGCCACATGCCGGCTTTCGTCCTCGGCCGCCTCCTCCTTGGCATCATCTTCGAGATTGGCCACCAGCGCGAGCGCGCTGGCCGCCACCTGCCGCCTTTGCAGGTCGCCCATGACGCCGCGCACACGGTCGCGCTCGCCCAGCAAAAGGGCGGGAACAGCCACCTTGTCGTAGAATTCGACCAGATATTTTTCCTCGAGCATTTCCTCCGCGTGATCGGTGGCCTCGTCCGGGTCGCCGGCCAGGAGCCGCTGGTACAGCCGCGCATGCGGTTCCAGCACCGGCTCGTTGCCGAACAGCACGTCGAGGAATTCAAACTGCGGTACGTGCCTGCCCAGCACCACGAGGCAGACGGTGAGGGGCGTCGACAGGACGAGCCCGAGCGGCCCCCACAGCCACGTCCAGAAGATCGCCGCGACGATGATCGCCAGCGGCGACAGCCCGGTTCGCGAGCCGTACAGCCAGGGCTCGACGACATTGCCGGTGACCAGTTCCATCACCACGAACAGGGCCGCCGTCCACAACACGAGCGACCAGCCGGGAGCCACGGCAAGCGCCAGGAACAGCGGCAAAAGCATGCCGATGGCCGGACCGATATAGGGAACGAACCGCAGCGCCAGCGCCAGCAGGCCCCACAACAGCGCATTGGGAATGCCAAGGATCCACAGCCCGATCGCAATCGGTATGGCGTAGAGGATGTTGACCACCAATTGCATGAGCAGGTAGCGGCCCACGCGCTTGGCTGCATCCTGAAGCGCCTCGGTGGTGCGGTGAAGGTCGCCATAGCCGACAAGCCGGATGAAGCGGTCGCGCAAATCCTCCCGCTCGAGCAGCATGAAGATGACGACGACGACGATCAGTCCAGCCGATCCCAGCGGGCTGATCAGCGGACCGACGATGTTCTGCAGGACTTCGAGCGGCCTTTCACGCGCAACGATCTCGACCGGCACCGGTTCGCGCGGCGGCTTGTCGGGCGTGGCGGCCGGCAGCGTGGCGTCCTGCCTGTCGATCTCCTGGCCGACACGCTCGACCACGCTGCTCAACCTGGCGATGATCCCGCCCCCGACGCCGGTTTCCTTGAGCGAGCGGATCTTGGCCAGGATGTTGGTCTGGTAGACCGGAATGTTCTGCGCCAGCTCGCTGACCTGCGTGGCGACGACGAAGCTGAACAGGGCAAGGGCCGCGAAGGCGCCGAGCACACTGGCGATGACCGCAGCGATCCGGGGAATGCCGACCCGTTTGAGCGCCGAAACCAAAGGCGCCAGCGCGAAGGTCAAAAGCAGCGCGATCGCGATCGGCAGGAACACCTCGCGGCCGAAATACAGCGCAGCCACCGTCGTCACGGTGGTCGCCACATTGGGCAATGCGGTTCGCGGACGGGGCGCGGCGGCCGAAAGAATATCGTCCAGCCCATGCGCCTCGGACGCCGTCCCGTTTCGACGATTGGCCGCCACTTGCTGTCTCTCCCCCTGCCAGCGGCCATGGTCTGACATATTGAGCCGGCGTGCAACATTTGCCGGCAGACCGCTGGTTACCCTTCAATTCCGGGCGGGTCAGTATGTTCCCTGCGGCCGGAGGCAATGGAAAGAAGTGATTTTATCCGCTCGTCGGGATTCACGCCGCAGGGCGGACGGCAAGCCTGGCGTGACGCTGCACGGAGCCGATCAGCGCGCCCCGTGCCTTGCCAGCGCGTGCTCGATCAGCACGTCGATCACCTTGCTGTAGCCGATGCCGGCCGCGGCAAGCGCCTTGGCGTACATCGAGATGTCGGTGAAGCCGGGCAGCGTGTTGACCTCGTTGACCAGCAGCGAACCGTCGGCGCGCAGGAAGAAGTCGACGCGCGCCATGGCCTCGCAACCGAGCGCCCGGAAAGCCCGCGCGGCCATCTCGCTCGTCCTGGCAACGACATCGGCCGGGACATCGGCGGGCACCTTGACCAGCGCGCCGTCGGCATCGAGATATTTGGCCTCATAGGTGTAGAAGCCATGCTTGCCGGCGGGAATGATCTCGCCCGGCAGCGAAACCGTCAGCGAGCCGTCGGCCCGCTCCAGCACCGAGCACTCGATCTCGCGGCCGTCGACGAACTCTTCGATCAGCGCCTTGCTGTCATAGCGCAAAGCCGTTTCGACCGCCTGCTCGAAGCCATCCCTGTCATGCACCTTGCTCACCCCGAAGGACGAGCCCTGGCGCGCTGGCTTGGCGAAGAAAGGCAGCCCAAGCGCCCCGGCAATCTCCTGGAACGAACCGACATCGCCTCTCAGCACGGTGACCGAGCGGGCAACGGCAAGCCCGGCCTCGCGCAGCAGCCGCTTGGCGACATCCTTGTCCATGGCGGCGGCGGAAGCCAGGATGCCGCAGCCGACATAGGCGACATCGGCAACCTCGGCATAGCCCTGTACCGAACCGTCCTCGCCGAACGGCCCGTGCAGCACGGGAAAGACGACATCGACGGGGTCAGGCTGTTCGCCATTCTTGGTGAGAGCCATCAGCCGGCCCTTGCCGCCGGGCAGCAGCGCGACCTCCATACCATCCTCCGACACCGGAGCCCCTGCCCCGTCGGCGCCGGCCTCGGACGAAGGCTGCAGCAACCACCTGCCCTCCCTGGAAATGGCGATCGGCACCACCTCGTAGCGCGTCCGGTCGATCGCCTTCAGCACATTGGCGGCCGACAGCCGCGACACGTCATGCTCGGCCGAGCGCCCGCCATAGAGGATGGCGACCCTGATCCTATCCTTCATTGAAAAGCCTGTTCTTCATCGAAATCCCTCGAAATCAAATTGTGACGGCAATGCCGCGATTGGCAAAGAAACGGTCGAAATCGGCTGGCGCCAACACTGCGTTGGCCTGTGTGGCGCTGGTATGGCCGGATGGGTTGTGAAAGCGAAAACCGTCCTGCGACGCCGCGGTGACCAGCACCAGATGGCCGCCCTTCGACGGCGGCTCGCGCTCGGGCCAGCGGATCGAACTGCTGACCGAGGCGATGAAGAAGCGTGACTGCCTGAGGATCGCCGGAATGTCCGACGTCGCGACATTGGTCATCACCTGCGCCTCCAGGCCGAATTCCGCCTGCACGAAGGTGACGAAGGGCGCGTAGATCAGGCCCTTGATCGAGCCTTCGTTGACGACATAGCCGCCATATACGGTGCAGCGTCTGGCCAGTTCGATGGTCGGCACGATCTCGCCGCGCGTTGCCAGGATCATTTTCAGGCACGCCATGCCGCAGATGTTGGCGGCCCAGACCGCGTATTCGTCGAGGCTTTTCGCGCCCGACCCTTGCCATAGCGGATCGCGCCGCAGCGCCACTTCGGCGCCATCGGCGAGCACGGCCAGCGTCATGTCAGGCGTTTCCCACTGGCTGAAAAACGGCACCGCTCCAGGCAACGGGTTCATACGGATTTCTCGGATAGCTGGCACGATCTCGTATACGAGATTCGAGATCGTTGGAAAGCCGCTTAGGCCCCCGAACACCGAAAGCCCTGACGGGCAACGCCGCGCGGCGCCGCCGGCCTACTCGGCCTTCGTCCAGCCGAAGACCAGCCAGGCGTATTTCGATTTCTCGTCGGGCTCGGCGGTGTAGGTCATCTGGATGTCGCCGTCCTTGGCGTAGATGTCGAGCCTGGGCGCCGTGTCCAGCTTGAGCCACAGCGAGCTCTTGCTGAAGGACCAGGTTCCGCACCAGACGCAGGCGCCCGACGCCGCGTCACCCGGCTGATGGAAATTGTAGCGGCCGTCCGCCGTGATCTCCAGATAGTCGAACGCGCCGTAGAAGGCGGTCACCGTCTGCTGAAACGCGGCGGCCGCCGCTTCCTGTTCGGGCGTCGGCGCATCCTTCATGTCGCGCGGCGGGCGGATGGCTGAGCCGCTGAGCTTCCATTTGCCGACAAAGTCCTTCTTGGTCGGAAGATATTCCTCCTGAGCCTGCGCCGATGAAATATAAGAAACTGATAATATGCTTGTCGGCAAGATGGCTCCGCCCGCAAGTAAAAGCGTGGCGGCGCAGATTGCCCTGGTCGATTTTTGCATGAAATATATTTCTCCACGATGGGAAAGGATGTCTCGGTCCAGTGGAAATTTAGGGCGTACCTTGCCTGGACGCCGATTCCAACCGCCTTTGCACGGTTAGCATTGGGGCCAGCGACCTGGCAACGACGGGACGCCGTCAATCCCCGTTGGGCCAGCAGGCGCGCAAAATGCCGCCGGCGGTGGCCGCGGCTGCGTTCGATGGAAGCCCCTAGAAGGTGATCTTCACCGAAGCGACGCTGCGCGTATGCGCACCGTGATGGACGGCCTCGATGTTGTTGCCGTCGGGGTCGAGCAGGAAGGCGGCGTAATAGCCGGGATGATAGGGCCGCTCGCCCGGCGCGCCATTGTCCGTGCCGCCGGCCGCTAGCCCGGCCTTGTGGAAGGCATCGACCATCGCGTGGTCCCTGGCCTGGAAGGCCAGATGGTGACGGCCAGTGAGTTTTCCCAGTGCTGCCCGGCTGTCGGCGCTGGAGATGAACAGCTCATCGGACCAGAAATAATCCTTGCCAGTCCCGCCGATCGGCACGCCGAGCACCTGCAAGACCGCCTCGTAGAAACGCCGGCTGGCGGCGAGATCCCTTACCACCAGCTGGATGTGGTCGATGAGCCGGCCGCGATGCAGTTCCTGGGTTTCCACGAAAATCCTCCTCGCAATGTTCCAAATCTAAATTCGCTTGGGGCGCCGTCAATGCGGGCGGGCGCAGGCTACTGACAGCCGCTGCCTTCCGGCGTCGCCGCCGAAAATCCCGCCCTTCGGTCCTCTGCAAATGAAAAGCCCGCCGGAGAGGGGAACCCGGCGGGCTTTGGAAGGCCTCGTTGACCAGGCCTTCAGATGTCTGCGGGGGATCAGACACCTAGGAACACCTGTCGGCTGAAGAGGTTCCACCCCGATCTTTTTTCGGGAGAAAATTCTCCTGACGGGAACTTTCCGATCAAACCGGAGTTTCGTGGCGCGGCGGGAGGAACCACGATTGGATTGTTTTGAGAGACTGGAAGCGCTTATCGACAGCGCCGGGGCCGGCGATGTCGAGGAGGCAAACGCCTTGCTGCGGCACTTCAAGGGCAAGTCGCACGCGGTCGCCACGGCAATGGACGAGTTCATGCTCGACTTCGTGACATTGGTCTTCGTCGTCGAGACCGGCGAGGAAGATTTTGAAAAACCGCTCCGCAAACTGGCGCGCACCAGGCTTGCGATACTCAGGCACCTGGTCACCGTGACGGCGTAGAAATGCCGCCTTCCGCGACCGGCCTACCGCTTCAGCAGCGCCGCCAGCCGTGGAATGCCCTCGGTCACCGCGCGGCGGTCGGCCAGCGTGAAGGACAGCCGCAGCGTGTTGCGCCCGGTGCCATCGGCGTAAAAAGCGATGCCGGGCACGAAGGCGACGCACGCCTCCTTCACCGACCGCGCCAGGAGTTCGGTGGCATCGGACCCTTCGGGCAATGTCGCCCAGACGAACATGCCGCCTTCCGGACGGCTCCAGGTCACGCCGTCAGGCATGTTGGCTTCGAGCGCGCCGAGCAGGCCGTCGCGGCGCTCGCGATAGGCGCCGATGAGTTTGTCGACCTGGCCGTCGAACACGGATTCGGCGACGCGGTGCATGACCAGCTGGTTGATCGACGGGCTGTGCAGGTCGGAAGCCTGCTTCATCAGCACCAGTTTTTCCACCACATGGCGCGGGGCGCACACCCAGCCAACACGCATGCCCGGCGACAGGATTTTCGAGAACGAGCCGCAATAGAGCGTGCGCGCCTTGTCGATGCCGCCTGCGCGCGCGCAATCGAGCGCCAGGATCGGCGGCACGCCCTCGCCGTCATAGCGCAGGGCGCGATAGGCGGCGTCCTCGATGACGGCGATGTCGAGTTCGCCGGCAAGGTCGAGCACCGCTTCACGCTGCGTCCTGTCCAGCGTGTTGCCGGTCGGGTTGGCGAAGTCGGGCACCAAGTAGGCGAACTTGACCTTGCCGCCATTTGCGGCCGCCGCCGCGCGATAGGCGTCCGGCGTCATGTTGCCGCCTTCCGGCCGCAGCCGATCATAGCGTGGCTCATAGGCGTTGAACGCCTGCAGCGCGCCGAGATAGGTCGGCCATGTCACCAGCGCCGTGTCGCCCGGCGACAGGAACAGCTTGCCCAGATAATCCAGCGCCTGCTGCGAGCCGGAGGTGATGAAGATGTTGGCCTCGTCGCAGGCGACGCCGAGCGTGCCCATCTGCCCGGCGATCCAGCGCCGCAACGGCAGATAACCTTCCGACACCTGGTATTGCAGTGCCGCGCCCGCCTCCGCACCGCCCAGCACCTCGGCATAGGCATCGCGGATGGCCTCGGCCGGAAACAGCGCCGGATCGGGAATGCCGCCGGCGAAGGAGATAATGTCCGGCTGGTCGAGCAGCTTCAGGAGTTCGCGGATTTCGGAGGCCTTCATGCGCGACGAGCGCGAAGCCAACAGGTTCAAAAGGGTCAAGTCACGCCTCCCCAGACGATTTTCATATAGGTCAATGTAGCTGACCTATATCCGCTTTGTCCGGCAATTTGAATAGTGCCTGAAAGCCTTCCGCTATACGCCAGTCGCCGGAGGGGCGGAACGGATGCGCCTAAAGGCTCTTCTTGTAGCCAATATGGCTGCCGGTGAAGCCGAGGTCTTCATAGAAGCGATGCGCGTCCGCCCGCCCCTTGTCGGTGGTCAGTTGCACAAGGCCGCAGCCGCGCGACCGGCATTGATCGATCGCCCATTCGACCATCAGCCGGCCGATGCCACCCGAGCGCCGATGGCCGGCGACCCGAACCGCCTCGATCTGCCCGCGCCAGGCGCCCTTGCGCGACAGCCCGGCAAGGAAGGTGATCTGCAACGTGCCGATCACCTCGGCTCCGTCCACGGCCACCGCCAGCAGCTGGTTGGGATCGGCATCGATGGCAGCAAAAGCATTGAGATAGCCCTGTGCCAGCGGCAACGAGGCATCCTCGCGGGCGGCGCCCAGCGGATCGTCGGCCAGCATGGCGACGATTGCCGGCAGGTCGGAGGCTTGCGCCTTGCGGAAGGTGATCATGGCGCCGGGATAGCGCGAGGCAGTGGTGGCGGCAAGGCTGCTTCTTCCTTCCCCCCTTGTGGGGGAAGGTGGATCGGCGCGCAGCGCCGAGACGGATGAGGGGTGTTCCAGCGGAGTGAGGCGTCGGCACTCCCTGGAACACCCCTCATCCGACCTCGCTTCGCGAGGCCACCTTCTCCCGCAAGGCCACCCTCTCCCGCAAGGGGAGAAGGAAGAGGCGCTAGTTACTCCTCGCCCTCATACACCCTTTGCGCCTTTATCAGCGCCTGATCCAGCCTCTCGCCCTCGGCGTATCCAGCCAGGTTCTGCGGCCGCTCAACTCCGTTCATCAGCCTCGGACACGGCTCGGCCGCGCCGATCACCGTCCGCACCGGGATGACGCCGGCCCACACCGGATGGCCGTAATCCTCCTCGTCGTCACCGACGCCCTTGGCGCGCACCTTGGCCGAAGCCTCCTCGATGCGCATGCCGATGACCATCGTCGCCTTGGCTTCCTGCGCCGAGATCGGCCGCAAGGTTTCGCTGCGGCCGGGATAGAAACGGTCGACGACGCCGGCCAGCGCCTTCATCTTTTCCTCCGGCTCATCGACAATCCGCGCGGTGCCAAAGCACATCGCCGAGCGGTAGTTGGCGGAATGGTTGAAGCCGGTGCGCGCCAGCACCAGCCCGTCGAGATGCGACACGGTGAGACAGGCCGGCGTGCCGCCGCGCAGCTGGCGAAGCATGCGGCTGGCCGATGAGCCGTGCCAGTAGAGCATGTCGCCCTCGCGCCAGTGAATGGTGGGCGTGCAATAGGGCTGGCCGTCGAACGTGTAGGCGACGTGGCAGAGCAGCCCGGCATCCAGCACCGCGAAGACGGCCGCATGGTCGTAGCTGCCGCGCTCATGCAGGCGCTTGACCCGATTGCGGCTGGTGGTCGGAAAGCTGGCGGAGACGTCGTTCACGGCTTGCATCCTCGGCTGTTGTCTGCCAACCATGCGCCATGGCATTGGTCGATAAAAGAACCAATCAGGGAGATAAAATTCAGACCAATCCGCCGGATTGGTCGGCGTTGATCCCGGTCCTGCCGGGCGACGGCCCGCGCAGCCGCGAGCTTTACACCGCACTCAGGCGGCTGATCGAGACCGGCGCGCTGGCCGCCGGCGCCAAGCTGCCGACCACCCGCGACCTTGCGCAACGTTTCGGCCTGTCGCGTTCGGCGGCGGTCGCCTGTTTCGAAATGCTGATCTCGGAAGGCTTTGCCGTGGCCAAGGTCGGCGCCGGCACCTTCGTGGCGCCCGACGTGCCATATCTGCCGACAACGCTGGCCAAGGCGCGCCCGCCAGAGATCGACGCCGCCACTTCGCTGCCTTGCGGCCTTGGCGTGGCGGTGTCCGACCCGCGCACGCTGAACCTGTTCCGCATCCTGCTGTCGCGCCACCTCGCCCGCCCCGGCCCCGAACATTTCCGCTATGGCGATCCGCGCGGCGGCCTTCCGCTGCGCACTGCGATTGCCACTTATCTCAGGACCGCGCGCGGCGTGCGCTGCGACGCCGGCCAGATCCTCCTGACCTCGGGCACGCAGCAGGGGCTCGACCTTCTGGCGCGCGCGGCACTACGCCCCGGCGATGCCGTGTGGCTGGAAAACCCCTGCTATCCCATGGCGCATGCCGTGCTGGCCGGCAGCGGCGCCGGCATCGTCGCCGTGCCGGTCGATGCCGAAGGGCTCGATCCCGAGATCGGCGAACGTCTCTGCCCAAAGGCACGCGCGGCCTATGTCACGCCCTCGCACCAATATCCGCTCGGCGTGACGATGACGATGCGCCGTCGCCTCGCCTTGCTCGACTGGGCGCGGCGCAACGATGCCTGGATCATCGAGGACGACTATGACAGCGAGTTCCGCTATGCCGGCCCGCCGCTGACCTCGCTGCAGGGCATGGATGGCGCGGGCCGCGTCGCCTATCTCGGCACCTTCTCCAAGGTCCTCTTCCCCGGCCTGCGCATCGGCTATGTCGTGGTGCCGGAACCGTTGCTCGATGCCGTGATGGCGATCAGGGCGCGCTCGGACCGTTACCCTTCGACGCTGGCCGAGGGCGCGCTGACCGACCTGTTGAACGAAGGCCACTTCGCCGCGCATCTCAGGCGCGTGCGCCGCCGCGTGCAAGCCGCGCGCGACGTGCTGGTGGCGGGGCTGCAGGCGCATTGCGGCGACAGGCTCGATGTGACGGTGCCCGAACAGGGGCTGCACCTGATGGCGATGCTCAGGGGCAACGGGCCGGACACGGCGATCGTCGAGGCGGCGAAGGCGGTGGGCGTCGGCGCGCGAGCGCTGTCCGCGATGTTCATCGACGGCGCGCCGAAGCATGGCCTGGTGCTGGGCTTTTCCGGGTTTTCGGATGAGGAATTGAGGGGGGCGACGATGCGATTGGGCGGAGTGATGCGGTAACCGCTCAATCCGCATCAGCGGCAGGCTTCGCCTTCCCGCACTGCGCCAGCACCTTGCCGATGGCCCCCTTCGAACCCTTCAGCGGAAAACTGTTCGCGCCATATTTGGCCGAACTGACCGTCACATCCCCCTTCCCCCGCAGCAGATCGAGCAGCGGATCGGCTTTGGCCAGGTCCACCACGAAGTAATTGTACATGGCCTCCAGCTGCAGCGTCCTGGTCACCGTCTTGCCGTCGGCTTTGAAATCGAACGCGCCGCTGAGGCCGGGCTCGAGTTGCTGGCCGCTGGCACCGAGGTCTAAGCTCAGCACCGGCTTGTCGAAACAGGCCAGCATCAGATGCGCGTCGCCTTTTGGTCCGCCGCAGACCGAGGCGGTCAGCACGCTGCCGCCCTCGTCCTCCTCCATCTTCGCGCCCCAGCCGCTGCACGACGCGGCAAAAGCCGGCTGCGCGGCCTGCAGCATAGCCACGGCACCGGCGACGACGAAATATCCAGCTCTCATGAGTTCCCCCTGACAATTGCGGCGTCCGCCGGCAGCATATAGGAAAAGCGAGCCGGTGGCATTGCCCGTTGTGGCAAGGTCGGTCCCGCCTTGGAGAGCGTTGTGTCGAGAGTTCGCCTGTGTCTTCTGCTGGCCGCACTGGTGGCCTTGCCTGTCACCGCCCATGCGCAATGGAAGCCGGTCGAGAAGGTCGAAACCTACGCCATTTCGGGCCAGTCCGGGCCGGAGCTCTATCGCTCGATCGGCGAGAACGGGCCGAATGTCGGCGTCGCCCGCGCCATCGCCCACACCAATTTCAAGCTGACCTGGACCAGGGACTATCAGGCGCGGGCCGGAGCCTGCGTGCTGGTGTCGGCCAAGCCGAAATTGATCATCACCTACACCTTGCCCAGCCCCTCCGCGCCGCTGCCGCCTGCCATCCAGAAGAACTGGGAGGTTTTCCTCGCCGGCGTCAGCGCCCATGAGAAGGTGCATGGCGCCACCATTGTCGACATGGTGCGCAAGATCGAGGCCGCGACCGTCGGCCTGACGGTCGCCGACGACGCCAAATGCAGCAAGATCCGCGCCGAGATGACCAAGCGCCTGTCCGCGCTCTCGCAGGCGCAGCGCCAGGCCAGCCGCGATTTCGACCGTGTCGAACTCGGCCCGGGCGGCAATCTGCAGAAGCTTATCCTTGCCTTGGTGAATGGCGGCTGAGCGCCCTCAAGCCTCGCAAACCAGACCGTCGAGAAGTTTGAGACCTTCCGGCCAGTCGCCCAGGCCGCTTTCGGCATTGATGTGGCCGAGCGGCCCGATCACGGCCAGGCGGCTGCCCCATTGCGTCGCCCGCGCCTCGGCATACTCCTGCGAGCCATAGGGGTCGTTCGTGCTGGTCACCACCAGCGAGGCAAAGCGCAGCCTGCCCTGCGGAATCCGCGCGAAGGCCATGCCATATCCGGGAAAGACCGCCGACGCCGGATCGGGAACGCCGACCAGCAAGGCCGCCTTCACGGGCCTTTGCGAAATCTTCTGCCAATGCGCGACAAGCAGGCAGGACAGGCTGTGCGCGACCAAGACAGGTGGTTCGGGCGCCGCGATCACGGCAGCCTCCAGCGCCGCCAGCCAGTCGGTGAAATCGGGCAGATCCCAGCTTGAGGGCTGGAAGCGCCGCATCGCCGGATCGGCGCGTTCCCAGCGCGATTGCCAATGCGCCGGGCCGGAACCGCCGCTGCCCGGCAGGATGATGAAATACGTCATGTCGCCTTGCTCCTATCGATCGCAGCTGCATGGTGGCGGCTTGCGCTGGCATCGGGAATGGGAAATCATCGGAAAAGTCATATCCTCGCCGATGGATTCAAGGTGACCATGAAGACCAGCGATGAGCGCGCGCCGCTCGACCCGACCGACATCGCCATCATCGAGGCCATGCAGGAGAACGGCCGCATCGGCATATCCGAGCTCGGCCGCCGGGTCGGCCTGTCGCAGCCGGCAACCTCCGAGCGCGTCAAACGGCTGGAGGAGCGCGGCGTCATTGCCGGCTACACCGCGGTGATCGACCCCGCCGCGCTTGGCCTCGGCATGATGGCCATCATCCGCGTGCGCACCACGCATGAACACATCCGCCCCTGCCTGAAGCAGTTCGCCGAAATGCCCGAGATTACCGAGGTGCACCGGCTGACCGGCGAGGACTGCTTCATCCTGAAAGTGGTGGTGCCCTCGCCCGCCCACCTTGAAACCATCGTCGACGCCGTGGCGCGCCATGGCGCCGTCACCACGGCGCTGGTGCTGCGCAGCGAGACGCCAAAGCCGATCGGCCGCGAGCTGATCCGCGCGAACACGGTTTCGTGAGGGCCGAACCAGTCATCAATCCGTTGCAGTGGGAACCTAACTGCTGAGCGAAATGGACCTGGAACTCATGACGACAGGACGAGGCAAACGCCTGATGATCGCGGCCGCGGCCGCATCGTTGTTCGGCCTTGCCATCGCTTTGCCGGCAAGCCTTGTCCGCGCCGGACCAGGCAGCGTCCACCCCGGCCCGCTATCGCGCGCCGACGCCTTCGCCCGAGCCGAGGCGCTGACCGCGCTTGGCCGCAAAATGTTCTTCGATCCCGCTCTCTCAGCCTCCGGCAGGCAGGCCTGCTCGTCTTGCCATGACGCGCACCATGCCTTCGGTCCGGCGTCTGCGGCACCCGTCGAGATGGGCGGTGCAAACCTCGACCGGCCGGGCGTGCGCGCCGTGCCGTCGCTGCGCTATCTCCAGGCGGCGCCAGCCTTCACCGAGCATTTTTACGATTCCGAGGACGAGGGCGACGAGAGCGTCGACAATGGCCCGACCGGCGGCCTGACCTGGGACGGCCGCGCCGACCATGGCAAGGACCAGGCGAAAATCCCCCTGCTCTCGCCCTTCGAGATGGCCAACAAGGATGAGGCCGCCGTCGCCGCGGCCTTGCGTAAGGCCGCCTATGCCGGCGACTTCAAGGCGGCCTTCGGCGACGACGTGTTCGACCGCGCGCGCGATGCCTTCGACGCGGCCGCCGAGGCGCTCGGCACCTTCGAGCAGAGCGCTGCCGATTTCTATCCCTATTCCAGCCGCTACGACGCCTTCCTCGCCGGCAAGGCGCAACTGACAGCGCAGGAATTGCGCGGCCGCGCGCTGTTCGAGGACGAGACCAAAGGCAATTGCGCCAGCTGCCATCTCAGCGAACCGGCCAATGACGGCGAGCCGCCGCAATTCACCGATTTCGGCCTGATCGCCATCGCCGTGCCGCGCAATGCCGCCATTCCGGCCAATGCCGACCCGGCCTATGCCGATCTCGGCCTGTGCGGCCCGCTGCGCACCGACTTCAAGGCGCGGACCGAATATTGCGGCCTGTTCAGGACGCCGACCCTGCGCAACGTCGCGCTGCGCAAGAGTTTCTTCCACAATGGCGCCTTCCACACGCTGCGCGACGCGGTCGCCTTCTACGCCAGCCGCGACACCGATCCCAGCCATTGGTACCCCAGGAATGCCGACGGCACGGTCAGGAAATATGACGATCTGCCAAAGGCTTACTGGGGAAACTTGAATCAGGATCCGCCCTTCGACGGCAAGAAGCCCGGCGACAGACCGGCGCTCCAGGACGCCGAGATCGACGACATCGTCGCCTTCCTGGGCACGCTCACAGACGCCGACCAGCGGGCGGGGCCAGCGAACTGAACCGCCTTGCCCGGTGCCTGTCCGCCGGTGAAAAGAAGGTGCCTCGATCTTGCCGGATTGGACGCGCCGCAATGCCTGGGACCGGTAAAGAAAGACATATCCCATTAGCGCTTCCTAAACCGCCTTGCGGTATTCCTCGTCACTCGATGGTGGGACGCAGATGAACGCATTCAGGCGAGCGGCCGGATTTGTTGTGATCCTGTTGACCGGGGCGGCGACGCTGGCGGCGTTGCACATCGATGCCCAGCGAAACTTCGCGCTGGCCAAGGAGCGCTATGTCGAGAACTCCCAGGCAGCTTCCAGAGCGGCCGCCAAGACCGTCGAAGACGCCTTGCGGGCCGTCTACGAGAATGTGCGCACCCTGAGCTATCTGCCGAGCGTGCGTAACCTCGACCGGCATGGCACGAACCTTGGCGATGAGGGCCGCGCGACGATCCAGCAGATTTACAACAACCTCGCCAACAATGTCTCGATTTCCGAGGTCTACTTCCTGCCGCTGGATTTCGACCCGGACCGCTTCGATACGGTGACCGGCAAGCCCGAGGAGCCGATCCTCCAGTTCGACCAGTTGATCGTGAATGCCAAGGCGAGATCTGATGCCGCTGGCGGCGCCAAACAGGCGAAGCTGGACGAGAATGCCCTGATCCGCCCCCCGGAAGAGGTCGAGACCTATGAATACCATGAGCTGGCCAAACAGCTCGCCTGGCTGAAGACGAACTATCCGAATTCGAGCGCCATCGACGGGTTGAACGTACCGATCATCGGCACGAAGGAGCTCATCACCTGCGACAACACCGATTTCATCCACACCGGCAATGATGCCGACCGCTCAGGCTTCATCCTTTCGGTCCCTGTCTTCGGCCAGGACGGCAGCCTGCGCGGCTCCGTTTCGGCGATCATGCTTACCTCGGCGCTGCGGAAACTATTGCCGGGCAGTGACTATGTCATCGTCAATTCAGGCTACGGCTTTGAATCCGACCAGCACAAGATGTCGACAGCCTTGGCGGCGGATTCCCGTGCCTTCACGGCGGCCGACCCCAATCTGATCTATTCCGAAGTCATCCCGCTCTCGCTCAACGATCCCAGGAGCGCATGGCGTCTTTGGGCCGGGTTCCCCAACAGCCGCTTCGACGACAACCTGGACGTCCAGTCCGTGCGTGAATTCGAGCTGGCCGGTTATGCGGCGGTCGCGGTGGTCACGCTGCTGGCGCTGACCTGCTGGTACGCGATCGGGCGCACGATGACGATGCAGGTCGAGGCCGCCGAGACCCTTGAGCGTCGGGTCGAGCAACGCACCGCCCAGATTCAGCATCTCGCCACGCACGATATTCTCACCGGCCTGCCCAACCGGGGCCTCCTGGCCGACACGATGGACGAGGCATTGCGAAGCCTCAGGGACGACGAGAAGCTGGCCGTCCATTGCGTCGATCTCGACCGTTTCAAGCCGGTCAACGACACGCTCGGCCATCCGGTCGGCGACGAGCTGCTCGGGGCGGTGGCGAAAAGGTTGAAACACCATGCCGGCGAAACCGCCATGGTGGCCAGAATTGGCGGGGACGAGTTCGTCATCCTTCAGCTCCTGCTCGACGGCAACGACGAGGCCGGCGTGCTGGCAAGCCGCGTCATTCATGCCCTGTCCGACGAATTCTCCATCCATGGCCACAAGATCAACATCGGCGGCAGCATCGGCATCGCCGTTTTTCCCGACGACGGGCGAAATTCGGAAACCCTTATCCGCAATGCCGACCTTGCCTTGTACAAGGCCAAGATGGAGGGCCGCGGCACCTGCAGGTCGTTCGAGCCGGGAATGGACGCAAGACTGCAGGAGCGGCGCCAGCTCGAATCCGAACTCGCGCTCGGCGTGAAGAACGAACAGTTCGTCCTGCATTATCAACCGCTGCACGACGCAAAGACCTCGCAGCTCACCGGCTTCGAAGCGCTGGTGCGATGGAACCATCCGCGCCTCGGCCTGCTGGCGCCGTCGGAGTTCGTCCAATTGGCCGAGGAGACAGGCGCCATCGACGCGCTTGGCGAGTGGATCTTGCGGCGTGCCTGCGCCGACGCCGCGAAATGGCCCCAGCCCGTCAAGGTTGCGGTCAATCTTTCGCCGGCCCAGTTCAAACAGCAGGGGCTGTCGCTTCAGGTTGCCGCGGCGCTCGCCGCGTCAGGCCTGCTGCCGTCACGGCTCGAACTGGAGATCACCGAGTCGGTGCTGTTGGCCAACAACGAAAACACTCTGAACACGCTGTACAGCCTGCGCGACCTCGGCATCTCCATCGCCATGGATGATTTCGGCACCGGCTATTCCTCGCTGAGCTATCTCAGGTCGTTCCCGTTCAACCGCATCAAGATCGACCGCAGCTTCGTCAGCCTGATGTGCGAGAGCAATGAAAGCCGGGCGATCGTCAAGGCCGTCGCCGAACTCGGCACCACACTTGGCATGACGACGACCGCCGAAGGCGTCGAGACCGAGGACCAGTACAGGCTGGTCAAGGAGAATGGCTGCACGGATGTCCAGGGCTGGTATTTTGGCCGCCCTATGCCGGTCTCCGAGCTTCATGCGCTTTTCGACCAGCCGGAAGCCCTGACCGCGTAATCTGCCAGACGGCACGATGGCGAAATCGGCAGCGGCCCCTAGCTCCGCCAGGCCGCCAGATCGGTCAGGATCCGCGCCTTGAGCGCCGGGTCGGCATAGCTCGCCTGCACCGATGTCGCGGCGAGCTGGCGGATGGTTTCGTCGTCCCAGGCGAAAGCCTCGGCACAGGCCGCGTAGGAGGCTTCGAGCGTGGTGCCGAGCAGCGACGGATCGTCGGTGTTGATCGAGACCGGGACACCGGCCTTGCGCAAGGCATCGATCGGATGTTGCGCAAGCGACGGATAGACGCCGAGCGCCAGATTGGAGACCGGACAGATGCCCAGCGGAATCTGCCTCTGCGCCAGCAAGTCGATGAGTTCCGGGTCCTCGATCGCCCGCACGCCGTGGTCGATGCGGTCGGCGCCCAGCAGGTCGATGGCGTCGCGAACACCTTCCGGGCCGCTCGACTCGCCGGCATGGACGGTGCGCCGCAAACCCGCCGCGCCGGCCCGGCGAAACGCCTCGGCAAAGCGCGGGCCGGTGCGGCCGGCAGCCGCTTCGTTGCCGTCGATCGACAGGGCGACGACACGCCTGTGCCTGATCCCGCCCAGCAACTCCACCAGCTCGAACGCCTCCGCCGCCGACTGGGTGCGCAGAAGGCTGACGCAAAGCCCGACCGGCGGGTGCCCATCCTGTTCGGCGGCCGCGAAACCCGCGTCGAACGCGTCGATCATCCCCGCAACGTCCTTGTGCCAGTGCGGCCAGTGCGTCGGATTGACGATGACGTCGGCGTAGCGCACGCCGCTTCGGCCCATGCGCTGCGCGAACTTGTAGGCCGTGGTGGCGAGCTGCTCGCGCGTACGAAAAGTCCCGCACAACCAGTCGAGCATCTCGAGGAAGCTCTTGAGATCATGGGCTTCGAAAAGCCTGTCGCGCGGCGCCCGCAGCGGAATGCCGGCTTGCTGGCAGTTCCTGATCACATCGTCGGCCTCGAAACAGCCCTCGATGTGGATGTGCACCTCGGCTTTCGGCAATCCGATGAAGTCGGTCAATGGCGCCTCCCCCTCTTGGCCGGAATCATCAAACCATGAAACGGCTGGTGCCGGCTTCAAGAAATGATTGAAAGAATTGCGCATCGGCCGCGAGAATGGCAGCGCCTCCCCGAACCTCGTT
The DNA here is from genome assembly GCF_002294905.1 of Mesorhizobium sp. WSM4308. Lineage (NCBI taxonomy): Bacteria > Pseudomonadati > Pseudomonadota > Alphaproteobacteria > Hyphomicrobiales > Phyllobacteriaceae > Mesorhizobium > Mesorhizobium sp. WSM4308. The sequence goes on along the minus strand of NZ_NSFW01000009.1, from coordinate 29,348 downwards.
CCTCGCCCACTTCCCTGGAGGCGAGGAACCCATGCCCGGTCGACGCCTCACAGCGCCCGGATAACACCGCCATCGACGCGGATGTTCTGGCCGGTGATATAGCCCGCCCCCTCGGACGCCAGGAACGCAATCGTCGCGGCGACCTCCTCCATCGTGCCGTAGCGCTGCATCGGCACGTTGTCGCGGCGCTCTTCGACGGTCGGCAGGCTGTCGATCCAGCCGGGCAGCACATTGTTCATGCGCACATTGTCTGATGCATAAGTGTTGGCGAAGATCTTGGTGTAGGCGGTCACACCGGCGCGGAACACGGCCGAAGTCGGGAACATCGCGTTCGGCTCGGCGACCCAGGCCGTCGAGATGTTGATGATGGCGCCGCCCTTCTGCTTGACCATTTGCGGCGCCACGATGCGCACCGGCCGGATGACGTTCATCAGATAGACGTCCATGCCGGTGCGCCACTGCTCGTCCGTGATCTCCAGGATCGGCGCGCGCGGCCCGTGGCCGCCGCTGTTGACCAGCACGTCGATGCGGCCAAAATGCTCCAGCGTCAGGTCGACGAGGCGCTGCAGGTCGTCATTCGACTGGTTGGAGCCGGTGACGCCGAGCCCGCCCAACTCGTTGGCCAGCGCCTCGCCCTTGCCCGAGGACGACAGGATGGCGACCTTGAACCCATCCGCCGCCAGGCGCTTGGCCGCCGCCGCCCCCATGCCGCTGCCGCCGGCCACGACAACAGCCACTTTTTCTACACTCATTGGATTTTCCTCTCAGGGTTGGCGGGCACCGCAACCGGTGTTTTCGGGATTTGAACGGTGATATAGCTGGTTCTGCCGCTCGGTTCGAACCAGAATGCCTGAAATCAACCAGTAGAAAAACTCCTGCATGCCTGAAGCCTTCCTGAGCCTGCCGCCGCTGAATGCGTTGCGCGCCTTCGAGGCATCGGCGCGCCATCTCAACTTCCGCGTCGCCGCCGAGGAGTTGAACGTGACCCAAGGCGCGGTGGCCCAGCACATTCGCGGCCTGGAGACCCATCTCGGCACGAAACTGTTCGAGCGGCTGCCGCGCGGCCTGGCGCTGACCGATCAGGGCCGCGCCTATGTGCCCAACATCCGCCGCGCCTTCGACCTGATCTCGGAGGCAACCTTGCTGCTGCGTCCCGCGCCGGCACGCCTGACGATCAGCGTGACGCCGAGTTTCGCCACCAAATGGCTGATCCCAAGGCTGCAGGATTTCATGGCCGACAATCCGCTGGTCGACCTGCGTGTGCTGGCCAGCGAGAGCCTGTCGAGTTTCCAGGCCGACGGCGTCGACATCGCCGTGCGGCAAGGCCGCCCGCCTTTCGGCGCCGGCTTGATCGTCGACCTGTTGTTTCCCCAGCAGATCATCGCAATCTGCAGCCCGGCCCTGCTGCCGGCCGGCGCAGCCGAAATCGCCGCGGCCGAAATCCAGCATCACGTCCTGCTGCACGACGCGCACAATCTGTGGCCCGAATTCATGGAAAAGGCAGTCGGCCTGAAGATGACGGCCGAGCTCAAGCGCATGCGCTTCAACCAGACCAGCCTCGCCATCGACGCGGCCATCGCCGGCCAGGGCATAGCACTGGCCAGCCGCTTCCTCGTCGCCGCCGACCTCGCCGCCGGCCGCCTGGTCCAGCCGGTCAGCTGCGAAATGCGCGGCACGCAGGATTTTCATGTCGTGATGCCGCGAAAGCAGCGCCACCCCGAACCGACACAGGCCGTGCGGCAATGGCTGCTGGACGCGGGGGAACGGCCGCCGGTCTAGGGCGTGTACTCACTTAGCAGCTTGCCGACCGCGGAAGAGCGGACGTTGCCCGAGGTCGCGGAAGGGTCAACAGCAGAAGTTCCTTGATACGTTTGATGGAGAGCCCGTTCGTGCTATTGCAGTGCACCACCTCTTCGCTTCCATTCAGTCCGGGGCGGACCATCCATGACACGCGTTGCTCGAGTCGATTTGCCGCAACATTCCGCGCTTAGGCCGCTCTATGCCGAGGCAGGCTTCGCTGACGCATTCGCGATCGATCTGCCGAGCCATGCGACGGGCGACGCCGAACGCCTCGCCGCCCATATGCTGATGGGTCAGGCGCGGTGGGTTGGCTGGCTGATAGCTCTCAGGGACACCTTGGTTGCGGGGTTTGGTCTTAAGACATCGTCTGAGTTGCGCGATGACGTTGCTACCGACAGGATTGATTTCTTTCGGGTCTACGATCGGCGGCGTCATGAGATTATTCTTGGCGAGGACGATCGCCATCTCGACTTCCGTTTGTCCGTCTTGGTTGAAGAGTCCGCTTTGTGCCGCCGGCTTGTCGCCACAACGGTCGTGACCTTCAATCATTTGGGAGGGCGGGCCTATATCGCGGGAATTGCGCCTTTCCATCGCCTGATCGTAAAATCGTCCTTGCGTCGAGCCGAGCGATCGGGCTGGCCAGCCGAGCTGTGAGGTCGCGCCGCCGGCCGGACCAGATTCGCTACGTCTGCTTTCGGGCGTATGGCGTCCAGGCTACGGTTCGGCGCCAATAAGTCCACGTCCTAGATCGGCAGCAACGCGTCCGGCTTCACATTGGCGATCGAGGCGTAGGTGTGCGTCTCCCTGACGCCGGGCAGCGGCAGGATCACCCGCTGCAGGAAATCCTGGAACATCGCCATGTCGGCGATGCGCGCCTTGACCAGATAATCGAAGCCGCCGACCACCATTTGGCATTCGATGATCTCGGGCGCCCGCATGACCGCCTCGGCGAAACGGTCGAAGACATGCGGCGCCGTATGATCGAGCCGCACCTCGATGAAGACGAGTTGTGCCTGCCCGATCCGGGCCGGGTCGAGAACGGCCCGCACCGCCCGGATGAAGCCTTCGGCGAACAGCCGCTTGATGCGTTGCGCCGCCCCGGTCGGCGACAGGGCGACGCGGCGGGCCAGATCGAGCGTCGTGCGACGGCCATCCTCCTGCAGCAAGCGCAACAGCGAGCGGTCGATGCGGTCGAGATCGTCCATTTGAATTCACACTTTCTGACCACAGATAGCGCGATTATCACGCAAAAATCGCGAAAACAGCATATTTCATCGCACCATCGAGTGGCAATACCGTTGGCGGGCAACGCAACCCGACCAAGGCAAATCCCATGACATCGACCATACGGACCTCCCGCAATGCCCTTACCAAGGGCGACACGGCCGTGCTCATCCTGAGCGAAGGCGAGGTGAGAACATGCATCGACCTGCGTCGGCTTCTCGATGCGTTGGCGGAGGGCTTCAAGGCATTGTCCCGCGGCGAGATCGTCAATCCGGCGCGGCCACAGCTCGACATTCCGCGGGCCGGCTATTCGCTGGCGATGCCGGCCTGGATGGCGGGCATGCATCTGTCCGTGAAGATCGTCAACGTCTTCGAAGGCAACATAGCCCGGGCGATCCCCAGCCATCTCGCCACCATCCATCTGTTCGACCCGGAAACGGGCATGCCGGTCTGCGTCATGGACGGCACCTATATCACCGCCGTGCGCACCTCCGGCTCGGCCGTGCTCTCGGTGCGGGAACTGGCCCGCCGCGACGCCAGGGTCGCGACGGTGGTCGGCGCCGGCGTGCAGGCCGGCCAGCACCTGCACCTTCTGCCGCTGGTGCGGGACTTCACCGAGATCCGCGTCGCCTCGAAGGAGTTCGCGGACGCGCGGGCGCTGGCAGCGCTGCATCCGGGCGTCGTCGCCGTCAGCGATCTCGAGGCCGCGGTGCGCTCGTCGGATGTCGTGTGCCTGGCAACGCATTCCTATCAGCCGGTGATCTCGGCCGAATGGCTCCGCCCCGGCACGCATGTCTCGTCGGTGGGCGTGGCACCACCCGGCGGCGAGCTGCCGGTCGAACTTGTCGACCGGGCCAGCCTGTTCGTCGAGACCAGGGACGCCTTCGCGCCTACTCCGGTTGGCTCTTGCGAACTCGATGGCATCGATCCGCAAACCGGAACCGAGCTTGGCGAGATGCTGCTTGGACTGCGGCCGGGAAGGATAAGCGCCGACCAGATCACCGTCTACAAGGCCATGGGTGTCGCCATGGAGGATCTGGTGGCGGCGGATCTCGCTTATCGCGAGGCGGTGCGGCGAGGACTGGGGCAGATTGTGACCTTGTAGAGGACGCTGTCGATCGTCGGAGCCGGCGCTGCCCTCATCGCCCCGCCGGCCATTTCTCCCCCCGTAGAACAGGAAGCAATGGCCGTGCGAACGACCGAGGGAAGGTCGCGCCGTTTGACTGGATACGAAATCATTTTTACGACTGCTTGATGCAGTCGAATCCTCCCAGAAAAATTGTCGTCATCGGTGGTGGCATTGCCGGCCTGTCGCTTGCGGCGGCCGTGCGGGATTGGGCCTCCGTTACCGTCCTCGAGCGCGAGCCGCATCTTGGCTACCACGCCAGCGGCCGCTCCGCCGCTTTGTTCACCGAGACCTACGGCAACCGGCTGGTGCGCGCGCTGACGCTGGCCAGCCGGCAGCAAATCGTCGAGGGCGGCTTCGTCGCCCATCGGCGCGGCGCGCTGCATGTCGGCTGGAAAGGCGACGGCGCCGCGATCGACAAGCTGGCCGATGAATTGCAGGCGCTGGTGCCCAGCGTGCGTCGCCTGTCGGCGGCCGAGCTCCACGCGCTGGTTCCCGCCATCGCCACTGAAGCCACTTGCGGCGGCGTCTATGAGCCGGACGCCGTGGATATCGACACCGGCAAGATGCTGGCGGCCTGCGCCTCGGCGCTGAAGGCCGGCGGCGGCGCAATTCGCACCGGCGAGGAGGTGCGCGCCATTTCGCCCGGCGGCGGCGGCCTGCGCGTGCAGACAAGCGCCGGTGTCTATCCGGCCGACATCGTCGTCAACGCCGCCGGCGCCTGGGTCGATGTCGTCGCTGGCTTGGCTGGGCTCTCCGGCCTCGGCTTCCAGCCGAAACGCCGCACCGCTTTCCTGTTCGATGCGCCCGCCGGCACCGACATCGCCAGCTGGCCGCTGGTGGTCGACCTGCACGAACAATTCTACTTCAAACCCGATGCCGGCAGGCTGATCGGCTCGCTCGCCGACGAGACCGATTCCGAGCCTTGCGACGCCTGGCCGGAAGACATCGATGTCGCCATCGCCGTCGACCGCATCGAGCAGGCGACGTCGATGCGCATCGGCCGTCCGTCGACGCCATGGGCGGGCCTGCGCACCTTCGCGCTGGACCGCACGCCGGTCGCCGGCTTCGACCCCCGCCTGCCTGGCTTCTTCTGGCTCGGCGGCCAGGGCGGCTATGGTTTCCAGGTGTCGCTGACCTTGGCCAGGCTGGGCGCGGCGCTGATGCGCGGCGAGCCCCTGCCGGAGGATGTCACGGCACTCGGCGTCACCGCCGCGGCGCTGGCGCCCGACCGTTTCCTGGTCCCGGCGACGACGCCATGAAACCAGCACTGCCGCTGCTGCTGAGCCTCAATGGCGGCTATGTCGACACGGCCGGCTTCCTGGCGCTGCAGGGCCTGTTCACCGCGCACGTGACCGGGAATTTCGTCACCCTCGGCGCCTCGCTGGTGCTCGGCATTTCGGGCGTGCTGGCAAAGCTGCTGGCGCTCCCGGTGTTCTGCATCGTCGTCATCCTGACCCGGCTGGCCGGCGAGCATTTGCGCCGGCGCGGACATCAGGCGCTCGGAGTGCTGCTGGCGACCAAACTGGCGCTGCTCGTCGTCGGCGCCGCCTTGGCGATCCGCTTTGGTCCCTTCGCCAGTGGTGACGGCGCGGCCGCCATCGTCACCGGCATGGTGCTGGTCGCCGCCATGGCGATCCAGAACGCGGTGCACCGGGTCCATCTGGCGGCCGCCCCGCCTTCGACGCTGATGACCGGCACCACCACCCAGATCATGATCGACCTCGCCGATCTCATCGGCGGCACGGCCCCGGAAGCCCGCCCGGCGCTCATTGCCCGCCTGCGGCGCATGGCGGCGGCGGTCGCCGTCTTCGCCGCCGGCTGCGCGGCCGCTGCCCTCGGCTTTGCCTACGCCAATGTCTGGTGCTTCATCGTCCCGCCAGTGATCGCGCTGCTCGCCCTCTTGCTGCGGCTTTCAGCGCCGGACGGCGAAGCCAAATAGGCAGCCCTCAACCTTCGTCCGTCCAGATCAGGCGCAGCAGGCGCAGCAGCGTCGCCCGCTCCTTCTTCGTCAGCCTTTGCAGAAACCTGTCTTCGTGCCGGCGAACTTGTCGCCGCCAGCCCGGCATCGCCTGTCTGGCCGCCGGCGTCAGGGTCAGTATCCGCACGCGCCTGTCCTCGGCATGGTCGTCGCGCTCGACCAGCCCGCGCTCTTCCAGTTCGGCCAGCAGCGGCGCCATGTTGGCGCTCTTCATGCCCAGGAGACGGCACAGTTCCGCGGCGCGGATGCCTGGCCGCTCATCGATCAGCGCCAGCATGCCATAGGTCACCGGGCGCAGGCCCGCCTCGGTCAGTTCGACCGTGAAATCATTGAGCGCGAAAGCCGAGGCACGCTTGAGATTGTAGCCGATCTGCGCATCGAGCGCGTCGTCGGACATCATTTCCGGCACGGTGTGAGGCTGGTTTTCGTCCATGCCAACCGATCGCCGCGATGCCGGCTCTTGTCAAGCGAAAAAGACTATGCGACATAGCAATCAAGATAGCTATGCCCCATAGCAATTTTCCATAGCAGTGGTGGAACGGGAGGAGACCGACCATGACCGATGAGACCGTTGCCTTCGACGTCGAGAACGGCATCGCCTGGGTGCGCTTCAACCGGCCGGACAAGCGCAATTGCATGAACCCGACGCTCAACCGGCGCATGATGGAGGTTCTCGACGAACTCGAATACCGCGACGATGTCGGCGTGCTGGTGCTGTCGGGCGAAGGCAGCGCCTGGTCGGCGGGCATGGACCTCAAGGAGTATTTCCGCGAGACCGAAGCCAAGGGGCTCGGCGCCGTCCGCAAGGCGCAATCCGAAGCCTATGGCTGGTGGCGGCGCCTGCGCTGGTACGGCAAGCCGACCATCGCCATGGTCAATGGCTGGTGCTTCGGCGGCGGCTATGGCCCGCTCTTCGCCTGCGATCTCGCCTTCGCCGCCGACGAGGCGCAGTTCGCCCTGTCCGAGATCAACTGGGGCATCCTGCCCGGCGGCGGCGCCACCAAGGTGGTTGTCGACCTGCTGTCGATGCGTGACGCCATGTATCACGCGCTGACCGGCGAACTGATCGACGGCAGGAAGGCCGCCGCCTGGAAGCTGGTCAATGAAAGCCTGCCGCTGGCTGAGTTGAAGACACGGGTCACCGAGGTTGCCAACATCCTTCTGAAGAAGAACCCGATCGCGCTGAAGGCAACCAAGGACGCCATCCGCCGCGTGAGCGAAATGACCTACGACAATGCCGAGGACTATCTGGTCCGCGCCCAGGAGGCGGCCAACTCCCACGACAATGAGGGCCGCAAGGAAGGCATCCGCCAGTTCATCGACGAAAAGAGCTACAAGCCGGGCCTCGGGGCTTACGACAAGGCCAGATGACGCGATAAGCCGACGACACGAGCCACCGACGCAATCTGGGAGGAGATGCGCATGCCGGCCTTGACGATTTCAGACCCCGTGGCCCTGCATGCCGGCGCGCAGCCGGATCGTGTTGCCTGCGTCGACCTGGCCTCCGGCCGGCACTGGACCTATGCCGCGCTTGACGAAGCCATCCAGCGAGCCGTTGGCGTTCTCGAAGCCGGCTACGGCGTGAAGCCCGGGCAACGGATCGCCGCGCTTGCCCGCAACAGCGCCGATCTCCTGATCCTGCAGCAGGCCGCAATGCGGCTCGGCGCCATCTTCGTGCCGGTCAACTGGCGGCTTGCCAGTGCCGAACAGCAGGCGATCCTTGCCGATTGCGATCCGGTGCTGCTGTTGCATGACGCCGTCCTGCAGGCGGCATTGCCCGGGCGCTGCATCCCTGTCGATGTCGCCGCCTTCGCGATGGCGGTCGAGGCAGAGACGCCGGCGCCGCGCCGTCCCCTGCCCGCTGACGATGCGCCGTCGATCATCCTCTACACATCGGGCACGTCGGGCCGGCCAAAGGGCGTCATCGTCACCGAGCGCAACGCTTTCGCCACGGCGGTCAATTTCGGCGTGCTGGGCCGCGTCGGCAATGCCAGCGTCTTCCTCTGCGACGCGCCGATGTTTCATGTCATCGGCCTCATCACCAGCCTGCGTCCGACGCTGCTTCAGGGTGGCACCGTGCTGATCTCGCCCGGCTTCGATGCCGGCGCCACCAATCGCCGCCTCGCCGATCCGGCTCTTGGCGTCACCCATTATTTCTGCGTGCCGCAGATGGCCAGGATGCTGCGTGAACATCCCGACTTCACGCCGTCGCGCTGGACCGCGCTCACCGCCATCTTCACCGGCGGCGCGCCCAACCCGGCCACGGATATCAGATGGTGGCTGGCCCAGGGCGTGCGCATGGCCGACGGCTTCGGCATGACCGAGGCAGGCACGGTGCTTGGCATGCCGGTCGAGGCCGACCGCATCGCCGGCAAGGCAGGCTCGGCCGGCCTGCCGGCGCCGACGATCAGCCTGCGCCTCGTCGACGACGATGGCCGCGACGTCGCGGCCGGCGAGCCCGGCGAGATATGGCTGTCCGGCCCCTCGATCACGCCAGGCTATTGGAACCGGCCGGAAGAGACGGAGCGCGCCTTCACCGCCGATGGCTGGTTCCGCACCGGCGACATCGCGCGGCGCGACGAGGAAGGTTTCGTCACCCTCGTCGACCGTCGCAAGGACATGTTCATTTCCGGCGGCGAAAACATCTATCCCGTCGAAATCGAAACCGTGTTGCTCGACCATCCCGGCATCGCCGAAGCCGCCGTGATCGGCGTCGCTGACGCGCGCTGGGGCGAAGTCGGGCGCGCCTTCGTCGTGGTGAAACCCGGATGCGTCGTCGATCCGGCCGATCTGGCAAACCATTGCGGCGCGCGCATCGCCCGCTTCAAGGTGCCGAAAGAGTTCCTGCTCACCGATACGCTGCCGCGCACCGCATCCGGCAAGATCCAGAAACACATTTTGCGCGCGTGGACGGCACCGGCCCGCCGGCGGAGCTGAGGCAGACCGCAGGTCAGCCGGCGGACGCGGAGCGGAAAACCGCCACCGCCGCCGCGACGATTTCCGCATTGTCATTGGCCACGATTCCATCGGCGAGCGTCTTGCCGTCTTCCAGCCCGACCCTCGTCGACCACCGCTTTTGGCGCGCCAGCTCGACGAATGGCCAGACGGTGGCGTCCACGCCATGCAGCAGGATCGGCCGCCGCACTTCGGCGTGCTCGAGCACGGCGGCGATGCCGTTTGCCTCGGCGAGTGCCGCTACAAGGTCCGGTATGTCGATTTCGATCAGGATGCGCAGCACCCGGTCGTGATCGGCGAGCGCCACGAACCGCTCGGCGTCTTCTATCGTGGCGAGCCCGGCCTCGATGCCGACGCCGCGCTGGCGCAGCAGCTCCATCACGGCGGGCGCGTCGGCCTCGGAGAGATTGACCGAGGCATAGTCGGGCAGCTCGCGCCAGCCGGCGATCGCCGCGCGGGTGCGCGCGACATCGTTCTCGATCCACGCGCCGGTCGACACACCGACCAGCGTGCCTGGGCAGGCCCCGCGCACGGCCAGCACCGTCGCATCGACGGCGGCCAGGCTTTCACCCCCATCGGGGTCGCGCGGATGGATGTGCAGTTCGCCGGCACCGGCCGCGACGCAGGCAGCCGCATCGCGGGCCATGGCCTGCGCCGTCAGCGGCAGCTTCGGATGAAAGTCGCGCGGACGCGCGCCGTTGATGCAGGCCTGGACGATCATGAATATCACCTCGCACAAGGAGGTGGCAGTCTAGCCGCCCGACAAGGCAGGGCAAAGCGCTGCGCGCTGCCTCTCCTGACAGCGCGGCCAAGATCAATCGGCATTTGAATAAAAACCGCCTGTGGATATTTACCCCAAATTCCGCCGGGCCGGCCAAGATAAATTAGGGCGGGATCATGGAGGGAACCATTGACCAGCGATTTTTCAGCCGCCCGCATCCATCTCGAACGCGCTTATCATTATCTGCGCGGCAATGACGAGACGAGCCGCTCGGCATGCGAGGCCCTCGACCTCCTGATCGAGACGGTGGCGGAAGCCCAGCACAGGCGACCCGAGACCGCTGTGCTGGAATTTCCGCAAGCGATGGTGCGGCAAATCTGATTAGGACGCCTTGCGGGCCGGTGCTGCGGTTACCGGCCCGATGGCGGGCGCGACGATCCGCTCCAGCGGCTCGGGCCGGTGCAGCAGGAAACCCTGGCCGAAATCGACGCCCATCGCCTGCAGGATGACGAGCGTCTCGGCTTGCTCGATCTTCTCGGCCACGACGGCGCAGCCGACGCTGCGGGCAATGCCTGATATGGCCGAGACGATCTCGCGATCGAAGCGACTCTCGGCCATGTGCTCGATGAAGGAGCCATCGATCTTGATGGCATCGACCGGAAAGCGCCTGAGATATTCGAACGAACTCATGCCAGCGCCGAAATCGTCGAGGCTGACCTTGCAGCGCCGCTCGCGCGCCTTGCGCACGAACGTCTCGGCGGCATCGAAATTGGTGACGGCGGCGGTTTCGGTGATCTCGAAGCCGATACCGGAATGCGGCGCCCCAGTCTCCTCGATGATGCTGTCGACGAAGTCCCACAGTCCCGGATCGCTCAGCGTCTGCGCCGACAGGTTGAAGCCAAGCGTGATCGCGCCGGACTTCATCGCCGCGCCATGCCGCGACAGCGCGGTGCGGATAATCCAGCGATCGAGCCTGGCGGCTATGCCGAAACGCTCCGCCGCCGGGATGAATTCGCTGGGCGGAATCAGCTTGCCGCCGCGCCCGACAAGCCGCGCCAGCACCTCGACATCGCGGTTTTCCTGCCAGGGCCGGCCCAGCCGGTGGATCTCCTGGCCGAACAGTTTCAGCCTTCCGTCCTCCATGGCGTCGACCGTGTCGGCGGCGAGCCGCGCCGCGTTGAGGCCGCCGGTGGCGGCCTCGGCCGAAAACACCGCGAAGCGATCGCGCCCGGCGGCCTTGGCCGCGTAGCAGGCATCGTCGGCGCAGGCCAGCGCATCGGCGACCGTGGTCACCCGGTCGTTGACGATGGCGATGCCGATGCTTGCCGCGAGCCGCCGCGCGGCCGCGGCAGAGCCCAGATCGGCGCCGCGCACGGCCGCCAGTATGGCCCCAGCCAGCCGCTCGGCCTGCGCTGCGTCGCAATGCGGCACCAGCAGCGCGAATTCGTCGCCGCCGAGCCGCGCCGCATGCGCCGATGGCTGCAGGCAGGCGCGGATGCCGGCGGCAACGCTCTTCAGTGCCATGTCGCCGGCGGCGTGGCCGGCAAAATCGTTGAGCGCCTTGAAGTAGTCGAGATCGACATAGAACACCGCCAGCGGCGCACCCGCCGCGATATGCTCGGCGAGCAGCCGGTCGAAGGCGGCGCGGTTCCACAGGCCGGTCAGCGCGTCGTGGCGGGCGGCAAACGCCAGCTCCTGTTCGCGCAGCTTGTCCTCGGTGATGTCGCGCACCGTGCCGAGGATCTGGCCGGCGGCACCCGCGGCGGCGATGAAGCGGACCAGCGATTCGACATGGCGGATCTCGCCGTCGCGCTTGATGATGCGGTATTGCGAGGCGGTTACGCCGCTTGAGCCAGGCGGCGGCTGGTGGGCGCGCTCGGTGGCTTCCTTGTCGTCGGGATGCAGATAGGTGTGCCAAAGGTCGGCCGTCACCTCGTCGGTGTCGGCAACGAGGCCGAATATGTCCCTGGTGCGGGTGTCCCAATAGCTCTTGTGGGTGGCGATGTCGTGGTGCCAGATGCCGGTGCCGCTGGCGGCGAGCGCCAGGCGGAAGCGCACATTGACCTGTTCGAGCTCGGCTTCGGCCGTCTTCTGTTTGGTGATGTCGGTCTGCACGCCCATCAGTCGCACCGGCTTCCCGTCCGCGTCGCGCTCAACGATGCCGCCGCGGTCGAGCACCCACACCCAGTGGCCCTGCTTGTGCTTCAGCCGCAGTTCCGTCTCGATGGCGTCGGTCTGTCCGGCAATGTGGCGGTCGCCGCTGGCCAGCGCCCGCTCGCGGTCGTCGGGATGGGCGAGCCGCAGCCACAGGTCGCTGGTGTTGGCAAGCTCCCTCTCATCATAACCCAGCATCCGCGCCCAGGTCGCTGAATAGAAGCAGTCGCCGGTCGCAAGATCCCAGTCCCAGACGCCAAGATGGGCCCGCTCCAGGGCCGTGGCCCAGAACGTTTCATTGCGGCTTTTCTTGTCCTGACCCGTCATCGTCTGTTTTCGCCTGCTCCACCTGCGGGCAATCTGCGACAAAACCAGAGAAGAAACAGTTACCGGGACGCGGCAGGCATGCCTTCCCGCCTGCAATATTTCGCGGCGCCCCGTCTTTCGATTGGCCGGCAAGAACCGGAGTTTTGCGCTCCCCCGATGGTCCTACGGATGGCTCAGGTCGTCGGCGACACGACGGATGACCCCAGCCAAACACGAAAGGACGCTCCCAATGACCAAACAGGAAGACAACAAGGCCGTCGTCGTCAGATGGTTCACCGACTTCTGGGGTGAAACCTGCGACCTGTCCGTCGTCGACGACATCGCCGCGCCCGACATGCTGCTCAAATATTCGCTGCACGAGCCGCGCCGGGGCCGAGACGACATCAAGGCCTTCATGACCGATTTCCGCGCCGCCTTCCCGGATCTCAACTTCTGGGCCACCGCCGATCTCATCGCCGAGGGCGACTACGTCGTCGGCCAGTGGGAGGGCGGCGGCACGCATACCGGCCCGGCTTTCGGCGATTTCCTCGCCGGTTCGCTGCCTGCCGCTACCGGCCGCGCCATGCGCTTCACCGGCACCACGGTGCTGAAAGTGATCGACGGCAGGATCGTCGAGGAGATCGGCCTCGACGACGGCGTCGCCGCGCTGACCCATCTCGGCCTGATCAGGGCCGCCTGATCCACAGGGCCATCGCCGGCCAGGCGGTGGCCCGCTTCGACTGCGGCCGAAGCCCGGCAACCTTTCGGGTTTGGAAACCGCTTCGGCGCGGTCGCTCCTTCTGCATTCGACGATGACATCTTCGTCAACGAATCCTTGACGGAAAGGGAAGAAATATAACCATCCAATATTTGTATTTTTTATCAACCCAAAGTGTAATTGAATGGTAATACTTCATCGGCGAAATACCCCTGTTAATGCTTGGGCAGTTGGCGGGTCTTCCTCAATGAGTGCGCACACCGCGCAGCGGAACGGCGAGCGCCGGCCGCTTGGCGTTTTTGACCTGGACATCGCCGCGACCAGGAGCGGGTGGATGCTGACCGCCCTGTGCCTGGCCTATGCTCTGGCCGCGCTTTGCCTGCAGCCGGGCCGCTATCTGCACCTGGCGCAATCCTACGCGGAGCCATTCGTCGTCTTCCTGCCTATGCTTCTTGCGGCCGGCCTCGGCGTGATGGCGCTGACATTTGCCAGGCATAGCCCGACGCGGTTCATGCTCGACATGCTCAGGCAGCGCTGGCTGGGCGCCGCACCGGTGATCCTGCTGTCCTTTCTCGGCATTACCGCCTTCACTGCCTTCAAGATTGCCATCCCCGACATCGTGCCATTCTATGCCGACCGCATACTGGCGGAGCTTGATGTTGGGCTGCATGGCGCCGATCCCTGGACATGGGTGCACCGCGTCGTCCCCGAACGCATTTCGGCTGTCATCTTCATCGGCTACGGATATGGCTGGCACGTGCAATGGTTCGGCACCTTGCTGTTCGTCGCCTTCTGGAACAACCCGGCAGCGCGTTTGCGTTATCTGTGGGCGCTCGCGCTGACCACGATCCTGTGCGGCACCGTTCTGGCCATGGCGCTGTCTTCCGCCGGCCCGATATTTCACGACCAGTTCTACGGTGGCGACCGGTTTGCCGGGTTGCAGACCGCCCTGGCGCGGAACGGCTACGCCGCGCCGGTCCATATGTATGCCAGCTATCTGCTCACAGCCTACACAAGCGGCCGCCCCGAACTGGGCGGCGGCATTTCAGCCATGCCAAGCATGCATGTCGCCTTCGTCACGCTCAACGCGTTGTTCCTGAGCGGCTTCGGCCGCCGCTGGACCGTCGCCGGCTGGTCCTTCGCCGCACTCATCCTGTTCGGCTCGGTCTACACCGGCTGGCACTATGCCGTGGACGGCTACCTTTCGATCCTTGTCGTATCCTTAATCTGGTACCTGACCGGGCGTTTCGTTCTGCCGGAGGCGAGTCGCGATACCGTCGGGACGCGCCTGCCTCTGCCCGAACCGGCACCGCAATGACCGGGCCTGGCCGAGGCCAGGCGAACCACCCCGCCGTCTCTCGGTAGAGATCAGGCGGCATTGCCGCCGCCTGACCTTGCCGGCTACTGGCTCGGTGCCATCGTGTGTTCGCACGACACTTTCGGGTTCATGTCGGCGAAGGTGCCGGTCGGGTTGCCCTTCCAGGCCCAGACATGCAGCTCGTAGAATTCACCCAGGCCATAGCGGTTGGGGGCGCTGTTGAAGTTGAACAGCTGGCCGTCCAGCGACGCCGGCCCCTTCGAGGTGATGTATTCGACCGCCACCAGCTTGAGCGTTCCGTCGGCCATCGGCTCGTACATCACGGCCTCGGGACGGGCGATGTCGATCTTGTCGTCCTTCAGGTATTGGCCGTTGACGTAGTGGATGCCCATGGCGCCACCGGTGATGCCGCTGGCGCAGGGTATGGGCGCGTAGCCCTCGGCCGTCGCCGCCTTGACGTCGAGGAACCGGCTGTTGGCGGCCCGCACCTTGTCGGCCAGTGGATTGGGGCCGGACGCGGCTCCGGCCGCTTCCTGATGCGCCTGTGCGAAGGAGGCGCAGACGGCCATCATGGCCCCCGCCATGACGAGCCTGTTGCGAAGAGTTGATATCATGTCCATTCCATTCTTCTTGAAAAAGCACAGCTGGCCGGCCGCCGAAAATACGGCGGCCCGGCAGGCAAGCGCTGTGGCTGTTGCTGCTTGGAGGTCCCGAAATCGATGTGACGACTGCCGGGAAGAATCATCCCTTCGGCAGATACGGGATCGTTCCGGCCAGATCGGTATCGTCGATCAGCTGGAAGCGGCTGTCGCTGCCGCCCTGACGCGCCGAAACGAAAGGCGCATAGGCCGGATCGTTGGTGAACGCGCGTGCCGCCGCTTCCGACGGGAACGCCATCAGGGCGATCAGCGTGGTGTCGAGCGGCTTGCCTTCAAGCGTCTTCACATTGCCGCTGCGCGACAGATATTTGCCGCCATGCTTGTGGACGATGTCGTGCACCGAGGCCGCGTAGCCCGGCACCCATTTCGGATCCTTCATCTTGATGTCCGCGATAACGTAAGCAGTCATGGTCGTCTCCTGGTTGCGGCGCACAGGGCTATCCCGTGCGACCGGCCAAAGGGCTCGCATGGCCGGCCCCTCGCCAACCAGTCCGCGATCTGTACTGGGGCGGTACAGTTTCCGTACTGGCCGCTTCATTCATGAAGGCCTAATGTTCGGCCAGCTTCGAGGGAGGTGCACCGATCATGGCCCAGCACGGATACAAGCAGTTCTGCCCGCTATCGATGGCCGCCGAGGTGCTGTGCACCCGCTGGACGATGGTGCTGATGCGCGAATTGGTGGCGGGTTCGACCCGCTTCAACGACCTGCGCCGCGGCGTCCCCAAAATGTCGCCGACCCTTCTGTCGCAACGGTTGAAGGAACTCGAGCTGGCGGGGATCGTCGAGCGCAAGGAGGTGCCGGGCGAGAAAGCGATCTTCGACTACCGGCTGACCGAGGCCGGCCGCGATCTGCGCCCCGTCGTCGAGGCGATGGGTTTTTGGGGACAGAAATGGGTCGAGTCCCGGCTGTCGCTCAAGAACCTCGATCCGTCGCTGCTGATGTGGGACATGCGGCGCAACCTGAACCCCTCGCCGCTCCCCGAAGGACGCACGGTGATACAATTTCTGTATCTGGATCTCCCGGCGTCCAAACGCTCGTGGTGGCTGATCGTCGAAAAGCACGGCGAGGTCGACCTGTGCTGGTACGATCCGGGCTTCGATGTCGACCTCTACGTCTCCACCGACCTGCACACGATGACGGCGATCTGGATGGGGTTGCTGACCGTCGAGAAGGCGGGCGCGAAGGTTTCCCTGACCGGCGACCAGGCTATCGGCAAGAAGATGCAGACCTGGCTCGGGCTCAGCCCGTTCGCGGTGGAGCCAAAGCGGGCGGCGTAGGAGAATCGGTTCATGCCGCCCACAAAACGCGCATCGGTTTTGGGGGCATGCCGCGAAAACAAAGGCTTACAGCGAGTCTTTGAATCCGGCTGGACGCGACCCGTCAACGGGATCGGATGCCTCAATCAGGTAGCGCTTGTTCTCATATGCCTCGATCAGGGTCGCGAGAACATCGAAGCGGTCACCATCGAGCGAGCCGACCTCCGGCTCGTTGTCGAAATATCTTGTGATTTCGGCGATCGCCCAATCGTAATCGGCTTCGGTCTTAAGGGATCGAATGTTTTCCATCGCACCTCCTCCGGGTCGATCTTGTCATATTCTTTGTTGGCAGGAAACGGGTGGCGGGGCCGTCTTCCAGCGGCTTCAATGCGGCATGTTCATCACTCTCGCCAAAGACCTCAAATCGACGCCGCTGCCGGTCGCTGATGACCCGCGCTGGGCGCGCATTGCCGCGCGCGACAAATCGGCGGACGGGCAATTCTGGTATTCGGTGGCGACGACCGGCGTCTATTGCCGGCCCTCCTGCCCGTCGCGCCGCGCCAATCCGGTCAATGTCCAGTTGCACGACACGCTGGCCCAGGCGAAGGCGACCGGCTTTCGCGCCTGCCGGCGCTGCAATCCGGATGGCCCTTCGCTGGGGGCCGGCAATGCCGCGATGGTCGCCGGTGCCTGCCGCAGGATCGAACAGAGCGAGGAAGAGCCGTCGCTGGCCGAACTGGCTGATGCCGCCGGGCGCAGCGCCGGCTATTTCCACCGCGTCTTCAAGGCAATCACCGGGCTGACGCCGAAGGACTATGCCGCCGCGCATCGTGCCGCCCGGGTCCGCCGAGGTCTCGAGGACGGCGCCAGCGTCACGGTGGCGATCTACGATGCCGGCTTCAATTCGAGCGGGCGCTTCTACGAGAAATCCACCGGCATGCTCGGCATGACGCCGACGCGCTACCGTGCGGGCGGCGCCAATGAGGACATACGCTTCGCCGTCGGCGAGACCTCGCTCGGCGCCATACTGGTCGCGTCGAGCCGCAGGGGCGTCGCCTCGATCCTGCTCGGCGACGATCCGGACGCGCTGGTGCGCGACCTGCAGGACCGTTTCCCCAAGGCGCGGCTGATCGGCGGCGACCGCGACTACGAGGCGCTGGTTGCCCGCGTCGTCGGCTTCGTCGAGGCCCCACGGCTCGGCCTCGACCTGCCGCTCGACGTGCGCGGCACCGCCTTCCAGCAGCGCGTTTGGCAAGCCCTGCAGGACATCCCGGTCGGCGGCACGGTTTCCTATGCCGAGATCGCCGAGCGCATCGGCGCGCCCAGGGCAACCCGCGCCGTCGCCGCCGCCTGCGCCGCCAACGCCCATGCGGTCGCCATTCCCTGCCACCGCGTAATCCGCAAGAATGGCGCCCTGTCCGGCTACGCCTGGGGCGCCGAACGCAAGCGCGCGCTGCTCGACCGCGAGGCCGGCGGATCGGCGAAGGCCGCCGACAGGGCCTACCGGTCTTCGCGGGCGTAACGACCGGCGATGCGTACGATGGCAAGGTCTTCCGCCGCCGGTGCGAACATCGAGATCGCCAACGGTGCCGCCATCGACGCGAAGTCACAGGTCTTGGCCGCCATCGGCAAGCTGGTCGATGCCGGTATGGCCGAATGGGGCCGCACTGCGAGTGGCGAGATCGAGCTGCGGCTGTTGTCAGGCGAGGTGTTTTTGCTCGGCGAACTCTTCGTCATTCGTGTCGCGTGACATGTAGACTGTTCAAAAGTCAGCGCTCTACAGAACGCGACGACGGTGGTCTTCACACAGGCGATTTGAATTTGAAAGCAAGCACCGGAGTGAGCGAGGAAAGCCGCCTCTGTAGGGTTCCGGCACAGACAAAGGAGTCAGGGCAATGAACCTCTTGCAAACCCAAATAACCACACCGGCGGCGATAGCCACCCTCGACACCATCGCCTACGCCGTCGGCCAATCCGCGATCGGCAAGATCCTGGCGGCGCGCAGCCCGATCGGCGTCTGCGCCATCCTGATCGGCTCCGACGCCGACGCGCTGGAGCAGGACCTCGCCGACCGCTTTCCCGGCAAGGTGCTGGTCGAAGACAAGGGCGCTCTCGACGATGATCTCGCGGCGATAGCCCGCTTCATCGAAACGCCCAGCGCCGGCCTCGACCTGCCGCTCGACATGCGCCACGGCACGCCGTTCCAGCAAAGGGTGTGGGAGGTGCTGCACGCCATCCCTTGCGGCGCCACCATCACCTACACCGCGCTTGCCCGGCGCCTTGGCCGGCCGAACGGCGCGCGCGCCGTGGCAACCGCCTGTGCCGCCAACGCCATCGCGCTCGGCATTCCCTGCCACCGCGTTGTCGGCGCCGACGGCACGCTGTCGGGCTACCGCTGGGGCATCGAACGCAAGCGCGCTCTGCTCGACAAGGAGGCCGCGATATGAACGCCCACGCCAAGGTTGCCACTTCGGTGGTCGAGGCCGCCGAGGTGCGCGTTGCCGCATACGACTGGCCGGCACTGGCCGCCGAGCTCGACGGCTTCGGCTGCGCGGTGATGGAAAAGCTGCTCTCGCCCGAAGAGTGCCGGCAGATCGCCGGCCTCTACCCCCAGGAACAGCATTTCCGCAGCCACATCCACATGGCCAGGCACGGTTTCGGCAGGGGCGAATACCGCTACTTCCGCTATCCCTTGCCGGACCAGCTCGGCGGCCTGCGCAGCGCGCTCTATCCCAGGCTGGCCGAGGTCGCCAACCGCTGGAACGAGCGCATGGCGATCCCCCTGCGCTACCCCGCCACGCATGTCGAATTTCTGGAACAATGCCATGCCGCCGGCCAGGTCAGGCCGACGCCGCTTCTGCTGCAATATGTCCCCGGCGACTTCAACTGCCTGCACCAGGACCTCTATGGCGATCTCGCCTTTCCCCTGCAGGTGGCGATCCTGCTCTCCGAACCGGGCAAGGATTTCACCGGCGGCGAATTCGCGCTGACCGAACAGCGGCCGCGCATGCAGAGCCGGGTCGAGGTGGTGCCCTTGCGCCAGGGCGACGCGGTGGCCTTCGCCGTCCACAACCGGCCGGTGCAGGGAACGAAAGGCAACTACCGCGTCAACCTGCGCCACGGAGTCAGCCGCCTGCGCTCAGGCATGCGCCACACGGTCGGCATCATCTTTCACGATGCGAAATGAGGTGCCGGTTCACGCCTCCCAATAGGGCGGATCGCCAAAGGCATCGCGAAGCCATGCGGTGAGCGCACGCAGTTTGGCGGATCCGCGCCGGTCCTCGGGACAGGCGATATAGATGGTGGCCCCTTCAGGTTCGGCGCCGACATCGATGACCGTCAATCGCTTGTCGGCGATCTCGGTCCGGATGAAATAGGCAGGGAGCAGCGCCAGGCCGAGGCCGGCAAGCGCGGCGTCGCGCATCAAGATCCCGTTGTTGACGCGCAACGCGGTTTGCGGGCGGATCGTCACCAGCCGCCGCGAAATCTTGAACCGCCAGTCGGCGGCACCGCGGATGGAATAGATGACGCCCTTGTGGCGTTTCAGGTCGTCGGTGGTCGCGGGCCGCCCGAACCGCTCGATATAGTCCGGTGATGCCACCAGGAAGCGACGGCTGGAAGCCAGCTTCTTGACGATGACCGGCCCGCCATCGACGACCGGCCCGTGACGCACAATGGCATCGTAGCCATCGGCCACCATGCTGACGAAACGATCGTCGACATCAAGCGTCAGTTCGATCCCCGGGTGCCTGGCCAGGAAGCCATACAGCGCCGGGCCGAGATGGAGGATGCCGAAACTGGTCGGCGCCGATATCCTGAGCGGTCCGGCGAGTTCGCCGCGATCTTCGGCGATCTCGGCTCTCGCATCGGCCACCTCCTGCATGATGCGCTTGGCGCGCTCGTAAAAACCGCGCCCCGCTTCGGTGATGAAGAGCTTGCGGGTGGTGCGGTCCAGCAGCCTCGTGCCGAGGCTGCGCTCGAGTTCCGACAGCCGCTCGCTGACGACGGACTTGGACAGGCCCATGCGCCTGGCCGCCTCGCTGATCGAGCCGGATTCCGTGACGGCGACAAACGCGGCGGCGGCTTCAAGCTTTAGCATTGTTCGGCTTCCCCGAATTCACAATCAGGCGATCGACGCCTAACGAAACCAAGGGCATGGTGCCATAGTCGGAAAGACCGCGATACATGTGGCGGCGGCAAAAGCTCGGGGTAATCCGTCATGTTTCGTCCTTTGGTCATCGTGCTTGGTCTGCTGTCATTCGCCGCTCCGGCCTCGGCGCGCGTGATCCCGTTTCCGACCGGCTTCAAGACGCAGACGATCCAGACCAACGGCACCAGCCTGCATGTACGCGTCGGCGGCCAAGGGCCTGCGGTGGTGCTGCTGCACGGCTTCGGCGACACCGGCGACATGTGGGCGCCGGTCGCGATAAAGCTGATGAAGGATCACACGGTGGTTGTGCCGGACCTGCGCGGCATGGGCCTTTCGGCGCATCCGGACAGCGGCTACACCAAGAAGAACCAGGCGGGCGACATCGCCGGCGTGATGGATGCGCTGAAGATCGACAAGGCCGAGCTGGTGACGCACGATATCGGCAACATGGTCGGCTATGCGCTGGCCGCGCAATATCCCAAGCGCATCACCAAATGGGTCGTCATCGACGCACCGCTGCCTGGCATAGGTGACTGGGACAAGATCAAGCAAAGCCCGTTGCTCTGGCACTTCAACTTCCGGGGCCCCGACATGGAGCGCCTGGTCGCGGGGCGCGAGCGCATCTACCTCGACCGCTTCTACAACGAACTGTCGGCCGACCCGAAGAAGATCGACGAGGCGACGCGCGCCCACTACGCAAAACTCTATGCGCGGCCGCACGCCATGCATGACGCCTTCGAACAGTTCAAGGCATTCGATCAGGACGCCATCGACAACCAGGCGATGCTTTCCACCGGCGGCAAATTGCCCATGCCGGTGCTGGCGGCCGGCGCGGAGAAATCGGCGGGCACGACACAGGCCGATACACTGCGCTTCGTCGCGTCGG
Organism: Mesorhizobium sp. WSM4308; assembly: GCF_002294905.1. Lineage (NCBI taxonomy): Bacteria > Pseudomonadati > Pseudomonadota > Alphaproteobacteria > Hyphomicrobiales > Phyllobacteriaceae > Mesorhizobium > Mesorhizobium sp. WSM4308. The sequence continues at coordinate 8,093 of NZ_NSFW01000009.1, read as the reverse complement.
ACGTGACGGGCGCCATCGTGCCGGCATCCGGCCATTGGATCATGGAAGAAAACCCGGATGCCACGGTCAAGCTCATCACCGATTTCCTCTCCAGGTAACAACCGCCCGGCGCCACCAAGGTGACCGAGCTTGCGACCAGCCATGTCCCCATGCTCTCCAAACCGCGCAAAGCGGCCGATCTCATCCTGGCGGCCGCCGACTCGGTGAAATAAGCGGGAAAGCCGATCCCAGCGAGAAGACACTGCCGGACAAATCCATCATCCTTCGGCAGCCACCATCTCCAGGATCCACGGGCAGGCATAATAGTCGGCGATGCGGTCAATGACACCGCCGTCGGCATGGATGCGCACGAAATAGGCTGGCCGCCAGAGCTCGCCATGGAGCCTGTCGACGACCAGCACTGCCTCCTCCTGGACCACAGCCGGCCGCATGCGCCAGGGCTCGCCACGCTCATACTCGACGAAATAGGGCGAGTCGGAGAGCAGGCCATTGTAGCAGTCCGAAACCCGCAGCCGGGCGTCGGCGCTGGTCAGCGCCCGCACCCCGTCCCAGTCCCTTGCATTGAAGAGCTCGACATAGCGGCTCAGCAGCCGCTCCAGTTCGGGGTCGTGCCTGGGTGCCGCGACCGGTTGCGCCGGCAAGGCGGCGAGCTTGGCCCGGCCGCGATTGAGCGCCGACTTGACGCCACCCGATGTCGAGCCGACCAGGCCGGCAATCTCCTCCAGCGAATGGTCGAAGACATCCTTGAGCAGCACGCAGGCGCGCTCCTTCGGCGGCAGGTGCACCACCAGCCGTTCGACGGCGCGGCCGGCGCCCGCACCGGCGGGTTCGACGGGCAGCACGATCTCATCGCTGGCATAGCCTGCTTCGGCCTTGAGCCGCGTGCGGCGGGTGCGGATAAAGTCGATGCACCTGTTGTGCGCGATGCGGAACAGCCACGGCCGCAGCGCCTGCGCATCGTCGAGCAGCCCGATCTTGCGATAGGCGTCGAACAGCGCCTCCTGCATGATGTCCTCGCCGTCGAGAGCCGAACCGGTCATGCGAGCGCAATAGCGGTGGAGACGGACGCGCAGATGCGAGACCGTCTCCAGGAACGCCCGGTAGCGAAGGTCGAACAGGCCTTCGGGGTCAAGTCGCAGCTCGATGCCTTGCCTCGTCTCAGGGGGATTGCGGATCTGCTGGTTCATCGCGGCACATAGGTCAGGGTCACCACGCCATTGTCGAAGCGATGCGTGCCGGCCAGATCGAGGCTGATCGAGCCGACATCCTCGAAGGCACGCTTGCCGTGCCCGACGCGGGTCGGCACGATCGACAGATGATACTCGTCGACCAGCCCGGCGCAAAGCAGCGTGCGGTCAAGTTGCGACACTCCGTATTTCAAGATGTCGCCGCCCGGCTGCCGCTTCAGCGCGGCGAGTGATTCGGCGACGTCGCCGTCAAGCAGCGTGGCATTCCAGCCTACCGATTTCAGCGTCGTCGAGGCGACCAGCTTCTTCATGCCGTTGATGCGGTCCATGTAGGGCCCCTTGAGGTCAGGCCAGCGCGCCGAGAACATCTCGTAGGTGACGCGGCCGAGCAGGAAGAAGTCGACGCAGGACAACGCCTGCAAGGCGTGCGCCTGGTTCTGCCCGTCGAAGAAGGGCGACGCCCACACCATCGGTCCTTCAACGACACCGTCCAGCGAGACAAAACTCGATACGACCAGCCGCCGCATGCTCACGCCGCCTTTTCGCCGGTCTTCCCGGCAGCCGGCAACCCCAACCTCGGCCGCACCCAGGCGGCGAGGCGGCCGATCGCGTCGTCGGCTTCCGGCGCCCGGCCGGCCATCATCTGGAAGGAATGCAGCATGTCGTCGAAGACGTCGAGCCGCGTCTCGACGCCAGCCTGCCGCGCGCGCTCGGCGAACATGCGGCTTTCGTCGACCAGCGTCTCATCGGCGCCGGCCTGCAGGAAGACGGGCGGAAAGCCGCTCAAATCGGCATAGAGCGGGCTGACCTCCGGATCCAGCCGGTCGCGGTCGCCGATGAAGTTGGTCACCAGCCAGTCGACGCCGCCCTTGGCGAAGAAGGGATCCTTTTCGCGGTTGGTTTCATAGCTGGCAGCGGTCAGCGCCATGTCGAACCAGCCGGAGATGATCAGCGTTGCGGCCGGCAGCGGCCGCCCTTGCGCGCGCAGCCGCTGCAGGACGCCATAGGTCAGCACCGCGCCGCAGGAATCCGCGGCAAGCACGATCCGCCTGGTGTCGAAGCCCTGGTCGATGAGCCAGCTCCAGGCGGCCATCGCCGCATCGAGCTGGGCCGGATACTTGGCCTGGCTGGCCAGCGGATAGCCATAGAGCAAGGCCCGGCAGCCGACGGCCTTGGCCAGATGGCCGACCAGCTTGCGATGGGTGTAGATCGAGCCGCCGACGAAGCCGCCGCCATGCGCATAAAACAGCACGCGCCGCTCGTCGGCGCCCTTCGGCACAGCCCACAACGCAGGCACGCCGCCGGCATCCACCTCGATATAGTCGACGCCGCCGGGTTCTCCGGTCAGCGCCGTCCAACTGGCATCGTTGAACTCGACGAACGCCTGCGGACCCATTTTGCCGGCATTGGCGGCGATCGCCGCGTAGTGGTTCCTGTTTGCCTCGCTCTCGATGCTCGCCATGATGCTCTCCTGGTTACGGATCGCGGACCGCGCGACCTTTCGAGAAGCAAAGACGGATGGGCCGACAAAAAGGATACGTCGCCGCGGACGATTTTTCCGCCCCGGCTAGCCCTCACCCCGAAACATCGCGGCGTGGCGTTGGGCAAATTCAAGGAATGGCGTCGGCCGCACGCCGAACATGTCGTGCGTCGCCAGGTGCACCCGCGATTTCGGCCGTCGCAACCGCTCGGCCAGTTGTTCGTCCAGCGCATCGGCGAAGCCGGCCGGAACGCCGCTGGCCAGCAGGTTGCGCCGCCGCTCTGCGGGGCTGACGTCGACATAGCGAACCGGCTTGCCGATCGCCTGCGATATGAGCACGGCGATATCGCTCATCGTCAGCGCCTGCGGCCCGGTCATATCGAGGCTCTCGCCTTCATGGCCACCATCGCGCAGCAGCCGGAAGGCCACCTTGGCGATATCCTCGACATCGACCGGCGACAGTTCGGTCTCGCCGAGCGCGAGATGGAATGCGCCCTCGGCGGCAATGGTCGGCGCGTCGCGCAGGTACACCTGCATGAACTGGCTGGGGCGCAGATGCGTCCATGCCATGCCGGCCCCTTCCAGATAGCGCTCGACCTCCTCATGCATGCGGGTGAAGCGGAACTTCGTCGCGTCGTAGCCGATGTTGGATTCGGCGCCGGAGAACTTCACCACATGCGCGACACCGGCCTGCCTGCAGGAATCGATGAAGCGGCACTGCGTTTCCGTCATGTCGTCGGCCGCGGTCGAAATCATCAGCACGCGGTCGATGTCATCAAGTGCCGCGCCCAGCGTTTCCGCCCGGCGCATGTCGCCCGCGACCAGTTCGACGCCGGCAAGTCCGCCGAGCCCTGCCGCTGACGCCCGGTCGGGATCGCGCACCAGCGCCCTCACCTCATGCCCCTGCCGCGCGAACTCGCGCATGATCGCCTTGCCGTTCATCCCCGTGGCGCCTGTCACCAGGATCATCGTCATCTCCGTCTGGAATTGAAGCGGCCGCCACGCCGGCGACCGCACCTTGAAGACGAAGAGACGAGGGCAAAGGATTCTGCCCAAACGGTTTTTTGACAGGAACCTTCGCCGTGCTCCACTCACTGCGCCGGGGCGTAGCGGTTGACCACCATGCCGCAGGCATAGGCTTTCGAGCCGAGCAGCCGGAGGCTACGAAAACCGCCCTGGTCGAAGATGCGGCGGCCGGCGCCCAGCACGGCCGGATTGATGAACAGCTGGAACTCGTCGACCAGCCCGGCGGCGATCAGCGACGAGGCGAAGCCGGCGCCGCCGAAGACGGCGATATCAGCCCCCTCGCCCGCCTTCAGCGCGTTGACCTCCCGCGGCAGGTCGCCGCTCACCACCGTCGTGCGCCCCCATCGCGAGGTTTTCAGCCTGTCGCTCGGCACCACCTTCAGGGCCTCCACGATGCGCTGGGCGAAGGCGTAGAAAGGATCGCGTGGAAACCTCTTCGCCGCATTGCCCCAATGGCTGAGATAGCCCTCCTCGGCCATCTTGCGGCTGAGCAGGATGGTGTCGATGCCGGCGAAGACGGTGTTGAAATCGTGCTTCAGCTCTTCGTCCCAGCCGATGTCGTCGCCCCATTCCCAGAGCTGCCAGCGATGGTCCTCGTTCGCCCCGACAAAGCCGTCGACCGACATCTGCATCTGCAAGATGAGCTTCCTCATCGTCGTCTCCTCGTTTGTTCCGCCCGAAGGAAATTGCTTTACTTTTGGAACCATTGACGCGAGGCAAAAACGATGTCAAGAGTAAAGTGATTTAAAAATGGAACCATAGACATGTCGACGCGCGAAAGGTCCGGCTGCCCGATCAGCCTGTCGCTGGAACTGCTTGGTGATCGCTGGACGCTGCTCATCATCCGCGACCTGGTCTTCGCCGGGAAAAGGCATTTTCGCGAATTCCTGCAATCGGATGAAGGCATCTCCTCGCGCACGCTGGCCGAGCGGCTGCAGACGCTCCAGGACGAAGGCATCCTCACCCGCAGCGACGATCCGAGCCACGGGCTGAAGGCGATCTACCGGCTGACGGAAGCCGGCATCGACCTGTTGCCGGTGCTGGCCGCGCTCGGCGCCTGGGGCAGCAAGCACCGCAAGGCCGACGATCAGCTCGCCCGCATCGCCGACGAACTGGCGGCCGGCGGCGAACCGGCGCTGGAACGGATGAAGGCGACGTTGCGGGCCGAGCATCTGGCCAACACATGATCGCCGAAGCTCTTGATGGACGCCGCAAGGCCGAGGCGGGGCTTAACGGCGCGGCGATATCGGTTCATCATCGACCATCATACTCGTCGTGAAGGCGGACCCAATCGCCCAGCGTATGCGATGGCCCGTTTTCATTGCGGCCGATGGGTGTGAGGTCGAGATAGCTATAAGTCCCGATCAGGTTCTCGCCGCCCCGGCTCCGCACCTGGAAAGTGCAGTAGATCGTGCCATCGTCATCCCTGTAGAAAACGGTCGCGCCAGCGCGATCCCGGCCTTTCATCACGACCTCTTCGAAATTGAACAGCACCTTGCCCGCTTTGATCTGGTCCTCGGTGAACGACACCTGGAAGTCGAAATTGAAATCGCTGCCGAATGACGAAATCCAATCGAACTGCCAATTCATCCGCGCCTTGAAATCCATGAGCTCGGCGAGAGGCGCGCGCGCGCAGACGACCAGTGAGACGTCGTGATGCCTGAGATGCTGGTTGGCGGCGTCGATATGGTCGCAAAGGAATGAACAGCCAGTGCAGCGATAGTCCGCATTGGGCGGAAACATGAAGTGATAAATGATCAACTGGCTGCGACCCTCGAAGAGATCGGCCAGCGATTTCCTCCCCTGGGTCGTGTCGAACTCGTAGAGCTTGTCGATGCGCAGCCACGGCAGTGCGCGCCGCTCCGCCGCGAGTTGTTGACGCTGGCGCGTCAGCGCCTTCTCTTTTGCGAGATGCGATTTGTGCGCTTCAAACCAGTCCGAGTAAGGCGCGATAATGTGGTCGGTCATGTCGTGCTCCTTCCGCATTCAGCCATGCTGACAGGCTCGTTTGCCCGTCTCTAGGACGTTGTTGAAAACCGCGACCCGACATTGGCTGTGCCATTTTCGCGGGAAGAGCACAGGCGATACAGCGGGCGCGGACATGGCGCTTGACAGATGTACATGTTATGTTCTCTATTCGTTCCGGTCCATCAGCAAACGTGGATATGCAGCCGGATGGAAACGACAGCCACCATCCTGCATGCCGATCTCGATGCTTTCTATGCCTCGGTCGAGCAGCTGCTCGACCCGTCGCTGCGCGGCAAGCCGATCGCGGTCGGCGGCGGCGTGGTGCTCGCCGCCTCCTATGAAGCGCGCGCCTTCGGCGTGCGCGGCGGCATGCCGGGGCGCAAGGCGCGCGAGCTTTGCCCGCAACTGATCTTCGTCGGCGGCAATTTCAGCCACCAGCATGTTGATTTTCAAACAGCAGATCACGACAAGATCTTGAGGTGCTCACAGCGCGGCATAGACTTTGAGGCAACAAATCGAGTCCGACAATCATGACAAGCTTTTGAAATCGCTGGCGAAGCTCCACAACGCTCGCTGAAGAGCCTAATCAGCGCAATATTCGAAAGGGAGATGTCATTCAAATTTCCCGAGTTATGGCGTTGCGAATCGTATATTAGAAGAGCGTGGTAAGGGTAAGGTTTGAACGATGGATAGCGCGACACTGTTCTATCTACCGATTGAGGATTGGCAGAGATTAGCATCTCTTTGCTTTTCTCCTGCGGTTGGCATTGGTGCGATCTATCTCTTTGGTGTGGATCTTGCGACGTTGCCGTTTATGCCGGCTGAAATTCCCTATCGACCACCGGTTCAGTTTGTTCGCGCTGCAGCACTTTTTCTTTCTTTTCTTTTCACCCTGTCGCTCTCCGCATGGCTTACTTTACGACTGTACGCAGGCCCGCTTCCCGATGTCGAGGCTTTCAAGCATCAGTTTTTTCGTGATTTGTCTACAGAGGAAGCCAAATGGCTCCAGCAGGCCAACAACATAGGTGTGAATGGTGGACAAATATCTCTTGTACGTTATGACGGGTATAGCGACGTTCGTGTATTTGTCAACAATGTTAGAATATTTGGAACCCATGCAGACTGCGTTTTTTATCGACAGTGCGGACCTAATTCGCTTCCATATCGATTTAGCTTCACCACCAAGCCTGGATCTGAAAATCATATTGAAATTTTTGTAGACAATTCCGGCGTATCTTCTTGCAATGTTTCAATTGATGTTGAATTAAATACTGCCAACGGCGATCATTTGTCGAAACCATTTAGTACGACCTCTAGTAATCACGACTATTTACGATATGAGACAGTTCTGGAAAATATATCCTACAGAACGTGCGACCAAATTCAGCTTGTATTGAAACCGGGGTCGAGCCATGCCAGCTAAGGCGAGGCGCAGGCCCCCTGTCAATTCTCGATCCAGGGTTTTCGCTATTGCAACCGCACTCGCTCTTGGTTGCCTCAGCGGGACAGTATTAACTATTGGATGGGGAGAAAATTTTCGAGCTAGAAGCCTAGCGGTCGAAGGGTTCGGAATATTTCACAGAGTCTCTCTTCCTGCAGGGGTTTCTAGCAGGGATGACGTTCGCAATTTTGAAGTTGACCTTGGCGGTGCGGATGATTTTTCTCGCGTTTCAGTCAACAATTATTGGCCTATGAGCACCGAAAGTCCTGGGAGTTCGGCCTCGGACACACAGGGTGCGGTCCATCGGAACCATGAGATGGGTCGTCATGATAAAACAATTTATCTGCACCCCGGGCGAAACTTCGTCGTATTCGAACTTGAGAACGGAGAAGCAGCTTACTGTTCAGGAGGGTTTCGCCTCTTCATGAATGAAGAGGCGATGGTTGGATTACCAAGCACGTTCCCGGTAAACGCGGATGAAATCCACGCCTTGCTGGGCAAGGCCAATCCAACGATAGCCAACGCATTGTGCTCCAGGCGCATTATCGAATTGGATCTCGGAGTCGGCGCCGAGCCTGGGCGACGATTGTTGAGTCTAGTCGGGTTATAGGTTTCCTTCAGCGCTGGCTAGTACAGCCAATGTGCCAAATCCACCTTGAACAAAATGGCCATTCTGCTTGACATAAGGCCCTGTTTGTTCTCTATTTGTTCGTCGGAAGCACCCTAAAAACAGATGCGGCTCATGCTGCAGCACGGCAAGGTAAGTGGGATGAAAGCCACCATTCTCCATGCCGATCTCGACGCCTTCTATGCCTCGGTCGAGCAGCTGCTCGACCCGTCGCTGCGCGGCAAGCCGATCGCGGTCGGCGGCGGCGTGGTGCTCGCCGCCTCCTATGAAGCGCGCGCCTTCGGCGTGCGCGGCGGCATGCCGGGGCGCAAGGCGCGCGAGCTTTGCCCGCAACTGATCTTCGTCGGCGGCAATTTCAGCCAC